>CACZIV010000077.1 GCA_902781305.1 Pseudoselenomonas ruminantium
CTTAATTATACTAAATTGGTGCAGTTCATGCTATTTATTTTGCTACAAACATAGATTTCACAAGGCTTTACGGGTGCTCAGCACCTGCGAAGTTTGAGTCAGATTATATATCTTCGGGAAAAAATGCTCGTACAGTTCATCAAAGGCCGCATCATCTTCCACAGCCTGCTGGGCAACTGCGTTCCAATCTTTTTCTTCCATCTTCAAAACTCCTATGCTACCTGCCGTCTTACTAATTGGGCAAAAACACCATCCTGCGCCAACAGTTCCTCATAAGTGCCGCTTTCCACAAGTCTACCCTTGTCCATCACCAGAATTCGGTCACATTCCTTAATCGTCGATAACCGGTGCGCGATTACCAGACGCGTTGTTTTTAATTTGTTCAAGCTCTCCGTCACAATGGCCTGCGTGCGGTTGTCGAGGGCGCTCGTGGCTTCATCAAAGATGAGGATTGCGGGTTTGCCTGCCAATGCGCGGGCAATCATAATCCGCTGCCGCTGTCCCCCGGAAATATTGTTGGAGCCTTCGCTGATTACGGTCTGCATCCCCATGGGCATTTCCCGGATATCCTCGGCAATGCCTGCCGCTTCTGCCGCCGCCCAGGCATCATCCTGGGTCAGTGCCGTCTGTCCGACAATATTGGTAAAGATATCCCCGGTCATCAGCTGGCCGTTTTGCAGAACCACTCCCATTTGGGAGCGCACCGAAGGCGGGGAAAGTTCAGCAAAAGACTGGCCATCATAGTAAATCGCACCACTTTTCGGCTGTTCAAAGCCTAAGAGCAAACGTACCAGCGTGGACTTGCCGCAGCCGGAATGGCCGACAATGGCGACATTTTCGCCGGCCGCCACCTGAAAGCTCACATCGTGAAGCACATCTTTTTTCCCTTCCCCATAGGCAAAGGTCAGATGGCTGACCTCAATAGCACCGGACAAGGGGTCTGCTTCCTGTTTGTCCTCCGTAGTCTCCGGTACTTCCTCCAAAATGGGCCGCAGATTTTCAATATGCGGCTGAATGGTGAAGAAAGTGCCCACCAGCGGAATCACCGCATTAAGTGTCGCATTAAAAGAACTAAAAGCCGCTTCAAAGGCCAGAAACTGTGCATAACCTATCCCTGTTTGCACGGCTTTTCCGCCATTGCCATCACTGACCATGCCCTGCATGCCATAGACTACGATGTAATACAACAGCATGGTCAGGATAAAGGGCTGCGCCGCAGCGATAATGGTATTGTAATTTCCCTGCCAACGCAATGCCAGATTCCACTTCCAGGTCTCGCCAAAGACCTTGCTCCAAAGGTGATAAGCCTGTTCTTCAGCCCCATGCACCCGGAACTTGGAAAGACCAGTAAAAATCTGTTGTACCAGCCCGGCTTCCTCGTTATTGGCGGCAATAAGCTTGCGCTGAAAGCCCAACACACGCCGATAAACGAAGACCGTAATCAGGCACCAGACGAGCCAGACTGCCACAGCTGCCGCCGTAAGTTTCAGACTGTACCAACACATGAGGAGAAGGCTCCAGAACGAAAACACCGTATTGAAGACCGTCGCCACAAAATTGCCGCTGACGACCTCTTTCACCGCTTCAATGCCCCGCATACGGCTGGCTAGTTCCCCCGTGGTAAAACGGTGGAAAAACTTCTGTGGCAGGGACAAGAGTCTCCCCCAAAGCGCCGCTTCCACCGCCATATCCAGCCGGGTACTGATGCGCATGACGGCCACCGACCTAATCATGGCGAGCACCGCCATGGTGAAACTCGTCACCATCATCACCTGCGTAACCGTAACCAGGCCCTCTCTATCCAGGATGGGCAGAATATCCTGAAAGATGGTTTCCGTAATAATCGGACTGACCAACGGAATCAAACCAGCAAAAAAACTCACCAAAAGTATCGTCCGATAATCTGCCTTCCAACACTGATGAAGCATAAAACGCAGCAGGTCGCTGATTTTGAGCTTGCGCCGTGGTAAACCTGCATAACAGACAAAAGCATCTTGGTCTAACTGTTTCGCTGTTTCCGCAGTGAGCGGAATGCCCGCAGGATTTTTACGGGTAACCATCCGATAACTATGCGGAGTATCGGGAATAAGGGCAGCAATTTCCTTCTCCTCCCCATAATAACCAATCAGGACACCACTGTCCCGGCAATACCATTTCTTTCCCTCCAGCTTCACCAGCCGCAGTTCGATATTGGCCTTTTGGGCCAGCCGCCGCAACAGCGACAGGGAATCCAGTTTTTTGGCAATATCAGTAGACAAACTCAAATCCGCTTCCGGCATGGACAGCGCTTTCATGACCAGCCGGAGGATAAAGCCCGTCTCATCTACAGCCTCTCCGCCCTGCTCCATACTGCTTTCTTCGTAAAGGATTTCCGCCTCGCCCAGGAGCATGCTGATGGCATCATCCACCAGCCATTTTTTCTGCCGCTCGATGATTTTCTGCCGTCTGCTCAGCTGCTTATCCGCGGACAAAAAGCGCATTCCCTGCAGCATGGAAAAAATCTGCTGATGCTGCATAAACTCTGCCATAAGTGCAGATGTGTCGGCAAATGGTCCCTGCAGGACATCGCCATTGCCCCAAAGCAATAGCACATCATCCCCCAAAGCCGCCAAACGCTTTAACCAGCCGATTTTTCCCAAGGCTTTAAACCAGGCCTGCATAAGGGGCTGCAATTCCTGTGTTGCCACTTCCGCAAAAGAGCGCTCAACAAGTGCACTGTCTTTTACCGCATAAAGCAGAAAATCAATTTCCGCAAACTCGTCCATTGCGGGAAAAATGGCTGCACCTTCTGCCAAAGTCAGCAAATATGCCTGCCGAAAATCCCTGCCTTTGCGCGTGACGGCGTAAACCTCCACCTGTCCGGCAGCAACTTGCAGGAAACAATCTTCATTTGTCAGCCGCCAGCGTTTGCCCGCCTGTAATTCCATAACATCACATCACAATCTATCTATCACTTGCTGCTGCGTTCTTCAATAAGCCGCCTATAGGGGCCATCGTGTTTCATCATCTCCCGATGACGCCCCCGCTCGGCAATCTGCCCATGTTCGAGCACGATGATTTCATCCGCATCGCGGATGGTGGACAACCGATGGGCGATAAGCACACAGGCACAGCCCCGATGACGGATATTTTCCAGCACCTTTTCCTCGGTAACGGGGTCTAATGCACTGGTCGCCTCATCAAGTATCAGAATGGACGGATTCACCGCCAGCGCGCGCGCAATCTCCAAACGCTGCCGCTGCCCACCGGAAAAATTAAGCCCACCTTCTGAAACCTGCGCATCATAGCCGTCTTCAAGCTGCAGGATATCCTCATGGATGCAGGCATCCTTGGCGGCCCGCACAATATCGCCCTGCCGCAGGGAACGGTCAAAGAGGGCAATATTTTCCCCGACGGTGCCGGTAATCTGAAATGCCTCCTGGTCAACCGCGGCCAGCGACGTCGTAATCACGCTGCGCGGTACCTGCCGCCTGGGATAGCCGTCAAAGAGCAGTTCTCCGCCCCACTGCTCATAAAGCCCCGTAATGACCTTGGCCACCGTGGACTTTCCGCTGCCTGAAGCACCGACAATCGCCACCCAATGCCCCGGCTGCAAATGCAGGTTAAAATCCGTAAGCAAAGGCGGCTCTAAAGGGCTGTAGCCAAAGCTGACATGCTTTAGTTCCAATTCCCCGGACAGGCGGTGCTTGGGGAAGTCTTTCACTTCCGTCTGCGGATAGTTCAAATCATCCACTTCATAGCGGCACACATCATTAAGGCGCTGCATCTGCATTTCCGTATTCTGCAGACTGGTATAGAGCCCCGTCAGATTGCCCACAGGCGCCTGAAAACTGCCCATCAGATGCTGAAAGGCCACAAACATACCTGCCGTCATGGCGCCATCCATAATGGAAAAACCGCCAAAGGTCATGATGAGCGCCCCGTTAAGCCCAGAAAGCAGGGTCGGCAGCATGGTCACAGACAGCATCCACAGCTGCGCTTCCTGCATCCCGTTCAAGACCTTGGCCCGGTAGCCGGCCCATTTCATAAAGAAATCGCCTTCGTTGCCGTTGGCCTTGATGCTGTCAATCATGGTCAGACCATTAATGCTGGTACCGTATTCCTTGCCCTCATCCTGCTGAATCCGCATGGCCAAATCCGTCAAATGCCGCCGGGTCAACATCAACACCGCAATATTCATCGCCATAAACAAGATACCAATTAGCGTAAGCAGCATATTGTACTGCAGGAGCAGCAACAGGAAAAACAACGCCACAAAGGCATCCAATACCGCCGTGGCTGCGCTGCCTGAAAGCACACCTGCCACAGATTCATTCATGGAGATGCGCCCCGCCACTTCCGCAGCATAACGCTGATGGAAAAACTGCATCGGCAGCCGCAAAAGATGCCAGAAAAAGCTCGATGAATCCGCCAATGTCAGCTTGCGCTGCCAGTGCGTGAGCAGCACCGCCCGCAACCAGGTCAGCACCGCCGAAACGATAAAGGATACGGTCATCGCCAGGCAGAGGTTGACCATCCAATCCCGGTGCTTGCCCGTAAGAATATCGTCCAAAAACACCTGACTGAACACCGGCGCAGCCAACCCTGGCACAATCATGCAGAGGCCCAGCAAAATGAGGAAGGTCATCCCCCACTTGTCCTCCCAAAGCTTTTCCGCCACCGCCTTAAAGACATTGTAGCGATGGCCCGCCGGCTTAAAGCCTGCTGCGGGCCGGATGGTCAGGGCAATCCCCGTATAGGACGTCACAAACTCATCCCAGTGTACCGTACGCCGTCCCATGGCCGGGTCATTCAGATACACCGTATCCCCAATAATTCCTTCCAGCACCAAAAAATGATTAAACTCCCAGTGGATAATCAGCGGATAATCCTGCTCTGCCCGCAGGCTCTCTGCCTCCCAGCGATAGCCATGCACCTCACAGCCGCGCGCCTTGGCCGCCCGCATCACATTGCTGGCCTTGCTGCCATCGCGATTTACTCCGCATTCCGCCCGCAGTTTCTCCAACGGTATCCACAGCCCATAGTGCGCCAGAATCATCGACAGCGAAGCCGCCCCGCATTCCGTGGCCTCCATCTGCAAAACTGTGGGGACCTTTACCCGCTTGCCCTGCTTGTTCCCAAAATTATGCAAAAAATCCATCACCATCTGACTCACCTGTTACGCAGCCACTGGCTGATTCGATAAAATACTTTTTCAATCGGCGGCCGCCGTTCAATAATCACTGAGCCAGTACAGAAACTGCCTGCCGTCACCGGCTTGTGCTCACCCACAAAGGAAGTCCATAAATACCCTGAAGGATTGTTCTCATCTTTGACCAGCACGAAGCTCACTTCCATCACAGCCCCCTGGCCGCTGGCCATCAGCCATTGCGCGAGCTCCGGATTGCTGACCCGCTGCTCGATGGACTTTAACGGTACCGGATAATTGGACACCGTACGCACGACACCAATCAGGCTGCCGGATTCCTGCACATCTACGCCATTGGGCACCAGCTGAATGGTCTGCCCCGGTTCAATGCGCTTGCCCTTATCCACCGGCACATACATAATCCCTGTCAAGTCACTGCGCTTTTTCGTCAGCCGCACCGTGCAGATAGGACTGCCGCTATTGATAACGCTGCCCTTGCGCACCATGATTTCTTCCACAATGCCGTCATAATCGCTGACAATATCACGGGACACAACCTGCTGATAGAGTTTTGCCCTGTACTGGTAAACCCTGTCGGCCGTATCCTTCATGCTGCCGGCCAGCTGCGGGCCATACTGCGCCATATTCGTATCCGCCGACTGCTCCGGCTGCTCTAAGCGGGCAATCAGATCGCCCTTCTTAATGGTCGAACCATCCCGCACATAAAGATGGGCAATTTTTCCTCCAGCCACATGATTTATCGTCGCCATACCGCCCGAATCCATAATCATGCCCTTGCCATCCGCCCGCTCCGTAAAGGAACCAAAGATTGACCACAAAACGACAGACAGCAGCAACAGGCCTACGGCGATTAATCCCATCCAGCCAATGGGCGTCGTAATCGGCAGAAGCATATCGAGCCGGTCTGGCGAGCGCAGCTTGTCGAGCGCTGCCTTACTAAAAATCTTGCTGCCATCTGCCATAACCCAATATCCTCCCCTTAATTTTCCTCGATAGTCAGTTCTATCTCTGTACCTGCCGCTACCCCTTCCGTATCCGCGGTGATGACGATATCCCCCAACTGCAGCCCGGAGATTACTTCTATATAATTGCCATCCGATACGCCTGTCGTAACGTCCCGGAACCCCAGGCGGCCATCGGCTTCCATAACCGATACCCGGTCGTGAGATTCATCGACAAAAGCCGCCACAGGAACAGCCAGGCACTTGCGGGTAGTATTCGCATACAGGCGCACTCTCCGATACGCTCCCGGCTCCAACAGCCCCACACGGTTGTCAATCTGCCAGACGACCTGCCGCACCGTTGCCGGTTCATCGAGCCCCGGCGTTATCTTAATCACCGCGGCGGTAAATACCTGGTCATCGCCTAAATTGCCTGCCGAATAATTGGCACCATACGATTTGGGCAGTGCCTCGCCCCCCAGCACGGAGGCAGCCCCGCCGGCAATGGTCAGATTAATCTGCCGGCCAATTTCCATCCGCTGCGCCTGCTCATCCACCACTGGTGCCGTAAAATACAGCTTGCTGAAATCACCGACCAAAGCTACGGGAGTCCCTGCCGTAACATATGCGCCTTCCGACTGATAAAGCCGCAAGACCTCACCATCAATGGAAGACGTGACCATCTGCCGGGACTGCCGCATAAGCAGCTGCTCCCGTACGACCTCACAATTCGATAGTTTAGCCTGCGCCGCCTTATAGTCTGCTTCGGCTTCATCGTACTTTTCCGCCGAAATTGCCTGCGATTCCCGCAGCTGTTTATAACGATTATAGGAATTACGCGTTTTCAGAAGCTGGGCTTCCGCTTCCAAAATATCGCTGTCCACCTGCTTCAGCTTCAAGGGGATATCCTCATCCACCAACTGCATTAAGGGCTTACCTGCTGTAACATTGCTGTGTTTTTCCACAAACACCTGCGTAACACGGCCATTTTCCCGCGCGATTACATCGGTCATATCATCACAGTAAAGATTGGCCAGTTCCAATTCCACCATCGGCGTTATCTCCCGTTCCCGAACTTCCGTTCCGGTAAGCGGCAGCCGCAGATTCTCCATCCGCTGGGCGATTTCATTTTCCCCCCGCTGATTCATATATATACCATACCCCAACAAACATACAATCAAGGTAATAATAATGCCGATACCCAAATAAAAATAATTTTTCATAAAAATCCTCAAACTTTTTCCCAAAAATTTTCCAAAATCTGTAATAACCTATCCATCCAATCGTATGTTATGGTAGAATGAAGATAACAGATAGGAGTGACGCTATTATGAATATTGAACGTGAACTGCAAACAACAGATTTTTCCCGTTTCAGCAAGGTTAAAGACAGCCTGAAAACCAAGTTATATGATATGCGCACCCAGAAGCGGGAACTTTCCTGGGACGAGCTCGATAATCTCGCCGCTGCCGGCGGGCAGAATCCGCCCCAGCCGCCTAAACCAATCAAATGATACATTCTTATACGTTATTCGACAAAATTTCCGAAATACCTGCAATACAAAAAATGCTCTGCGTGTTTTCTACACACAGAGCATTTTGCTATGTTCTTGTCATTAAAGATGCCAAATCCAAATGTAGATATTGGCCATGATGATGGTGAGAATCATCACCGGGAAAGCAACCTTCATGAAACCGATGAAGGAAATCTGCTTGCCGTGCTGTGCGGCAAGGGATGCCACAACCACGTTAGCCGAGGCACCGATAAGCGTACCATTACCGCCGAGGCAGGCGCCCAGTGCCAAACTCCACCACATGGGTTCGAGGTTGGAAAGGCCCATCTGGCCCATATCCTGAATCAGCGGAATCAGCGTGGCCACGAAGGGAATGTTATCGATGAAGGCCGAAGCAATGGCACTCATCCAGAGAATCAGCATAGCCGTCATGGGCACATTGCCGTTAGTCAGTGCCAGGGCTTCTGCCGCCATAGCCTTGATTACGCCCGTTTCCACCAGCGCACCGACGAGCACGAACAGACCGGCAAAGAAGAAGATCGCCAGCCATTCCACCTTGGAAAGGACTTTAGCAATCATGGCTTCATTGCGAGTGTAGGTGAGCAGGAGCAGCAGGCCTGCGCCCGTAAGCGCTGCCGTAGCCGTTTCAAGGCCCAAAGCACCATGCAGGGTAAAGAGCGTAATCGTGAAGAAGATAACGCCCAGGCATTTTTTGAGCAGAGCCTTGTCGGCAATCTGACTCTTGGCGTTAAGACGCATAACCTTGTCCTGCAGTTCCGGCGTAGTCTTGAGCTTGCTGCCGTAGAGCGCTACGAGAACGCCCTGCACGACGATGAAGATAACGACCGATACCAGCGTCATGTTCTGAATGAAGTCCATAAAGCTCAGCCCTACGGCACTGCCAATCATGATGTTTGGCGGGTCACCGATAAGGGTCGCCGTGCCGCCGATGTTCGACGAGATAATCTGCGCCATCAGATAGGGCTTTACATCCACTTTGAGCTGTGACGTAATGCTGAACGTGATGGGCACGGTCAAAAGCACCGTGGTCACGTTATCGAGCAGGGCCGAGCAAACTGCCGTGATGATGGACAGCGCCACCAAAAGCGCCACAGGCTTTGCCTTGACCTTCTTCGCCGCCCAAATGGCGAGGAAGTTAAAGAGTCCTGTTTCACTGGTGATATTGACGATAATCATCATGCCCATCAAGAGCCCTAAGGTATTAAAGTCAATATGGTGAATGGCGGTTTCCTGGCTGATGATGCCAAAGAGAATCATCAGCATAGCGCCAAAGATACCGACGATGGTGCGATGTACCTTTTCCGAGATAATCAAGGCATACGCAGCCACGAAGATAACGATGGCTATCGTTGTTGAAGTCAATTCTTCCCCTTCTTTCTTTTCGTCATCCCTTAAACATTATTTATTCTTTTCTTTCGCCCAGCTGTCACGCAGGCCAACTACGCGGTTAAAGACCAGTTTATCCGGCGTGGTATCCGGGTCAATCACGAAGTAACCCGTACGCAGGAACTGATAATGCTTGCCGGCAGCCTGCAGCTTCACGCTGGGCTCAACCAGGGCATTGTCGATAACTTCCAGAGAATTCTTGTTGAGGGCGCCGATGAAATCGTCCGGCAGATTGCCATTTTCATCGGTTTCCAGCAGGTAGTCATAGAGACGTACTTCTGCCGGCAGGGCCGTCTTGGCGGCTACCCAGTGAATGGTGCCCTTGACCTTGCGGCCGGCAGTTGCGCCGCCCGTCTTGGAATCGAGGTCAGCCGTGCAGCGCAGCTCTACGACATTACCCTG
>CACZIV010000078.1 GCA_902781305.1 Pseudoselenomonas ruminantium
GGATATGATTGACTTTGCCCATTCCACCGATGTGTATCAGGTTTGGGCGGACATGGTGACGGACAACTATCGGAAACTGCCGGACAGCGGTGAGCATTGTTACTGTGTCTATGCCAGCCGCCGTGACTGCCATCAGTATATGCATATCCATGCCGAAATCATGGAGCGCTATGGCGCACAGCTTGTCATGTGTGAGCGCATGCCGGAAATGATGGTGCCGCAGATGGGCAATCAGATGTACACCGCCAAGGTGCCGAGTCAGGATGCCGTAGATGAATTCATTCATTTTGTGCTCGACCAGGCAGTGGCAGAGGATACGGCTGCTGAGGAGACGGATGTAAAATTTTGCCTTGCCTATTGACATAATAGGTGTAATAGTGTAACATAAGGTCATCGCAAATGAACACAAGTGTTAAATGCTTGCGTGAAGTAAATACGGTTCAGTGAACTGACCAAAAAAATTGGAGGTTCCACAAATTCCTTGCGGGGAATTTTGTGGAGCCTCTTATTTTATATAGGAATTTATTTATATTTATGTTGGGGAGGTAATCATATGAAGTGGTGGAAAACGGCAAGTTTGGCATTAGGAATAGTGGCGGCAATCGGTTTTGCCGGCTGCGGCAGTGAACAGGCGGCAAATGGTGCCGACAGCAAAGGGGCAGGGGAATTTTTGAATGTGTCCTATGACCCGACCCGCGAACTCTATGCTGAATTTAATCAGGTGTTTACGGGGGAATGGAAGAAGGAAAGCGGTCAGGATGTGGAATTCCGTCAGTCCAACGGTGGTTCCGGCAAGCAGGCGCGTTCGGTCATTGAAGGCTTGGAGGCGGATGTCGTGACGCTCGCTTTGGCGTATGACGTGGACGAAATCGCGCAGGCAGGGCTTATCGACAAGGATTGGCTGAAGAAATTTCCCGATAACTCCGCACCCTATACTTCGACCATTGTCTTCCTCGTGCGCAAGGGCAATCCCAAGAACATCCACGATTGGGACGATTTGGTGCGGGATGATGTGAAAATCGTCACGCCGAATCCCAAGACCTCTGGCGGTGCCCGTTGGAACTACTTGGCGGCCTGGGAATATGCCCGTCAGAAATTTGGCGGTGACGAAACGCAGGTCAAGGGCTTTATCAAAAAGCTGTTCCAGAATGTGGTGGCGCTGGATTCCGGTGCCCGTGGTGCAACGACCAGCTTTGTGCAGCGCGGTCAGGGCGATGTGCTGATTGCCTGGGAAAATGAAGCGCTGATTACGCTCAAGGATTCGCCGGATTATGAAATCGTAGCGCCGTCCCTGTCCATTTTGGCTGAGCCGTCCGTTGCGGTGGTGGATAAGGTCGTGGACAAGAAGGGTACCCGCAAGGTGGCCGAGGCCTACATCAATTATCTTTATTCCGAAAACGGGCAGGAAATTGCCGCCAAGAATTTCTATCGTCCGCGCAATAAAGCCGTCTTTGAAAAATACAAGAGCCAGTTCCCGGAACTCAAGCTCTTTACCATTGATGATGCCTTTGGCGGCTGGACGAAAGCCCAAAAGGAACATTTTGCCGATGGCGGCACCTTTGACCAGATTTATCAGAAGTAAGCGTAAGGGGGAAGTGTTATGCTGAGGCTGGGGCAGGTTATTCCGGGCGGCGGGTTCGCCTTGGGAATTGTGTTTTTCTATCTGTCATTGTTGATTTTCTTGCCACTGGGGGCGTTTGTGCTCTATGCCAGCGGCATGAGCGGGGAAAGCTTTATCCGGCAGGTGACGGATTACCGCATGGTGCATGGCTATATGCTGAGCTTTGGCTGTGCGTTTGCGGCGGCTGTGATTAACGCCGTGTTCGGGCTGCTGTTGTCCTGGGTGCTGGTGCGCTATAATTTCCCCGGCAAACGGCTGATGGATGGGCTTATCGACCTGCCCTTTGCCCTGCCAACCGCAGTGGCAGGTATCGCGCTGACCACGCTCTATGTGGAAAATGGCTGGCTGGGCCAGTTCTTCTATGCTGCAGGCATTCCCTCGGCGTTTTCGGCAGTAGGGATTACGATAGCGCTTATCTTTGTGGGCATACCCTTTGTCGTGCGCAGTGTCCAGCCGGTGCTCAGGGATTTGGACGGATCGTTGGAGGAAGCGGCGGCCATTATGGGAGCGGGAAAATTCCTGACCTTCCGCAAGGTGATTTTCCCGGAACTTATTACACCGCTAATCAGTGGCTTTGCGCTGGCCTTTGCCCGGGGGATTGGCGAGTATGGCAGCGTGGTCTTTATCGCGGGGAATATGCCCTATGAAACGGAGATTGCGCCGCTGCTCATTATGACGAAGCTGGAGCAGTTTGATTATCAGGCGGCTGTGGCGGTGGCGATTGTGATGCTGGGGATGTCGTTGTTTGTATTGCTCATTTTGAATGGGTATCAGCATTATCGGCTGCAGAGATTAGGAGCATAATGAACGATACGTTAAGGGACGGTAGTGGCTCGGCGCAGGTGCTTGCTTTTTGACCTGCGCGCAAATGGCTCCCTCGCTAATACCGTTAACTTAGCTAGATGCTCCGGTTACCACGTCGCGGCTTTCAGTCGTTTACTTAGATTTTTTCTTAGCGGAGCCAGCCTTCGGCGGTGCGCTCCGGTCAAAAAGCAAGCACCTGCGCCAAGTTACGTTTGTTTCTTGGTGCAGGTGTTTTTCGTGTCGTGACTTTTATTTTGCTTAGGAGCCGGCTTTTGGGCTTTTGATGGTGTGCTTGGGGAAAATCACTTGGGCCAAGGCTGCATTCGGCTTCCGGGTCAGGTGTTTTTTGTTACCGGGCTTTTGTGGGCAGGATTTATTTGGGCGGGAGGCGAAATTTTGAGGTATAAAAAGATTGGTGGAGAGCGGATTGGAATTTTGGTAAGGGGGACTGGTGATGAACAGGCGGGAGTTTTTGTGCTTGGGGGCGGCCTGTTTGCTTGGCGTGGCAGATGGGCAGAAAATTGTGGAGGCCTCTTATTATGAGCCGATGATTTATAAACGCTTTTTTCAGTTTACGGAATATGAGGAGCGTCCGGTCACGGATGCTTTGGTCATTCACCATACGGGCTTTCCGGATGTGGATAAGGATTCTACAGCAGCGGAGATTCATAAATTCCATCAGGAAGAACGGAAATGGGCGGGGATTGGCTATCATTACCTGATTCGCAAGGATGGCATGATTGAACAGGGGCGGCGTCCGCGCGCGATAGGAGCGCATGCACTGGGACATAATAAGCATTCCTTGGGGATTTGCCTGGCGGGGAATTTTGATATCGGTAAGCCTACGGATGCGCAGATGCAATCGGTCAAGGAGCTTTGTCGGTGGCTTTGCAAAAAATATGGGCTTGACCCGTTGAAGAAGGGCGTGATTGTGGGGCATCGGGATGTAAATGATACAACCTGCCCGGGGAAGAATCTTTATAGGCGGCTGGGGGAGATTCGGAGGTTTTGTGTATAGGAAATATTTTTTGGCAAATTTGCTTTACACCTATTGACATAATAGGTGTAATAATGTAACATAAAGTCATCGTCAGAGAGCAATGACGATATAAAGTGTAAATCGGGTTGAACTGACCAAAAAAATTGGAGGTTCTGCAGATTGCCTGTAAGGGTGATTTGTGGAGCCTCTTTTTGTCGTAGAAACTGGGGGGAGCGTTATGAGCATGTGGAATTATGGGGAGCTGTTGGCAGGAGGTGTGGCTGATGGAACTGGTCAGCAAATTAGCAAGTGTTAAGGCAAAAGAAAAACTTGCGGCTGGGGCTTGGCAGGAAAAGCTGGTCAAGTGGTCGCTGATTTTCATTGGTGCCGCCTTTCTGGTCATCATGATGGTTCTGCCTTTGGTATTGATTGGCGTGGAGGCTTTGGCTAAGGGCTGGTCAGCTTATATGCGGGCAGTCAGTGAGCCTTTTGCGCAGAAGGCGCTGTGGCTGACAGCGGAAGCGACGATTTTGGCGGTGCTGTCGAACACCGTGTTTGGTTTGGCAGCAGCGTGGCTGCTGACGAAGTTTGATTTCAAGGGCAAGAGTCTTTTGGGGGCCATTATTGATTTGCCCTTTGCGGTATCGCCGGTGGTAGCGGGCTTGTTCTTTATCATGCTGTTTGGCAGGTTAAGCCCGTTCTACGATACCTTGCAGGCCTATCAGGTGGCAGTGGTGTTTGCGGTGCCGGGGATTGTGCTGGCGACCATTTTTGTGACTTTGCCGTTTATCGCGCGCAGCATTGTGCCGGTGATGGAGGCGCAGGGGCGGCAGGAGGAAGAAGCGGCGGCACTTATGGGGGCCAGCGGCTGGCGGATTTTTTGGCAGATTACCCTGCCCAATATCAAATGGGGCCTGCTCTACGGCATTATCCTCTGCAGTGCCCGCGCCATGGGTGAGTTCGGGGCAGTATCGGTGGTGTCCGGTCATATCCGGGGCAAGACCAACACGCTGCCCTTGCATATTGAGATTCTCTACAATGAATATAATTTTACGGCGGCTTTTGCCGTAGCGTCGATTCTGGTGATTCTGGCTGTGGTAGTGCTTATCTTACGCAATTTGGTGGAGTGGCGGCTGACGAGAGCGGAAAGGACTGGTGAACATGAGTTATGAAGTAGAACTGAAGCATATCGAAAAATATTTTGGCAGCTTTAAGGCGGCTGATGATGCAAGTTTTGGTGTGGAAAAAGGACAGCTGGCCGGGCTCCTGGGGCCTTCCGGCAGTGGCAAGACCACGCTCCTGCGGATGCTGGCGGGGTTAGAACAGCCGGATAAGGGCGATATTTGGATTGCCGGGCGGCGCGTCAATAAGATTCCGGCGCGGGAGCGGGGCATTGGCTTTGTGTTTCAGAATTACGCGCTGTTCCGCCATATGACGGTGCGGGATAATCTCGCTTTTGGCCTGCGGGTGCAGAAGGTGGATGACCATACCATCAAGGTGCGGACGGATGAACTACTGGAACTTACGGGGCTTACGGCAGTCGCCAAGCGTTATCCCCAGCAGCTTTCCGGCGGTCAGCGGCAGCGGGTGGCCTTTGCGCGGGCTTTGGCACCAAATCCAAAAGTCTTGCTTTTGGATGAGCCCTTTGCGGCCATTGATGCCAAGGTGCGCAAGGAACTCAGGAGCTGGCTGCGGGAGGCGATTCATAGCTTGGGCATTACGAGCCTGTTTGTGACCCATGACCAGGACGAGGCCGTGGAGGTGGCCGATAAAATCATCATCGTCAACAAGGGTCGCATTGAGCAGGCGGGCAGTCCTGTAGAAATCTATCAGTCGCCGCAGACGCCCTTTGTGGCGGATTTTATCGGCGAGTCTGTGAAGGTGGAGGACTATACGCACTTTAAGGGCTTTGAGGACGAGCAGAATCAGGCTGGCAGTCATCAGGGTATTATCCGGCCAGAGTTTATCGAACTGGCCAAGGACGAAAGGGAGATTTCCCTGCCGTTGGGTGCCGAGCAGGGCGTGGTGAAGGCCACCTACTTCCGAGGCAGCAATATGGCTGTGGATATTGAGGTTCGCGGTCAGATTTTGCGGGCGGCGCGCAGTCTGGAAAAAGAGCCTTTGCAGGTCGGGGATAAGGCGCTGGCCTTTATCCATCGCATTTACAGCCTGGAGGCAGGGCAGACACGGATTATCGAAAACCGCGCCAAGCGGCAGGAGTCCGTAGTGATTTGATAAGGCAGATGAGGAACATGAATGTACGAGAAGAACAGGCGGATATTTTGCTTATCGGCGGCGGGGCGGCAGGCTGCTATGCGGCGCTTACCTTGGGCGAAAAACACCCGGAATTAAATGTCCTGCTGGTGGATAAGGCCAATATCAAGCGCAGCGGGTGCCTTGCGGCAGGGGTCAATGCGCTGAATGCCTATATCACGCCGGGGCATACGCCGCAGGATTATGTGGATTATGCCAAGGAAGATGCGGCAGGGATTGTGCGGGAGGACTTGCTCCTGTCCATGAGCGAGGGGCTCAATGAAGTAACCGCCAAACTCGAAAAACTGGGGCTGGTGATTCAGAAAAATCCCGATGGCTCTTATGCCGCGCGGGGCTGGCGCAATATCAAGATAAATGGGGAAAATATCAAGCCGATACTCGCCAAGGCCGTACTTGACCAGTCAAATGTCAACGTCCGAAATCATGTCAATATCGTGGATTATCTCGTTGTTGACGGTCAGGTGCGCGGGGCATGGGGGATTGACTTAAAACAGGAAGAAATCGTGCTCTTTGCCGCCAAGGCGGTGATTTGTGCCACAGGCGGGGCAGCAGGGCTTTACCACCCCAATCATCCCGGCACTTCCCGTCACAAGATGTGGTACAGCCCCTTTAATACCGGCGCAGGCTATGCCATGGGGCTGCGGGCCGGGGCGGAAATGACCACTTTCGAGATGCGCTTTATCGCTCTCAGGTGCAAGGGGACAATCGCGCCAACCGGCACGATTGCGCAGGGCGTAGGCGCGCCGCAGGTCAACTCCCGTGGGGAAAAGTATCAGGGAAAATATGGCAATACCACGGCGCAGCGCCTTTGGGCGGTGGTCAAGGAAAATCTGTCCGGCCATGGTCCCTGCTATTTGGCCACGCGTGGTATCAGCCCGGAGCAGGCGGCAGCTTTGGAGCGTGCCTATCTCAATATGGCGCCCGCGCAAACGCTCTTTTGGCGGGAAAGCGGTTTGAGTCCACAGGAGTTCGATGTGGAAATCGAAGGTTCCGAGCCTTATGTGGTGGGCGGTCATACTGCCAGCGGCTATTGGATTGGCGCTGACCGGTCAACGACTCTTCCGGGACTCTTTGCGGCGGGGGATGTGGCAGGCGGCTGTCCGCAAAAATATGTGACGGGTGCCTTTGTTGAAGGGGAGATTGCCGCCGAATCTGCGGCAAAATACGCGGTCAAGGCTGCAACAAAAATGGATTTGACCGGCATAAAAGATACGATTATCAAGCAGGTACAGCATTTTAGCGGCACAGCGACAGAGAGCCCCTATACGGCAGAAAGTTTGGAAGAAGCCATGCAGCAGGCTATGGATGAATATGCCGGCGGCATTAAGACATATTACGGTTATAGCGAAAGTTCCCTGCAGATTGCCGCCAAGCATATCGAGCGTCTGCAAAGTCTTAGCGACAGCCTGCGCGCGGAAGATGCCTATGGGCTAATGAAAATTTTTGAACTGCGGGAACGGCTGCTCGTCTGTCAGGCGCTGTTGGCACATCTGGCAGCGCGCAAGGAAACCCGCTGGCCGGGCTTTGCCGAGCATTTGGATTATCCGGAAATGCGCGATGAGTTCAAGGTATTTATCAATTCGCGGTTGGAAGAAGGTCAGATTAAGATTATCCGCCGTCCGTTGAACGTGGCGGCAAAGGAGACGGTCGGATGAGTATCGCCATTGAAAAAGAGAAATGTGTAGGCTGTGGCCTGTGCACGGAGGTATGCCCGGGAAATCTTCTGCAGCTGCGTGCCGGAAAAGCCGCCATCCGCGATGTGCGGGACTGCTGGGGCTGCACCGCCTGCGTCAAGGAATGTCCGAGACAGGCCATTTACTATTATCTGGCGGCAGATTTGGGCGGCCGCGGCGGGCGGCTCTATGCAGAGAATAATGAACAAGAAATCAAATGGCAGATGCAGTGGCCGGACGGCAGCCAGGAGGAAATCGTCACGGCGAAGCAGGAAGCCAATCAATATTAAATAAACGGGGGAGCGTTATGTCACAAGCAATCGAAACAGCAGATAAATTAGATAAGCTGGAAGCAGAAAGCATTTATATTTTACGGGAAGCCTACAAGAAATTGGGAAAGCTGGGCATGTTATGGTCCATCGGCAAGGATTCGACCGTCCTTCTCTGGCTGGCAAAAAAAGCCTTTTATGGTCATTGCCCCTTTCCGTTTATCCATGTGGACACCAAGCACAAGATTCCGGAAATGATTGCCTATCGTGACCGGGTGGCCAAGGAATTGAACTTGGATTTAATTGTCCATACCAATCAGGCGGCTATCGACGCCGGCATGGGCCCGGACAAAGGACGGCTTGCCTGCTGTCAGGCACTAAAGACCGAGGGGCTCAAGCAGGTGGTCAAGGAATACGGCTTTGATGGGCTGATTGTGGGCGTGCGCCGCGATGAGGAAGGTTCCCGCTCCAAGGAACGCGTGTTCAGTGAGCGCAAGGAGGACGATGCCTGGGACTATGCCAACCAGCCGCCGGAGCTTTGGGACCAGTTTAAGACGGATTTTCCGAAAGGTCATCATATCCGCGTCCATCCATTGCTCGCCTGGAATGAACTGGATATCTGGGAGTACATCCGCCGGGAAAATATTCCCATCATTGATTTGTATTTTGCCAAGAACGGCAGGCGTTACCGCTCGTTGGGCTGCGCCTGCTGCACGGGGCAGATTGAGTCGGAGGCGGACACGCTGGATAAAATCATCGAGGAATTAAAGCATACGACCACCAGCGAGCGGGCTGGGCGCAAGCAGGACCAGGAGGATTCCTATGCGATGCAGAAACTGCGGAAAGAGGGGTATATGTAATGGGAAAAGCATTAGAACAAAAAGCAGCCGGGCTGAATATCGTCGTTGTAGGTCATGTAGACCACGGTAAATCCACGGTCATTGGCCGTCTGCTCTATGATACGGATTCTTTGCCGCAGGGAGCCATTGACAAGGTCGAAAAAATCGCGCACGATACGGGCAAGCCCTTTGAATACGCCTATCTGCTGGACGCCTTTGAGGAAGAACAGCAGCAGGGCATCACGATTGACACCACGCGCATTCAGTTCTCTACCGCTAAGCGCGACTATGTGATTATTGATGCGCCGGGCCATAAGGAATTTTTGAAGAATATGATTTCCGGCGCGGCCGGAGCCGAAGCGGCGCTCCTGATCGTCGATGGCAAACAGGGCGTGCAGGAACAGAGCCGCCGCCATGCTTATATGCTGAGTCTGTTGGGCATCAAAAAGGTCTATGTGCTGGTCAATAAGATGGATTTGGCGGGCTATGCGGAAACAGCCTTTGTAAAAATCAAGCACGATATGGGGGCGTTTTTGGCGGAACTGGGCATTTATCCCTTGAAGTATATTCCTGTGTCCGGCCTGCAGGGGGATAATATCGCCAGCAAGTCGGTACAGATGCCGTGGTATCAGGGGGAGCCCTTACTGGCGGCTTTAGACTTGTTGGAAGGCGAGCGGGCGGCAGTTGACCGCGCTCTGCGCCTGCCGATTCAGGATGTCTATAAATTCGATTCCCGCCGCATAATCGCGGGACGGATTGAAGCAGGGCAGTTGGCTGTGGGCGATGAAATCGCCATCTATCCCGGCGGCCGCAAGACCAAAGTTGTGGCCTTTCCCTATTGGCAGGCAAAAGATCAGCGCACACAGGCGTATGC
>CACZIV010000079.1 GCA_902781305.1 Pseudoselenomonas ruminantium
CTGCATTGGTCAGGATATTGGTAATAATCTGCTTGATGCGGACTTCATCACCATAAAGCCTGCTCGGCATTTCTTCATCAAAGCCCAGCTCAAGCGTCAACCCTTTATCCTTTGCCCGCGGCTGGAGCATATTCACCAAATCATTTAACAACGAGGCTGTCGAATATTCTACGGGAATGATTTCAATTTTTCCTGCCTCAATCTTGGAAAAGTCCAAAATTTGATTAACCAGCTCCAGCAAGGTTTGGCCGGCATTCTTGATATTCCCGGCATAATATAAAATATTTTTTTCCCGGCACTCCCGCAGAATCATTTCGTTCATGCCAATGACCGCATTGATCGGCGTGCGAATCTCATGGGACATATTGGCCAGGAAATCACTTTTCGCCCGCGAGGCCTTCTCTGCCATCGCCTTGGCCTCCATGAGTTCCGCACTCTCACGAATTTGCCGCTGCGAACGCAGCAGGAACACAGCACCAATAACGACGAGTATCAACAACAGGCCAAACACATAGATAACCAGCAGCGTAATGCGTTCAATGCCTTCTGACGCCTTGGCTTTGGGCACAAAACCGGATACAAGATAATCGGTCCCCGGAATTTCCGCCTCAAACATAATCATATCCCCATGACTTGAATTAAAGCTGCGGGCAGACGCTACAGAAACTTCTATTTCCCGGTGCATTTTCTGATAAAACTTGCGCACCTCATTGCTTTGCATAAATTCGATATCTTCCGGGGCGCACTGGTCAAAGGGAATGATAATATCCCCTTCACGGGTTGTAATCATCACCTTGCCTATCCCATCATAACACTGAATGGAAAATTCTTCCATCAGACTTTTGACGGGATACAGACGGTAAAGAACGTACCTGACGTTTTCACCATGAAATACCGGACAGGTAAATAAAAGTCCCTCGCCATGCACAAAGGTAATCCCCTTGATGCCACGAAACGAAGCCTGTATGCCGTCAAATTGGCGGACAGACAGACTGTCCCCATAGACCGCCCGCCCGTTAAGGGTCAAAAGCCCCTGCTTAACCCCGGATGATTCATTGTACACCAGGGGCATCAAACGGGCGATTTCGTCTGGCGACGCTTCGATTTTCGAAGCGATATAAGCAAGATTTTTCAGCTCCACACTTAAATTCTCTGCCGCCTGTCCGGCCAGCGTTTCCGCCTGCCGTCCGGTCTGCCTTTCGGTATAAAAGATAAGCAGGTCATTCACCCTGTCCTTGAACATCACACCGACAAACAGCAGCACAAAAGCAAAAATGACCAGCGTAATGATCGCAGTTCCTTTCCCTTTTAAGGAAGAAATATCAATCATGTATATCTACCCCCTCAACAAACCAGTCCATGCCGTAAAAAAGCTCATGGTCACTGATTTGTTCCCCATCCTCACAGCGAATCTTTCCCGCGTTATCCCGAATCAAGCCGGTAAACACATCCTGTTTGCGAAAACGCTGCTGTTCCAGCTCGACTAAATCGCGCGTTTTGGGTGCTACCAGCGAAGACATATTATCCAGCCGGACGCCGCCTTCTTCCAGCCCCAGCCAATATTCTCTGCTTGGCCGCATGCGGCCGCTCATATAATCCCCCAGCACCTTCTTATAAACAACATCCCAGTCATATAACGCCGCGGTCAGATAACGCGGGGAATACTTTTCCTTCGTTGAACCATAACCTATCGTATAAAGCCCCATAGCTTCCGCCATCTGTATAGCATGCGGCTTATCCTCATGATAGGTAATGACATCTGCCCCCGCCGCTGCCAGCCGGCTGACGCTGTCCCGCTGCGCTTTTTCATCATCCCAGCTGCCCGTAAAGCAAACCAGCAGTCTTGCCTGAGGGTTTGCCTTGCGCATGCCCATTGCATAGGCATTTATCCCGCGATTTGTCTGGGCATTCGGCATAGCTGCCACATAGCCGAGTATCCCCGTCTTGGTGGCAGCACCAGCAACTATGCCCGCGAGATAACGTACCTGATAAAGGCGGGCAAAATACGAGGTGCTGTTTTTCGCTTTCCCATGACCGGAAATGCAGAAAAACGCCACATTCGGATACCTGGCAGACAGTTTATCCAAATAGGTTCCATAGCCAAAGCTGGTCAAAAAAATCACGTTTGCACCTTCGTCCACCAGTTCCTCGACTGCTTCGTAAAAAACACTTTCGCCGGCGCTTTCCTGTATGTCTTCGCGGATTTTCAGTTCACATCCTTGTTCCCTGCAGGCATTCATAAGCCCATTGAAATGACCTTCATTCCAGCCTCGGTCTGCCTTGGAACCAATTAAAACCGCCCCCACCGTAACCTGCCGGGCCTCATAAGGAATGCGAAAACTTTGAATCACGAAAAAGATTACGGCCACAATGAAAATCACCAACAGTAGGGGAATATTACGCTGCTTCCATTTTTCACTGTTCAACGCTCACACCCTCCACATACCAGTCAAATTTAGTAAGCAGTGCCTGGTCCGACATAGCTTCGCCGGCTTCCACACGCATATTGCCCTGATTATCCTTTATCGGTCCATAAAACACATCCTGTTCACGGCTCACCAACCGGTAATTTGCCGCCTCAACCGCAGTCTTTGTCTCTTTCCTGACCAGATTGGAAAATGCGCTCAACTTCACAATTCCATCCTCCATCCCCACCCAGGTATGCCTGCCATGGAATTTTCCCCGCAGGCAGTCCCATATCTGCCGACGGTAATAGACCTGCCAGTTCCATTCACCGGCAGTCAGATAGGTACTCGTAAACAAATCATGATTATCCTTATTGCAGCCAATGGACTTTACGCCCCTGCTTTCTGCAATTTTATGCGGCATTAGGGAATCTGTATGCATAGTGATGATATCTATCGGATGTGCATCGAGAAGTTTTGTGCAGGCATCTGCCGCAGATTCATCATCTATCCACGAATGACAATAGCGCACATAGACTTTGGCATCCGAACGGACGCTGCGTGCCCCCAAGGCAAATGCATTGATTCCACGGATTACCTCGGGAATCGGAAAGGTTGCCACATAGCCGAGCTCGCCATCAGTCGTTTCCATGCCCGCTACGATGCCGGCCAGATACCTTGCCTGATACATTCTCCCGAAGAAAGATGACAGATTGGGTCCCTCTCCCATTCCTGACGCGTGCAGAAAATAGACATAGGGGTATTCTGCCGCAGCTTTTTTCATATTCTCGTCAAACTCCAGGGAACTTCCTACAATAATAGCGCAGCCTTCCTCCTGTATAAGTTCTTTAATCACATCATAACATTCATTGTGAACGTTCTCCCGATAAATGACTTTCAAATTCAGGTCCTGCTGTAAAGACTGCAATGCTTCAAAATGGGTCTGGTTATAATTCCGGTCCTCATGGCTCCCATTCAGAATAAGCCCCACTCGTGTTGTTTTTGCGGTGATATCCTCTTCCGCCTGCTGGTCCTGTATCATGAGAATCCCTGCGACCGCTGCGGCGAAAATCAGGCTCACCAGTATGAGTATCTTCCTCAACCAGCTTCCCTCCCGCCATCTCAAAATCCCATTTGACTCCAATCTCCCCTTTGTTACACCTATTCGCCGAAATTTTTTGAAGTCCTGCCATTTTTTGCCTATCTCTGCTGCCTGTTGTTAAAAACAATAAAAAATATCCTCTCTAATGCCTAAAGAGGATATTTTTTACTCACTATTGTATTTACGCGATGACCCCGTTGCCCCGCAGAACTGCCTGAATGCTCTCCGCACTCTTTTGCATAAGTTCTTCTTCATCTTTCGCCAACGGCAGCGGTATGCGCTTTTCCACACCATGACGGCCAATAATGCTCGGCATGGATAGTGCCACATGATGCAGGCCATATTCCCCGTTCAAGGGCATGGATACCGGCATAACGCAGCGTTCATCAAAGAGCACCGCCTTGGCCAGACGGCAGGCGCCCATCGCAATGCCCGTATTCGTCCAGCCCTTGGACATGACCACATCATAGGCGGTATTGACCACTTCCTGCGCAATTTTTTCCCGATTCAGGTCTTCCTCATGGTCGAAGAATTCATCGAGCTGAGAAAGCGTTACGCCGCCAATGCTGACCGTACTCCATGCAGGGAAAGCCGAATTGCCGTGTTCGCCTAACATATAGCCCTGCACATCGCTGGCATCCACATGGAAGTGCTTGCCCAAAATGCTTTTAAAGCGCATGGTTTCCAGGATTGTCCCTGTACCAAACAGACGCCCTGCCGGATAATCAAACTCCGTTGCCGCCACATAAGTCGTGATGTCCAGAGGATTGGTAATCATGATAAATACAGCCTCACGGGTATAAGCCGTTACCTTTTTCATCACCTCGCGGATGACCGCGATATTTTCCTTGGCCAGCAGCAGGCGGTCCATTTTCTGCCCTGGCACAATGCTCGGCCCGGCATCGCAGATAATCACATCAGCATCACGGCATTCTTCAAAGCCGCCAGAATAGACATGAATCCCCGGCACATAGGAACAGGACAGCGAATGCACCGCATCCAACGCTTCGCCATGTGCGACTTCCGGTTTGATATCAATGCAAACGATTTCCGCTGCGAGCTGGCAGGCAATCGCTCTGGCTAAAACCGCCGAACCGACATGACCAAGACCGATGATTGCTAACTTATGTGGTTTGAACATTTTTACATATCCCCTTTAACTATTGTAGATACAGCGTGTACATTGACACTTATACAGTATACAACTTTTTAATAGCGTTTACAAACAATCCGTACAAATTTTCTTTCCCCCATCCACGATTTGTTGCTGCAAACTTATCTACAGTATATTTCTCTCTAGTATGATATTTTTTTACAAAAAGTGTTGACAACAAGCAACAATTAAGATATAGTAGCAATCTGTTAATGGGATATTGAAAGGAAAGATGAAGGAAATATGTTAGAAAGAGAATTGATTATTAAAGCTTTGGTTTGGAAGTATATGATTAGCGAAAGTTCCGCTAGACGTATGTATGACGAAAAGGTCAGCACCGGCAGCGATAATCTGCGTAAATTGGCGGAAAGCTACAAGACCTCTGCCAGAATGTCGTTTTTCTACAAATAATCACCAGAATAGCAAAACATCACATAGACGTTCTTTTGAACAGCAAGGAGCACCGCCTTTTTTTGCGCGGTGCTCCTTGTTTTAATCATCAGCTTATTTTGTCTGCTGCACTGCTGCCCTGTGCCATATTATCATTGCCGCCGCCATGACCGTTCAATTCCTTATTGAGTACAGCTATACGTTCCCGGCAGCTGACAGAAACAGCACTTCCCCGCGTCAGTATGTAATTAAGCCTGTTTTTTTGCTTATAAAACAACGTGACCTGTGCCAACGGTTCTTCGGCGAGCCGCTGCGCCAATTTTCTGGCTGCATCAACCGAAATATCCTCAAAACGGACCTCAACAAGTTTAATATCCTCTTTAAGCTCCGCCTTGGCCAGAAGCTGCGGGGCTATTTCGTTTACCCAACGTTCTTCAGCTAAAGTCAGCTTATCCCGCAGTTCCTTATTTTCTGCTTGCAGGCGTTCTACGCCGGATTTAATTTCTTCATCTTTGAGCGAAAGCAACTGTACAGCACCAGTTAGCTCCTGCCAGCACGTTTGGATTTTTTCCATTGCCCGCCTGCCACAGAGGAAATAAATCCGCGTGCCTTCCTTATGCTTTTCTGCCTTAAAGATTTTGACCAGGCCTACCATCCCCGTCATTGGCGGATGCGTACCGCAGCAAGTGCAGGCATCACTGCCTTCAATGCTGACCACCCGCACAGGGCCGGTCAGCTTGTCATTGAATTTACGTGTTGCACAGGCAGCGGCCTGCTCGGCATCCATCCATGTCGTTTTTATCGGCAGATTTTCCTGAATCTGTGCATTCGCCAGTGTTTCCACCTGCTGAACCTCGGCAGCGCTGACCTCACGGTTAAGGTCAATCGTCACCATTTCCTCCGTCATATGAAAGCCCACATTATCAGCCTGACAAAGTTTCCAAAAACCATAGGATAAGAGATGTTCCCCGCAGTGCTGCTGCATATGGTCAAAACGCATCTGCCAGTCTATTTCGGCGGTAACTTCTGTTCCTACGGCTATGGATTCTGCCGTTTCATGATAGATATGTCCGTCCTTTTCCCGCACATGGGTAACGCTTACGGTCTTGTCGGCCAAAATCAATTTGCCCGTATCGCTTAACTGCCCGCCGCCCTCAGGATAAAATACGGTTTCAGAAAGCTCCACGCCAAACCCTTTTTTGAGTTCCACACAGGCCGTAACAACGGTCTTGCAGCTGCGCAGCATAACCTGTTCATCGTATAATCTTATGGTTTTCGTTTCCGTCATCTTTCACACCTCATCCTTACGCATGGTCTGATTTTAAGCGGTCCCCTTATATTTATTCTTGTCTATACACGTTAATCCTGCTCAATAAATACACAACAGGAAAAAAAGACTGTGAAAAGTACCACGCTCCAGCAAAAGAGCAATACTTTGTCACAGTCTTTTTCCCTATTAATAGTTCACGCCCAGTTGACGGCAAAGCCAGCGCATCATGGCTTTATTGGTATCTTCGCCCACATAGCCATGTTGAGCTTCTGAGTTGCACATAAAGAGATTTTCCACACCAGCATCGGTCAATGCCTTTTGCAGGCTAATACTTTGCTGAATGGGCACAAGCGAATCATGACCGCCATGCGCAATGAAGAACGGCGGCGCATCCTTCGTCACCTGATAAACAGGGCTGGCCAGTTTAGCCAGTTCCACCATTTTCCAATACGGTGACTTCCTGTCCTGTGTTTCCGCAACCTTGCGCAGGGTTCCTACCCCCTGCCCTTCGCCCACAAAGCCTAAGAGAATGGACTCATTTGCTCGGACGGAATCATGGGTTTCCGCGGCCTGAGCAGGGGCTTGCAGTTTGGTACTCATTTCTGGTGCCATAGTCAAAAGATTGGTGGGGCCATAGTAATCGACACAAGCTTTTACGCTGCTGCTATAGCCAAGGTTGCCGCCCTCATCGCCTTCCAGTTCCTTATTCCCGCTGGTCACAGCCAACTCGGCAGCCAAATGCGCGCCGGCAGAGGTACCTGCAATGGCAATCCGTTCAGGGTCCAAACCATATTCATCAGCATGAGCCCGCACAAAGCGAACTGCCGCTTTCACATCATAAATCTGCGCTGGGAAGGCCGCTTCGCTGTTCAGCCGGTAATCCACGGACACAAAGGCAATCCCATGATTTAATACATCCTTGAAAATCTTATAGGACGATTTATTATCCTTGTCCATCAGGGCATTATTGCCGCGCTGCACCATATTGGCTGCACTTTGCTTAGCATCATCCCCCTCATAGGTACCTCTTGCCCAACCGCCGCCATGCACAAACACCAATACAGGAACTTTTGCATCTTTTGCCTTAGGCGGCACAAAGACATTCATGCGCAGCTGGCGCGGCGCACCATTGTCATTTTGCACATTGGCCACGACAACATCCCGATAGGTAGGCTGCATATTGACCAGATTTTCGGCGGCTGCACAGCTGCCACCAGTCATGGGCACCGCTAAAGCCAGCGACAACAATGCCGCTAAAGAGAGTTTCCGCCATTTACCTGCTTTCATCTCTACAACCTCCTGCCTTTACTTTTTCAGGCGCTTATAATTTGCATCGAAATATTTGCCGGCACGGATATCGTCCGTCATGCCCACATAAGGTGCTTCGGCAATAACATCTTCATTGTTCTGACCAGCCTTGCCCATATAAGTAATCTTGGCAAACTCCGGCACCAGATATTTCGGATAGGTTTCGTATTTTTCACGGGATTCTTCCATCAGGTCAATATGCTCATTCTGGAAGCAGACGGTAATGGACGGATGGTCCTGCACCCATTTCGGGAAGAAAATCACGCCATGCATGATGTTTTCATTGGGCATGAAGTCCAGGGCCACATCTGTGCCCGTGGGTTCCGTCCAGGTTACCTTGAACACACCGTCTGTGAGCTTTACGATATTGGCTTCCTGATCCTTCACCCAACGGCCGGCGACCATGCCGCCATGAATACGATAATCTACCGTGTGGTCGTTCTTGGCATACCATTCATATTCCCAGCCATTATCGTAAGTATAAATAAAATGCGTGCCTAAAAAATCATCCAGTTCCTTAAATTCCATCTTTATTGTCCTCCTAATCATGTATTTAATTACATATCAACTGACAGTATTTAGCATACAACGCTTTTCCCTATTTGTCAATATCATGTAATAAGATACATATTTAGCTAAGACCTCTTATTTTCATCTCAATGCAGGCTTTGCTGAATTAGCCCCAGCACTAATCCAGCCACGCCCGTACCAGCCAAAAGTTTGATTACACCGACTTTCCTGCGCACAGCTGCCAATGAGCCCGCCAGGATAATCACGCCCAAAGGGTCAACAGCGGCCATATCTTCCGGCAGGGTTTCTACGTTCCAGAGCGCCAGAATGACAAAGCTGATGCCGGCGGCGGCAATCAGAGCCACCACGGCAGGACGCAGGCCATTGAGGATGCCGCGGATAGGGCCAATATCGCCATAACGGAAAAAGAGATTGGCCAGCACGATGCCCAGGATAAGGGAAGGCGTACAAAAGCCTACGGTCGCACAAATGGCCCCGGGAATCCCAGCAATCTTCATGCCAGCAAAGGTGGCTGCATTGATGCCAATAGGCCCCGGCGTCATCTGGGAAATGGTGAAGATATCCACAAATTCCCCCAGGCTCATCCAATGATAAGCATCCACCACGGCAGCCTGAATCAACGGCATCGAAGCATAACCGCCGCCCACGCAAAAAATGCCGACTTTGGCAAATTCCCAAAATAAAGTCAAATAAATCACGCGCTCGTCCCGTTACTGAAAACTTATAAAAAGCCATAAACCTTCCGTAGAAAGTTAACTTTTATGTTCCATTCCTCATTCACTGCGTCCGCTTTTGCCGTCCCGAAGAACAGACTACTCACGTTTGATATAACGCTCCAGAGGCTTAAATTCCCGACTAACGAATCGGTACATATCTGCATT
>CACZIV010000080.1 GCA_902781305.1 Pseudoselenomonas ruminantium
TTTACGCTTGGGGAGAACGTGTAAGTCGAACTGGTTACGGCTAGGCCGCAGTGTTCAGCGAACCAAGAATCCCCTGCCTTTAGGCATGGGGAGTGTCAATTCACAATATGTTTGCCACCTAAATATCTGGGTGCCCAATAATCATCTTTGAGCGTGTCAACTCGGACGCCCTTACTGGAGCTGGCGTGGATGAATTTATCCTCGCCCAGATAAATGCCACAATGTGAGGCGCCGGCTTCATAGGTCGTGAAGAAGACCAAATCGCCGGGAACGAGCTGCTGGCTGCTCTTGGTTCGCAGACCAAGTTTGTATTGCTCATCGGCTGTGCGGGGGATGTTGATGCCGTTTTTGGCAAAGACATACTGCAGATAGCCTGAACAATCAAATGCCTTGGGAGTAGTACCGCCAAACTGATAAGGAACACCGATATAAGAGCGGGCAGTTTGCAATAATGCGCCTACCTTGCTGCGGGCTAGAATCGGTGTGTTGTTCGGAGCCAGAGGCCCTTTTGATTTCAGTGTTTCATTGCTTTTACGTGGAGTGGGTTTGGGGACATCGATGCCCCATTTAACTTTTTTCGCCTTTTGCAGCGCACGCCAGGTGGCATTGTTGACAATGCCGGTGATACGGATTTTATTGTCGCGTTGGAACTCGGTTACAGCACGCTCCGTTTCGGCGCCATAAACACCGTCTACTGAGGAAATGCTATAGCCGACAGCCTGCAGTTTTTTTTGCAGCAACAGCACATCATGTCCATGGGAACCTTCTTGCAATGTGGGGGACGCGAAAACCGTCTGGGCAGCAAACATCATGCTAAGACCCAGGATAGTGCCGGTTTTTAGAGAAAACTTTTTCATCATCATCGTCCTTTCAGCGAAATATTATGTGTGTCTTTCGCGAACATGGTCAAGACCTTGCAGCATCAAGGTAAGTACATGGTCATCATCAAGGGAATAAAAAGCTTCCTTGCCGGATTTGCGGAATTTTACCAGCCGGGCAGCGCGGAGTACACGCAGCTGGTGGGAAATGGCAGATTGTCCCATTTGCAGGGATTCTGCGATATCGCATACACAGAGTTCTTCTTCCGCAGCCAGCAGGGACAACAGCTTGATGCGGGTTTTATCCCCTAGGATTTTAAATAAATCCGCCAGTTCCAGGCTGGTTTCATCATCAAGCTTGTGCAGAGCGCAGTGCTTAACCTTATCGGGATGAATATGATGTATATCGCAAATATCTGTTGTATTGGTTTCAGACATAAAATTTGTATCCTTCCTAGTATAGACTTACTGCTAATTATATCACAATTTTTATTGCTGGTGAAAATTTTCTTAATACACAGTTAACAAGTTTCCGTTTATAGTCATCTTCGTGTATATCGTATATGCACTTAAATATTATTCAGACTAATTGTAATCAATAGAAAAATAATATATAATTATGTTTGCATAAATTAATTCAGTGAGCTTAGGAGGTATTTGTATGTTACTCGCTGGCGGTATTATCGTGGTCCTGACTTTTGCGCTGATCATCAAAAAGATTGAGGCGCGGCTGGTACTCTTTTTGGCAGGTGTTGTCATGTGTTTGATTGGCGGCCTGCCGGGAGATATCATGAAAGCCTTTATGAAGGCCATGACAAACAATTCTCTGGTGCCAACTATTTGTACGGTAATGGGTTTTTCCTATGTGATGAAACTCACCGAATGCGACCAGCATCTGGTGCAGTCGATTTCCGGGATTCTCAAAAAGGGGCGTATGGTTTTGGTGCCTTTGTCCTTTTTCCTGACCTGGTGGATTAGTCTGGCCATTCCGTCTGCTGCCGGCTGCTCGGCTGCGGTGGGCAGTATTTTGATTCCGACCTTGATTGCCGCTGGTGTGCATCCGGCGATGGCAGCAGCTACGGTACTGGCCGGGACATGGGGCAGTGCAATCAGCCCGGGCAATGCCCATAATCCCTTTGTCGCAGATTTAGCGGGTACGGATATGATGACGGTCATCATCAATGAGACGCCGGCATCGGTGATTGCTTCTTTTGCCTGTATTGCGGTTATGACGGTCTATGCGGTGCTGATGAAGGAAGGTGCCAGCGAGGAACGCCGTGAGGCATACTTGGCTACGTTGGAAAAAGAACAGCATCATGATATGCATGATTTTAAGGTAAATCCGCTGCGGGCGATAGTTCCTTTAGTGCCGCTAGTACTTCTTATCTTAGGTTCCAAGCAGGTAGCTGTTCTGCCGGAAATGAGTGTGGCACTGTCCATGATTATCGGTGTTGTTCTGGGGTTACTTGCTACCTGGTCCAATGCGCAGGAAGTCTGCAAGAATTTCTTTGATGGTATGGGTAGTGCCTATGCCAATGTTATCGGCCTGATTGTCTGCGCAAGTGTTTTCACTACCGGTATGGCAGCTGTTGGTCTTACGGGAGCGCTGACGGAAGTGATGAAAGGCTCGCAGTCGGCAGCAGCGGCGGCCGGTACCTTTGGCCCGTTCCTGATTGCCGTGATTTCCGGTTCCGGTGATGCGGCGGCTTTTGCCTTTAATGGTGCGGTGACGCCTTTTGCAGAAAGCTTTGGCATGAGCATTATGGATTTGGGGTCGCTCGCGCAGATTGCCGGTGCTATGGGCCGTTCCATGTCGCCTGTGGCTGGTGCTGCGATTATCTGCGCCGGTCTTGCCAAGGTCAACCCCATGGAAGTCTCCAAGCGCAATGCTCTGCCCTGCTTGGCGGCTGCGTTGGTGCTGATGCTGTTCCTGTAATGTTTTGCAAAATGGAAGAAGGTATACCCAATGATTAATGAACAGCGTGTGTTGGATGAATTTTTGGAACTGGTGCAGATTCGCTGCTCCACCCATGATGAGCGGGAAGTCGCCGACCTGCTCACCAAACGCCTGACGGCTTTAGGCGGCACGGTTAAGGAAGACCATGCCGGCGAAAAAATCGGCGGCAATACCGGGAATCTCGTAGCGGATTTTCCCGGTACGGTTGATGCGCCCACGGTGATGCTGACCGCCCATATGGATTGTGTGGAGCCCTGCGGCGGCGTTAAGCCGGTGGTAGAGGATGGTGTTATCCGTTCGGACGGCACGACGATTTTGGGCGGCGATGACAAGGCCGGCGTGACAGCCATTCTTGAAACCCTGCGCCAGCTCAAGGAAAAACAGATTCCGCATGGCCCGATTCAGGTTGTGTTTACAGTGGCCGAGGAAAATGGGGTACATGGTTCGCAGAATCTTGACCAAAGCCTGTTGCATGCGGATTTTGGCTATACGTTGGACACGCATAATCATCCGGGCAATATGACTTTTATGGCGCCGGGCAAGAACCAGATCAAGATTCATATTGAGGGCAAGGCCAGTCATGCGGGCGTGAATCCCGAAGCCGGCATCAATGCCATCTGTGCCGCAGGGCTCTTGATTGCCGATGCCCCGCAGGGGCGCATTGACGAGGAAACCACCTGCAATCTGGGGAAAATTGTCGGCGGTTCCGCTACCAATGTAGTAGCCGAAACCTGTGATGTGTTCTACGAAAGCCGCAGCCGCGACAAGGCGAAGCTGGACAGGATTACACAGGAGATCTGCGACCACTTTGTGAACGGCGCAGACAAGACCGGCTGTAAGATTACGGCCGAAGTCAGCCCCGACTATGGCCCATATCTGCTCGATAAAGATGCGCCAGCCATTCAGACGGCCATTAAGGCTGCTGAGAACCTGGGCCTGCCGGTAAATCTGGAAGAATCCGGCGGCGGTTCGGATGCGAACCATTTCAATACCTATGGGGTGCCCACGGTGGTGCTCTCCGTAGGCATGGAAAACGCCCATACCAAGGACGAATATATTGAAGAAAAAGATTTGTACGATGCCGCAAGATGGGCATTGGAAATCGTCAAGGTTGTTGCCAAAAACTAAAGAAACATAAAAAAAGGCCACGGAGCGGGATTAACTCCGTGGCCTTTTAGGGAAGGGATGATAAAAAATTTGAGAAATGGGAAGCAAGAAGGGTGGGATATTCCTTCTTGTTTAGGGAATCAATAAGAGCATTCACCTTGGGGGATTAACCAAGTATCTCTTATCGACAACCTTATAATAACAAAGTTTTATGAAAACAATATGTAACTGAGGTTACAAAAGGGAAAAAAATGATATTTTTTTGCAGATTTTTTTTTCAGGTATCTTTAATCTGGATATGATACAATGAAAAACAGGGAAACTTGACTATAATGAGGTGATTACGTTGTTTTTTAGTCGATTACATAAAAAGATAGCCGCGGTTGTGACGGCAGGGATATTGGGGGCTGGTGCATATCTGCCGCTGCCGAGAGCTGAGGCCGTGGATGCCTGGGGGGCCGCAGCGCAGGCCTTAGGCGTATTTGCTGCCTATAAATCCAGTTTGGCCAGTATTCTGGCTTTAGGCAACAACGTCAGTGCGCAGGTGCAAAGTCGTGCACAGGATATTGAAAAAAATGGTCTTGACCCCAATGCCCATGATGTGCAGGTGGTCAATGACGTGATGGAACAGTTGGTTAGCAAGGGACATTATGTATTGAAAGTAAATTCGCTGCCCTTCGTTTGGGCGGTGAATGACAGCAAGGATTTTAATGCCTCCTGTTATCCAACCAATTATATCAGCATCAACCGGGCCTTGGTGCGCGGCATGAATCTGGAGCTGGATGAACTGGCGGCGGTGTTTGCCCATGAAATGACGCATGGGGTGGAACAGCACAGCGCCAAGAACTATGCCAAAGCGGTGGCCCAGTACATGGGCATGAGCATGATCAATATGGATACCGGCTCCATGGACTGGAATAAACTCAATGGGCTGGCGGGTTATTCCATCGCCAAGAATGTCACCCTGCCGACGGAAAATGAAGCGGATGAGGGTGGTTTCTACATTATGACCAGTGCGGGCTTCAATCCCGGGGGCGGGGCTGCCGCTATGGCCCGTATGGCGTATTATCTCACCTATGAAACGCAGAACTTTTTGGAATATCAGGACCCTGACCCCAAAAAGCAGGAGCGGGAAAGCTACAGCGACCATCCGGAAACAAGACAGCGTGAAGACCGGCTGGCCAAAATGATGTCCGATTACGGATGCGGCCATGTGACCGTGCAGGATCGAAAGGATATCTTCATCGATGGCGAAAAACTCCTGACGGTCGAGGCGACCACAGAGGATTACAACAATACCATGGAAAATGCCTACCTGGTGGCCGGGGCCTTGGCGAAAGCCTTTCACGATTATGACAGCATTGCCGGTTGGAACTTTCATCCGGACAAGGACGGGAATTTAACCTGCCTGCGTGCTGACCGGGTAAATGCGGCCCTGCAAAAATTTATCGTCATGCGCAAAGCAGGTGACAGGCTGCAGGAACTCGTTGCCAAAGCCTATGCGGGCGAAGCGGCCAGCGGAGCGCGGCAGAAGATGCGGGCGGCAGAAAGCAAACGGGCACAAAATCTGGCGGTTCAGCGGGAGGCAGTGCTGAATGCCGATGGCAAGGCCGTAAAGAAGATGCGGGAAAACGCCGATACCTATAGCGACTTTGGCTGGGGCGAAAAAGCCATTCAGCAGATGCAGCGCGTCTTTGCCAGCCGCAATATGGATAATCTCGCAGAAAGCCAGTCCATCAGCGCTCGGGCAAAGGCCGTAAATGGTGACTTTGCGGGCGCACTCAACGAAGCGGATAAGGCTGTGGCTGCGGACAGCAAAAACATCTACACCTATCTCAACCGGGCAGATATCTACCATATGCAGGGCGAATTGGACAAGGCCCTGGCGGATTTGGCCAAAGCCAAGGAAATCGACAAGAATAATGCCATTTCCTATTATCTGGCAGCGGTCATTGAGGATGAGCGGGGAAATGTTGAGGTAGCAAAAGCCGATTTTGCTGAGCTTTACCGCTTGCAGCCCAAGGCTGTAAATCAGATTCCGGATGCGTATTTGCAGGATATTGCCCCCAAAGCGTATGAGGCGCGTCAAAAACAAAAAGCCGAAGCGCGGAAGAAATACGCAGAGCAGTGGAAGAAGGAACAGAAGGAAAAATAAAGAGATAAGCGATTGCACCGGCAGACAAGCAGTGGGGGCAATCGCTTTTTTGTTCAGGCAGTGGATTTTTCTTCTTCGTAAGTTATGTATATATAGTAGAAGATATAATACATTTTTAGGGAGGGGAAAATATGCAGACGTATGCATATATCCGTGTATCATCTTTAGACCAGAATGAAGCCCGGCAACTGGAAGCCATTCAGGAATTGGCAATACCGAAGAGAAACATCTATATGGACAAGCAGTCGGGAAAGGATTTTCAGCGGCAAAGCTATCAAAAAATGCTCAAAAAAATGCGGCGTGGGGATTTGCTGTATGTGCTGAGCATTGACCGGCTGGGACGCAATTACAAGGAAATTCAGAATCAGTGGCGCTACCTCACCGAAGAAATCGGCGTGGATATCTGCATACTCGATATGCCTTTGCTGGATACGAGACAGTACAAGGATTTGCTGGGCACCTTTATCGCCGATTTGGTCTTGCAAATTCTGTCCTTTGTCGCCGAATCCGAGCGGGAAAACATCAAAAAACGCCAGTCACAGGGCATTAGCGCAGCCAAAGCCAAAGGCATCCGTTTCGGCCGCCCCGAAGTCTATGTCCCCAAAAATTTCGTCAGCCTCGTTAAACGCTGGCGTAATCGGCAGATACCGCTGAAGGTGCTGTTGAAAGCCTGCTCCATCAGCCGATCTACTTTCTTCCGAAAGATTCAGGAAATGGGACTATAATAAATAAAAAGGGGAACTCCCAAGTTAGTTCAGTATTAACTGGCTGGGAGTTCCTTTTTTGATTGCATACAACAAAAGAGTCTCAAAAAGTGTACTTTTTGAGACTCTTAAATTTACAAATTACATTATAGCAAAGGGGTTATGTAATGTCCATCTTTTTTCCATTTTTTTCATTTAGATGGGACTTTTTGAGACTTTGGAGCTAGAAAATGACATTTTTTGCAATATTTCACTACAGTTCCAAAAAGTACACTTTTTGGGACTGTAGTTTTGAGACTTATGCTATTGCAAATATGCATGTAAAAAATATTAGGGGTGATTACGAAATGTTCGAGGTCAAACAGACCGAAGAGATGCTCAATAAGACGTTCCGGCTTCCTGCCAGCCTGCTGGACGAGCTTGCAAAAATTGCGGAACACGAAAAAGTGTCTGTGAATAATCTGGTGCGGCAGTGCTGTGAGTATGCGTTGAATAATATGAAAACGGAGAAATAATACATGGAAAATAATGTACAACAGGAAGAATCCATCGACTTAGGAAAATTAATGCAAATCCTGTATGACCGCCGCAAGACTGTAGGTGCTATCGTGGGCGGCTGTACAGCACTGGCACTTATCGTGTCATTTGCCTTGCCCAAGACTTATGAATCCACCACACTGGTGCAGACGCGCAGTACAGGAAAAAGTCTCGGTGGCGCAGCGGCTATGGCAGCCGCGCTAGGCGCTGGAGCTGCTGGAGCCGAACTTAACTTCATCGAATTAATGAAATCACGTACGGTTTTAGAACCGATTATCGACCAGCTGGAATGGGATGATGAAAAAGATAAGCCGGATGCCAAGAAATTCGCCAAGAAATTCCTCAAAATCGAAAATACCAAGCAGACGAACCTGATTACCGTCACAGCTACAGGCAAGAGCCCGGAAGAGGCACAGATGATCAGCCAGAGCGTTGTGGATAACTTCCTTGCTATGCAGACGGATAAAGCAAAACAGACGCAAAGTACCTTAGTAAAGTTCCTTAACGAACGCATAGATGAATCGAAACAAGAGGCTGAAGAAGCCCGCACGAAATTTGCGGAATACCAGCAAAAACACAAAGTTTATAGCCCGGATGATCAGGCAAAAGCTGCTGTAGCCAAAATGAATGCTTTCGATGATGCTTTAGGTAATATGGCTGTTCAGCAAAAAGCCAATCAGGCAAAACTGGAAAGCGTATCGGCAAAACTTGGTGATATGCGCAGCAGCAGCCAGGCTTTTCATATCAATGATAATGCCAATGTCATGGCACTGCGCAAGCAGATTGTTGATTCCCAAGTGAGCTTGGTCGGCCTGCGGGAGCGCTATACAGAAGAACATCCAAGTGTGATTTCTGCTCAGGAAAGAATTGCTGCACTGCAACAGAAACTGTCCGAAGAAGTCAATACCATTGTTGCATCCCAATATACCAGTATCAATCCTGCTCAGGCTGATTTGATTAAGACTCAGGCCAATGCAGAAGCCAGTATAGCAGTAGCACAGGCCAGTGAAGCGGCTATAAAAGAACGCAGGGCAGAAAAGGAAAAAGAACTGGAGAATTTCCCGCAGGAAGTATTGGAATACCTTACCCTCCAGCGGGAAGCCAGCATCAAAGAAGGCATATATACCAGTTTGGTCAAGCAATGTGAAGACAGCAAGATAAAAGAAGCCATGGAGTCCATGGATATTCAGGTAATCGATCCTGCGGATTTACCGGATGAAGACAAACCAGCAGGTCCAAAGAAAAAACTGATTACCGCCATTGGTTTTGTTATCGGCTGTTTAATCAGTTTTGGCTATGGACTTATTCAATATAAACGAGAAGAGGCATGATAGTGAGTTATTTGGGACAAATTCG
>CACZIV010000081.1 GCA_902781305.1 Pseudoselenomonas ruminantium
TTACATATTTGGTAAGCGTTGGCCGTGTTATTCCGAGAACACGGAGCACATCTTTGGATAACATGGTAAAATCCTCCTTCCTTGGATATATTATACCATTTGTTACACAAAATATATACTTTATTTTAATGTTTTTAATGTATTATTTTACTATATAATGTTCATCATCATCCCAATCGTCCGGCATGCCTTTGCACAAAAGCACAGGACAAGCGGCGTTCTGCATCACGAAATTCGATACGCTGCCCAGCAGCAGGCTGCGGAAAGTGCCAAAGCCATGCGTGCCCATGACAATCATATCGCTTTCCTCTTCCTCTGCTACCTGCAGGATAATCTCGCCGGGGTCGCCCACCTCCACACGGGTATGGGCGCGGATTTCACTGGGAATCACGTGCATGATTTCTGCCAAAAACTGATAAGCCGCGATTTTGAGCTCTGCCGGCACATAGCCGCTGAGGCTGACCTGTTCAAAGGCCGCCACATTTTTATTGTAATCCACCACCATCAGCAGTGTCAGCTCTGCGCCCGTTACCGCCGCCAAATGGATGGCCTCACTGACGGCCTTGAAGGCCTGCCCGGAACCATCCGTGGGCAGCAAAATGCGCTTGCATTGGATTTCCTGCTTTGGTCTGTTCCTGATTTCCTCAATCAGTGCTGCTGTGTTGATTTCTGTCGTTTCTGTACGCATGCGCTCACCCCTATTCTGCTAATTCCTTGGCCAGTTTTTCCATCTGCCGCTGCTGACGCTCTTCACCGGCCTTCTGGGCCAAAAGCTCCTTGCGGGACGCATTAAACCGCAGACAGAACAAAATCCCGACAATCCCCATATAGACGAGAAACGCTCCAAACGTCTGCGCAATATCGGCCATTCCCGCCCCGCGGGCAATGATATCCCGCTGGAAATGGAATTCCCAGGTAAGCGGGAAAACATGGCTGAACTTCACCACCCAATCGGCAAAGAACGTGGTTGGAGCCGTCATGCCGCCCAGGATAAAGCCGCCGGGAATAAAGAGAATCATGCGGCTCGACGCGATGCCGGGATTAGCCGCCGTCCAGCCAAAGAACAGGGACAACGCCCCAATGGTCGGAATCATAAAGAGCTGCACAAAGATAAAGGTCAGCAGGCTTCCCGAGAAGGTCAAATCCCCCCATACCCGAAGCACAGCCAAACCAACGACCCAGGACACCAGCAGACAACAGCCATAGGGCACCAGACGAACCAGCAAATCCCAGGGCGTGCCGTTGAGCAGCACCTCATCGAGCTGATGCGTCAGCCGCAGGCGCGGAATCATACCAATCGTCGCAAAGGTAAAGAACATCGCCCCGAAGAACAGCAGGAAGCCCAAGGTTTCCCCATTGTCCTTCGAATCCTGCGGATTAAAGAGATTGCGCGCAGCTAAACTCAAATTGCCGTAAATGCTGTCATTGGTGCTCCCCACATCACCATTCGCCGCAGCATTATCGAGCCCCACGATTTCATTTAACGCTTCCTTGATGTTACTGGTGGCGGCTGTACTGGTGTTATCATAAAATACGCCAACATTTGCCGCCATTCCGGTATAACGGGCCTTTTCGAGCCCCTGCGGAAAATACACCACCGTCACGGCCCGGTCCTGATAAAACAGCGCCTTAGGGTCCTGCGGTGTATTGAGCACCGCCGTAACCTCCATGAATTCTGACGCATCAATCCGGTTAATCAGTTCGCGCGTATAAGCCGAATTATCCAAATCGATAACAGCGACCTTAGCATCTTTGGCAATATTGCCAGAGAGGATAACCGACATGATAACCGTGATGACCATAGCCACCATAAGGCAGACTTTTTCATAAGGCATCCCCTGACCGGAAAACAGGAACTTAATTTCATCTCTTAGTGAATTCACTATCTTTCACCCCAATAGTCATGCCCGGCAAAATGCCATCCTGCTTGTCAATGTAGGCTCTGCTTCAAATCCGCAAAGCCCGGAGCCTGCGTCAGGAGGCGTACCGTACCCGTAACCTGCTTTTCCCCGGCTACCGTCGTCCCCGTAATTTCCATGCCTTCCGAAAGACCTGCAGCCTGCTTTTCGCTGACATAGATATCGTAATAGCTGCGATTGCTTTCGAGCAATACCACAGGCGTAGACGGCGAAATCATTTCCCCTTCTTTAGCCAGGACTTTAAGGATTTTGCCGTCTTCCGGCGCACGCAGGGTCAGGCGTTCCTTGGCCACTTCCAATTCCTTTAACTGCACTTCGAGAGCCGCTTTCTGCTGACGCAGGGCCTCTACATCATTGGCCATATTCGCAGCAGCCTGCCGTTCCTGCGCAATGGTATCCGTACCACTGCCATTGGTGGCGGCGGTCAACTTGCTGAGCAGCTGTTTTTGCTGTTCCACATTGGCTCTGGCCACATTGAGGGTCATTTCCGCATCATCGAGCTGCGACTGCGCAATGGCACCGGCCTGCACCAGAGAGGCTTTACGATTGTAGTCCAGCTGTGCATTTTTCAGCGTGACACTTGCGGACTGCAAAGCTGCCTGCTGCTGGTCAATCCCGCGATAGCTCTGGCTTTCATCCGTATCCGCCTTCATAAAATTAATCCCCTGCGTACCGCTCGTGGAGGCAATCTGCGCTTCCATCTGCGCAATCTGGGTCTTTAACTTCGCAATGGCCAAATCCGTATCCGTGGAATCCAATTCCATGATGACATCGCCCTTCTTGACGAAATCCCCTTCCTTTACCGCCTCTTTAATCAGACGCCCGCTGACCGAATCAAAGGACATCTTCACCTGCTCGGCGGTAAGTATCCCTTCCTTCTTCTCCGTAGCCAGCACCAGGGCGTCATTGCCCTTGTACATCAGTACCAGCCCGCCGATAATCAGCAGGGCAATAAATACCATGCCCGTACGCATGGCTTTCTGCTTTGTGTTCATCATCATTTCTCCCTTTAATTAGCTTTCTAACTATTTACATAAAAAAGTGCCTCAGGCACTTAATTTTTCCAGCAGCATGATGAGTTTCTTTTGCTCATCTTCCGTCAATTTCTCCATCAGCTTGCTTACCCGCAGATAATGCGGCGGCAAAATCTCTTCCATGAAATCGCAGCCAGCCTGCGTCAGTTTCACAATCTTGCCCCGGCCATCCTGCTCGGCGGGACGGATATCGACCAGCCCATCCCGCTCCATGCGCTGCAGCATATTGCTGATGGTCGCCCGCGTTACGCCAACTTTTTCCGCCAGTTCGGATGGTGCCATCCCGTTTCCACCACGCTGGTGCAGCACAATCAGCGCACAAAACTTGCCCTCTGACAGGTGATACGTCTGCTGCAAAACATCCAATATGGAATCCTGAATCTCCTCACTGACCGTCTTAATGCGCAGCATGGCAATCACCGCCGCCGGATTAATCTCCGGCACGAGCTCCTTATGCCGTTCCAGTTCAGCAAAGGAAGGTATCATTTCCCGCTTCATAATTGCTCCTCAATAATAATTAGTTTGCTAACTACTTATTATAATAACTTTTTCATCAAAGTCAACGGATAATAAATAAAAATATTTTTCTGAATTATATATTATTTGTTTCTATTGTGTTATAATGAAGATAATACCATTTGCAGGGATGCATTACTCCCTATAGATAAGGAAGGGATGATTAACAATGATAACGTATTCGAGCAAGAACCGCCCCGTACTAAAGAACTGCCCGCTTTGCGGCAGGCTGTATGCAGATACGGGTTCAGGCGCCTGTCAAAAATGTTATAATGCCTACCGGGATTACGAATTAGAAGTAAAAAAATTTGTCGAGGCTAACCCCAATTGCAGCGCACGCGATATTGTAAAAAATACCGGTGCCCCTCTAGCCGTTGCCTCTAAAATGATTCAAAGCGGCCAATTCGCCATGAACGGCAAACTCGCCTATCCTTGCAGCCGCTGCGGCAAACTCATCAAAGCCGGTGTCTATTGTTCGGAATGCCAACAGGCCATCCAGCAGGCCACAGCCAATGCCAACCGCATGGCCAAGGAAAGAGAGCGTTTCCACGCGAACAAGAAAAAAGAAAGCGGGAAAAAGAGCACCGGCCTCAACATCCTCAAAATTTTGCGTGGAAAGTAACCCTCAAAAGAGTACATTTCCCGGAGCCATCCTGTATACACTTAACCCCATCATACTTCAAAAGCCGATTCCGTCACGGAATCGGCTTTTTGTATTAACGCCATATGTCGTTTTAAAATTTTCATTGGTGCGTCAGGAGGGATTCGAACCCCCGACCCACGGCTTAGAAGGCCGTTGCTCTATCCAACTGAGCTACTGACGCGATTTAAGTGAATGGTCGGGATGACAGGATTCGAACCTGCGACATCCTGCTCCCAAAGCAGGCGCGCTACCAAACTGCGCTACATCCCGCAAATCACTTGTCTATTATAGCGAAAAAACATCTTTCTGTCAATATTTTTCCCGAAAAAAGACGCAGCCATTATCCGGCTGCGTCTTATAATTATCTCAGGAATACGACATTCGTATCATCGAGGAAATGGGTAGCGCCATTTTCAATGAGCACACGATTGGCATCGGCGACAGAAAGTACTGGCGTACCGCCATGATTTTCCACATCTAGAGCGCGAACAATCAACGGATTGCGGCCTGCACGGCTGGCTTCGGACATGTTTCTGGCATATGAGGCCATGCCTTTTTCAATGACCTTATCGTAGTCGAGGTTCTTATAGCCGTAAATCGGTCTGCCATTAGCATTTTTGATGACCGGACTCATGACCGGCTTTAAGCCCAGGCCACGGCAATCCACAATCAGACCGGTAAATTTCCCAATGGCTTTTCCATCCGGAGCCGGAGCAGCGGAAGAACCCGTATTATCCCTGCTCGGTGCAGGCGTTGCCCAGCCGCCATCCTGATAAGGTTCTACTTTGGACGGCAGCACATCTGCAGTCTGTTCCGGGAAGGACTCAATCACGGCCGGACGGCTGATCACGGCACTTGCCAGCGACGATACGCCAAACATGGGCACCTCTACGGTTACTTCATAACCACCATCACGGGTCTGCCGTTCATCTACGATGCGCGCCCCGCGCACTGTCGCCTGCACGCGTGTTCTGACGACATCACTCTGTACCTCCGCCATACTCACGGTGGTTTCCGAATCCACATTTACGCCGCCCACGTATTCAGCCAGCTGCCGATAAGCATCGGTAATGGCGGCTCTGCGGGCCATCATGCGGGCCTGCGCTATGTTGCGGGCATTTGCCGGAGCAACGCCGCCGCCCGTAGCACGAATAACGTTTCTGTTCCAGTCAACATTTTCTGCAGCCAGTACCGTAGCCATCGAAGCCACCAGCAGCATGGTTACCATACTCAGCAGTCCAAAAACTTTCATCAATCTGTTCATCATAATCCCTCGCTTCTCCCCTAAAAACGTTCGCCTTTATTATGGATATCGCATTTAACTTTTCTATCCGTAATATCGCATGAAAAGATTAAAACAGCATTGAAATTCAATTATATTTTGATTAAAAAAATCAATGTTTCTTCTTTTTCTTATCCTTCTTGTCTTTCTTATCGGACTTGGCGTCTTTATCCGCCTTTTTTTCCGCAGGATTTTTCAATTCGGCTATTTTCTTTTTCGCCGCGTCATTTAGTTTGGCTTTCTTTTCTTTTTCGGTGCGTTCCACCATTTCATCAATATGCTCATTCGCATATTTTAAAATCGCCCGATAGAATACGCCATCCACGTCTTTTTCCGACAAATCGGCCAGTTTTACCGGCTTGCTGTTGGTGGTCGTTCCCAAAACGCCCCATTCCGAATCCAAATCCTCGTGTTTGTACACGGTCACGGTATCGGCGGCCAAATCAAAGCGCAGATATTCTGCGCAGCCCACCAAATCTTCGTAGCCCTCCATGGAGAGCATTTTCCAACGGCGCTTGGCCTGTACGTCCTGAATCTGCACGGCATCGTAGGTTTTCAGCACCGGTACCAGAATCACATTGGCATCGAGAACGCCCTTATCGTCCTGGCCGAAATAGATGTGCTGCTTATTGAAAAAATAATTCTGACGGGAAGTAGATTGTACCCACTGATAAATATCCGGCGAAATGACTTCATCGGCCTGAGCCTGTGGCTGGGCGATAAAGAGCATTGCTGCAGCCAGAATACCTGCACCCCATCGCATGTTCATATATAATCCCCCTAATTTTTTTGATAACATTGCTATTTTACATCCATTTGCTGAAAAAACGCTGAAGATATCAGTCTTCCCGTTCCTTATAGAGCTCATCGAGTTCATAAGGCGTTTCCTGATAAACGTAGTAGTTCAGCCAGTTTGCAAAAAGCAGATGAGCCACGCTGCGCCAGCGGACAATCGGCTTTTGAGATGGGTCATCATTGGGGTAATAATTCTGGGGAATCTGCGGATTCATTCCGGCCTTGAAATCGCGGTCATATTCCTGTTTCAAGGTCGTGGGGTCATATTCTGCGTGCCCGGTAATAAAGAACTGCCTTTTTTCCAGATTGGCAATGATATACGGGCCGGCTGCGCCTTCAGCCTCGGCCAGAATCGTCAGTTCCGGCACCTTGAGGATATCTTCTTTGTGTTCCTCCGTATGACGGGAATGAGGCACATAGAAGATGTCGTCAAAGCCCCGCAGCAGCCGTTCATGTTCTACGCAAAGGTGATGGGGGAACACGCCAAAAATCTTTTCCGGCACCTGATATTTGGGAATGCCGTAATGGTAGTAAAGTCCGGCCTGAGCGCCCCAGCAGATATGGAAGGTGGAATAGACATGTTTCTTGCTCCACTCCATAATTTCGGCCACTTCGTCCCAATAGGCGACTTCTTCAAAGGCCATATTCTCCACCGGAGCACCGGTGATAATCATGCCATCGTATTTCTTATGGCGCACTTCATCAAAGGTGCCATAGAACTGGGCCAGATAATCCATGGGCGTATGGCTGGGCGTATAACTCTCCGTGTAGATGAAATCCACTTCCACCTGCAAAGGGGTATTGCCCAGCAGACGCAAGAGCTGCGTTTCCGTAATGTACTTAATCGGCATAAGGTTCAAAATGAGAATTTTCAGCGGACGGATATCCTGGCTGTATGCCCGGTCAGCATCCATCACAAAGATATTTTCCCCTTCGAGAATATGCGCTGCCGGCAGCGCATTGGGTATCTTAATTGGCATCGAATCTCCCCTTATTCCAGTCCATAACGGTGTACCCAGGCGCTATGATTTTCCACATAATTTCTGAGTTCCAAAATATAACGGTATTCCTCACTGGTGCGGCTCACCATACGATACTGACCGTCGATAGCCGCCTCCAGGGATTTCCAGCCGCCACTTGGCGTCCAATACTGGCCGGCCACAGCTTTTTCCGTAGCCTGCGGCAGATTGACCGCCATCTTCATAAACTTGATTTCCATCACCTGGCCATTGCTGTCCTTTACTTCCTGCCACTGCCAGAACACCAGATTGCTGCCCTGCATACGCATGGTGGATGTATCGACCTTGATGTGCGTATAAACACCATCCGGCGAAGTGGAATCGAATACGGTCAACCAGCGGTTTTTCGCATTGACCCGTTCCATCTCCCGGCTCTGGTGAAAGGCCTGGTCTACAGCTGCCGCATAGAAATCCTCGTTGAAATTCTGCGAGTTGATTTCTTTTTCCTTGGCCGCCGGATTAGCCTCCGACCAAATTACTTCACCATTTTTATCGTAAAAATGTTCGGCAAGGCACTGCACCGTGCGGAACTGGGGGCGGATAACCAGCTGTGCCGTGCTGAAATTCAATTTCGCTGCATCTGGATATTTATCGCTGAGACCATACGCAGCCAAAGTATCCTTGGCCCCGCCATAGCTATAAGTCGTCTTTGTCCATACCTGAATTTCTGTCGGAACCTGGCCATGAGCCGTTTCCACCGTACGGGTCACCACCACGGACTCCGGGTCATAATACTTGCTGTAATTATCATCCGAGGCCAGCCAATACCACTGCTGTTCCTTGGCTCCTGTCTGGCTGCCCGTTTCTGCGGCAGCAGCCTGCGAATTGGCAAAATCGATATGCGCAGCCAGCGTCGGCTGTGGATTAATCATAAAAAGGGAACCCGTCAAAAGGCTCAGTCCAATAAAATTATACATTCGTTTATCCATAGTGTTCACCCCTGTTTAATCTTCTTGAATTTAATGCCTGTCTTTCATTGTAGCGTATTTTTTTCCATTGGGCAATGCTACCATCGGCAAAATCCCCAAAAGGGCTGCTATGGAAAGGCCATAGTTGGTCATCGCGATTCCCTGTTCCCTTGCCTCCCGCACGCGGCTCAAAACGTATTTGCGGTTAAACATACAGGCCCCGCAATGAATGACCAGGTCAACCCCCGTTAAATCACGCGGAAAATCCTTACCGGAGACAATATCTATCTGCAGGCCATCACCGATTTTCTTGCGCAGCAGCCGGGGCAGCTTTATCCGCCCGATATCCTCCTGCAGTGGCTTGTGCGTGCAGGCCTCAGCGATGAGAATGCGCGCCGTCGGTTTAAGCACCAGCAAGGCCTCTGCCCCCTGCAGAAAATAATCCATATCCCCTTTAAAGGCCGCAAACAGCACCGAAAAAGACGTCAGCAGGGTGTCAGCCGGTTTTAACGGATAAACCTCCTTAAAGGCCTGCGAATCGGTGATAATCAACTGCGGCGGTTCCTTTAGTTTAGCTAAAGTTTCCTGCAGCCTGTCCGTCGTACAGCAGACCGCCTGACAGCCCTTGTCCAAAAGTTCCCGCAAGGTCTGCACCTGCGGCAAAATCAATCTCCCCTTGGGTGCCTGAATATCCTGCGGCATGACCAGGACCACCGTATCCCCGGCCCGGCATAAATCCCCGGTAATGGACGGCTGTTCATAATCCTCCGGCAAGGCCCGGATTATCTCCTGACGCAATTCTTCCAAGCCCTGCTTTTCCTTGGCACTAACCCGTATCGGACGGACAGCGGCAGCCGCCTCCACAGCCCTGACCAGCGCCTCCCCGGCATCTTCCCGCTCATCAGTGCAGCTGACCACAAAAATCACCGGCGTCTTCTGCTGGTGGAAAAGCGCCAGCCACTTCAACTCCTCTGCCATATCCAATCCACTGAATAACAACAAAGCGATATCCGTCTCCTGGGCCGCCTGCTCCGTCTTCTCCACCCGCAGACGCCCCAGTTCGCCTTCATCATCAAAACCCGCCGTATCAATAAACACCACCGGCCCGATACCATGCAATTCCATGGCCTTATAAACCGGGTCCGTAGTCGTCCCCGGCACAGCCGAAACCGTAGCCACAGATTGACCGGTCAACGCATTAATCAATGAGGACTTCCCCGCATTGCGACGGCCAAACAAACCAATGTGCAAACGATTGCCCCGTGTTGTATCGTTAAGAGTCAATTGAACATTCCTCCCCCAACCTCATCTGTAATCAGTATAGCACATTCCCCACCAAATATGATACACTAGGAAAGAACAAATACAAAGGAGCGACCACAATGAGCAATTACGCAAACTTTCAGGTCGGGGAAAAATTCCCCCTGCCCATCAAAAATCAGCAGGACGGCGGATGCTTCCAAATTGACGCCAACGGCTGCATGTTTATCCTGCAGCTCTCTCGCCATGATGTCATTGCCGCCGAGGCCTTCCGCACCGGCAAGATGGAACTGGCCCTCTACGAACAAAACGGCCTGCTGTTCTTCCTCTACCAGATTGACGGCATCTTCAAGGAAGGCTGGGGCGATGCCCCCTTCTCACTTCTTGGCCTAAAGCCGGAACTGCTGCCCACCGAGAAGAGCATGGCCGACAACACCCTGCACCTCTATTTAGTCGATACCACCCTGCAAATACTGCTGGCCCAACGTGATGTCCCCATCCCCGCCGACTTTATGGCCATTCTGCAAAAACACGTTGCCGCACAAATGGAATCCCCCTATGACGAAGCCCCCCTGCGCCTTGCCATTCAGACCATTTGGGCACAAAAAAGCCCCGCACAGATGCGCGAGGCTGCCACTTCCGTTATCGAGGTACCACTGTCTATTCCTGTACCGCCGTCCAAACAACAGGCAAATTAAGGATAAAAAAATAGTGGGCACTTCCCACCTTAATGGGGAGTGCCCTTTTTCCATATTTCCATCATGCAACCCCGGCAGTCTCACCAGCAATACCACGGCCATCGAGCCATTCAGCTACTACCTGCCGTTCAACAGACTTGCGGCCCATCTGAACCAGGTCGTCCATGTCATTTCCACCTGCATAAGACTTAAAATCACTATAACCTAAGAGTCTAGCAGCCTTGGTGAACTGTTTGACGCGAACAGGGATAAAAACTTCTTCCATCCATTGCGAACAAATTTGTACTTTCATGATATATCTCTCCTTGTATCAAAAA
>CACZIV010000082.1 GCA_902781305.1 Pseudoselenomonas ruminantium
AAGAAACTGCGCAATGCAGGTTACACGCATATCTCCGTAACCAACGCCGCCATCGGCAATATCCCCAAGGATGCGCAGATTGTCGTCACCCATGAAAAATTGGCACAGCGTGCTATGGAAGATTCCCCGCAGGCTGAACATATCCTCGTGCGCAACTTCACGCAGAATGATGTGTTTGAGCAGATTATCGCCCGCCTTTCCGAAAACAAGATGGACGGCGTAATGGCTGCCGGGCAGTCCGGTTCCCGCGAAAAACACGTTTTGGACCTTACGAATATCCAGCTCGGCCTTAAAAGCGTGAGCAAGGAAGAAGCCATCACCGCTGCCGGCAAGGCTTTGGTCAAGGCTGGTTTTGTGGACGAAGGTTACATCGAAGGCATGCTCAAACGCGAAGCCGATATCAGTACCTATGTGGGCAAAGGCATTGCCATTCCCCATGGCGAAGCTGCGGTCAAAGATACCATCCGTCAGTCCGGTATCGTGGTGCTCCAGTACCCCGAAGGTATTAAGTTCGGCAACGACACCGCCCATATCCTCGTGGGCATTGCCGGCAAGGACAACGACCATCTCTCCATCCTCGCCAACATCGCCGCAACGATGGATGAATGCAGTGATGAAGAATTGCAAAAACTCTACAACACCAAAGATGCCAATGTGCTCTATGAGCGTTTCGCATTGGCAAACTAATCAAATCTGAATATTACATGTCCCTTTTCCGTGCAGGCGTATACCCTGTGGAAAAGGGACTATTTTTCTACTAGGAAATCTTGGCAAGTCAAGCCGATAGGCGCAGAATTGCTTAGATTTCGTGTAAGGGCGTAGTGCGAAAAACTTTTCGCACGAAGTTTTGACAAATTTTGGAGGTAATCAAGATGAAAAAGGCAATCCATTTCGGTGCAGGCAATATCGGCAGAGGTTTTATCGGAGAACTTTTGGTGCGTTCTGGCTATGAGGTGACGTTCGTGGACGTCAATGCGGAATATTAAAATCGTCGGGGATAAGCCCGAAATCATTCATGTGGAACATGTGCGTGCCATCAACAGCGCCGCTCATCCTGAAGAACTTACTAAGGCCATCTGCGAAGCCGATATCATCACCACGGCAATCGGCCCGAATATCCTCAAATTCATTGCGCCGAATCTCGCGGCAGGCCTTGCAGAACGCGTGAAGGTCAATCAACAGCCCTTGAACGTCATCGCCTGTGAAAATATGGTGGGCGGCTCGAGCGTGCTCAAAGGTTTTGTCGAAGAAAACCTGCCGGAAGAAGCCAAAGAAGCCGTGGCCAAGTATATCGGCTTCCCCGATGCTGCAGTGGACAGAATCGTGCCCTTGCAGAAAAATGATGACCCCCTGCTCGTGCAGGTTGAACCCTACGCTGAATGGGATGCCAATGTGACCCAGGCCAAAGGCGAACCGCCGCAGATTGAGGGCCTGACCTGGGTGGAAAACCTCGAAGCCTATATCGAGCGCAAGCTCTTTACCGTAAACACCGGCCATGCTTCCATTGCTTACCTTGCTTATCGCAAAGGCATCAAGGACATCTACAGCGCCATGCAGGATAAAAACATCGTGGATATGGCGCGTAAGGTTTGGCAGGAAACCGGTGACTTGCTCGTGCGTAAGTTCGGCTTTGACCCCAAAAAGCATGAAGAATACGTCAAGACCACCGAAAACCGCTTTAGAAATCCGCACCTCAGCGACGAAGTGACAAGAGTAGCCCGCGGCCCCAAACGTAAACTCGGCGCCAAAGACCGCCTCGTAAGCCCCGCCACCCAGCTTTTGGCACAGGGACAGAAACCCTCGGCACTTGCCACTGTAATCGGTGCAGCCTTCCATTTCGATTACGATGGCGATAAAGAAGCCCAGGAAGTACAGGGCGCCATTCAGGAAAAAGGCCTGCATAAGGCAATCCTGAACTATACCCAAATCCCCGAAGAATCCGAACTGTTCCGTATGGTGGAGAATAAGACGGCAGGTTTTTAAGCAGCTATATAGGAATGTGAAAAATTCTATGAACATGAAAAGTCCGCTGACAAAGAGTATCAGCGGGCTTTTGTGTAAATTGCAGTTTATCGATGTTATTACGAGCTTTATTTTTATTGTTACAGCTCAGTGGGGGGCGGATGTGGTAATACTTTTCGCCGTTGCACTAAATGACCCACAAGTAAATGTAGGGGCTTTTTAGGCACCTGCGCCGGGCAAGACCGGCGGCGCGTATGTTCAGCCCAGTGTTTAGTCTATTCCGTTTGTGGGCCAGTCCTCACTGCGTTCGGACAGTCGTTCCACGGCGAAAAGCATCACCACCTCCGCCCTAAGTGATATTCGTACAAACCGTCATTTTCGTAGTGATAAGCAGCAAGTACATCGATGTTTTTGTGACGGGAGCAACGAGTTCGTGGCGATAGTCTAATCCGTAACTTGGGGCGGACGGGGAGTACTTTTTCTGTTAGGAGCGACTGCCTGAACGCAGTGAAGGCCGGCCCCTGTAGGAAGCTGCTAAGCAAATACGCTGAAAGCAGCGCCGTTGGCCTGCCCGGCGCAGGTAACCGGACAGCTATTTTTTTCGAGGGGGTCGTTTAGCGGGAAACAGAAAAAGTACTCCCCGTTTGCCCCTAACTACGTATGAACAAGATACCTTTACCACGAACTGAACTCCCCGAAAAACTGCAATTTATATGTATGAATAAGCTATGCTTTTTTGATTGGGAATGATATGACCAGTTCCATTTTACTGATAATAGATAATATCCACAAAGCTCACCGGTTCGGTACCGGTGTTGCAAAATTTATGCGGGCGGGTGCAGTCGAAGCACATGGCGTCGCCTTTATTGAGGACATAGGCTTCGCTTGCAATGTAGGCTTCCAGCGTGCCCTGCTGGACAAGTACATATTCCTGCGTGTTGGGGGAATGGCTTTCGGACAGGTGTTCTTCGCCGGGCAGTATGGTCACGGTGAATACATCGAAACGTCGTTGGGCTGTGGCCGGGAAGTAACATCTTGCCGAAAATAAGCCGTTATCGTCTGCTTGTATGGGAATATCGGCTTCGCGGACAATTTGTACTGAGGCGGCTGGTGGGGCAATGAGCTGGGAATAATCCACGCCCAAGCCATTGGCGATCTTCCATATCGTATTGATGGTGGGGTTGCCCTCGCCCTTTTCAATTTGTGACAGCATGACCTTGCTCACACCTGACCGGTCAGCCAGTTGTCCAAAGCTCAAATTCTGTTCTTCGCGCAGTCGTTTGAGGTTGTTTGCTATAATTGCATTTATCGTCATCGTTAGCTCCTCCTTTTACAATATAGTTTACCATTCGTAAAATATATTGTAAATATTTCTTGACAATAAAGGAAAAGCACCGTATACTCTATTTAACATTTCGTTAGATATATTGTTAATTAATGGGTTAGGAGTGAATGATATGGTGACTATGGCGATAAATTCCCTGCGCAATCTTTCGCCGGAATCTGCCCGCTGGCAAATGCTCTTTTCTATGGCGATTTTTGGGACGTTGGGCTTTTTCAGTCGGTATACATCGGCGATTACTTCTGCGGAGCTGTCTTTTTACCGTTCGGCCTCGGCGTTTGTCATCATCGGCATATATTTTCTATGTCGTGGCCGTCAGCTTTCCTGGCATAAGCTGCGGAGGGATGTCGGGATTATGTTCCTGTCGGGGATAGCGCTCGCGGTTAATTGGTTGTTTATGTTCGAGGCGTTTCGCTATACCAGTATTTCCTTAGCGACCATCAGTTACTATTTTGCGCCTGTGCTTGTCACCGTGGTTTGTCCATTTCTGTTTCACGAAAAAATGACGGGGCGGCAGCTCATTTGTTTTGTTATGTCCACGCTGGGGCTGGCTTTGATTGTGAACGTATTTGAGGCTTCGCCTGAGGCCGCAGATTCGCTGGGGATATTTTATGGTTTGCTGGCGGCGGTCTTCTATGCGCTGTTCATCATTCTCAATAAATACATCAAGAGCGTGGGCAGCATGGAGCGTTCCTTTTACCAGTTTGGCATTGCCGCAGTGGTTATTCTGCCATATACGGCTTTGGGCGATGGCTTTCATCTGCTGGCACTGGATACCAGCGGCTGGGCGGCGCTTATGATTATCTGCCTTGTCCATACAGTTATCATGCATTATGCGTACTTTCAGTCATTGAGTCAGCTTACCGGTCAGGAAGTGGCTGTTTTGGGCTATATTGACCCGCTGGTGGCGGTTATTATTTCGTATTTTCTGTTACACGAAACGATGACTGTCGGTCAGGCGGTGGGCGGTGCCATGATATTGGGCTTTGCCTTGTGGAACGAATGGAAAAGCAGTGATTAAAGCGGGCATGAAATTAGGCTGTGACAAGATATGCGGATGCGCATACGCTGTCACAGCCTTGGTTTATAGTTTCAAATATTCTTCTTCAACTTTCATTTCCTCAGGCAGTTCCGGTATTTGGCCGAGGATTCTGCGCGTAAATAGTTCAAAGGTGCGCTGTTTTTCATCATGGACGATGTTCCAGCGGTCAATCAAAGGCTTGTATTGAGGATTAATGGACAAGGTATCCCGATATCTGCGGCCGAAGGTGCAGTATTTGAACAGGATTTCCCGTGAGACCTTGTTGAGCCGGGGCAGGCCTTCGGATTCATTCTTGACGAACTGTTCGTATTCGGCGGCAAATACCTTGCTGTAACTGTTGCCGTGGCGTTTTAAGGCCGATTTGACGCGCTCCTTCATATCCGCCGACAGGGTGGAGTTTTTCTTGTAGAACTGCAGGTAGTTGCAGTATTCGGCGGTGAGGGATGGCTCGGTCACATCGCTGTAATGTACGCCCTGAATGCGCTTGCACATTTCCCAACGGAACTGGGCGCACATGCGGATAAGGGTGGTTTCCAAATCAGCTGAGTGGAAGATGGACAGTACCATATGGGCCGGCGTGGTTCGCTTGCGCCCTTCGATTTCCTGCCACATCAGACCGCGGCTGCCGTAGTTGGGCATGAGGATGATGTAGGGAAGCACTTCCCGGTTATAGTCATAGCGGTTGATTTTTAGCTCAGGATAGGTGGCGAAAGCGGGGCGGTAGAAACAGCCAAAGTCGATTTCGCGAATGTGATTCAGTACGTTTCTAACCCGTTCTACCGTGGATAGGCAGATATCCAACGGGCGGGACACAGCCTGGGCGTAGAAAGCGGGAATGTAGGAGAAAATGCTGCCGTAGGTCATTTTGTTGGCGTTGGCAATCATATTATGGAGTTCAAAGCGGGCCATAGCCTTTGGGTCATTCAGCATGGCATCGGCTTCTGGCTGTTTTAAGTTCCCCTGACGGACTTCTTCTTTCAAATGGTCTGGCCAGTCATTGTCAAATTCGTCCTTAGATGGCGGGGCCTCTCCTAAGGCGATTTTTTTGAGCCAGTTGTAGGCGGGCATGATGAGGTCGTTGGGGTCTTCTTCCCATAAAAGCGCAGCTTTGTAAATCTCAGCGGTATTTTCCTCGCCGGCCAGTTCCTCGTCGATAAAGCCAAAGAGGAAGAACATTTTGACCTCAGCGGGAATGTTGTCGGTTTCCAGGCTTTTAAAGAAAGCAGCTTCGTAGATGGTGAAAAAGTTCTTGGTGATATCGCCGCGCAGGCGCCGCATTTCTGCAGATTTTTCGGTCTTGTCCGGCGCCTTCATAAACATGCGGATATCCTTGGCCACTGCATCGCCCATATCCCGGCCAATGCCGGCAAAGGCCAGAATGGTTTGCAGGGCATTGGTGATTTTGGGAATGTTGCCGCTGCCAGCTTCCAGCGCTTCCTGCCGATGGGCTTCGTCCAGTTTAGCCTTTTGGGCGCGATACTCAGCGGTGAATTCATCGGTGGCGGCATGGGTGTTCTGGATAAAGGCGGTGATGAAGTCAATCTGGGGATGGACCTCTTGAGCGAGGCGGGCGGCCAGCATGATGGCGCCTATGCAGAAATTGATATCGGCAGGATAACATTCCTTTCGCAGCAGTTCATTTTTTTCCTGGCAGGTACGGCAAAGGGCTGCCTGCCAGCCGGTGAGAATGGTGGGCTTATCCGGGGCTGTCAGGTCGTTTACATAGTCAAATTTTTGCGGCTGAATCATTAACGTGGCACAAATGTTTTTATAGTCGCTGTAGTCGCTTTTCATGCTGTCGCAGAGATTTTGGGCCTTGTTATAGAAATCGTCGAGGGTGTTGATTAAATCCGTAGCTAAAGCGATGCTGGCAGAAACCATGACCGGGGCAATGGAGGGGGTAGCGGCAATGGCGGCAGCTAAATCGTCCTCGTCATTGTAATCGTAGGTGAAGAGGGTGCAGTTCTCGGCGGCTTTGTAATCGTATTCGTATTCCCCGCCACTGGGATGAAAAGCGCCGATAATGGCTCCGTTGCCTGCAGTGAGCTGGACTTCATCCCCGTAACAGAGGGTAAAACTTCCCTTGAGGATAATGGCAATATCCTTCACTGTATCGCCCTTGCGATGCAAAAACTGACCTTTGCTTATTTCAAGCTTTCCCATGTTTGCCGACCTCCTTGTTTTGCTAATACTGCTACCTCGTATATTCGCGTTTTGGAACGGATTTCCTTCATGAGATAAAGGTTTGGTTGCGGGAAATTATTTTTTCATCATAGTGAATAGGGAAACGCTTTGGAAATAGATTCTATTAGGGACTCTAGCGGTTGACATGGCGGGTTTAGTTTGCTAAAATTGACCTCAGCGATGAAAAAGAGGAGTAGCGCGCGTTTAGCGAGTCCGGGAGGGTGCAAGCCGGTCAGAGCGTGAAGGGCACTTTGGAGCAAAAGACAAGAGAAAACTTTGAGGTGGGCTTCTATTATATAGAAACCAATCAGGGTGGAACCGCGGGATTTTGAGTCTCGTCCCTGTAACGATGGCGTTACGGGGGCGGGGCTTTTGTAGTATAAGCACTGTCAACCGTAACAGGAGAAAAAGGAGTTGTACCTATGAAATTTCAGGAAATCATCCTGGCTCTGCAGAAATTCTGGTCAGAGCAGGGCTGTATCTTAGCACAGCCTTATGATGTCGAAAAAGGTGCGGGCACGATGAACCCCTCGACCTTTTTGCGTGTACTTGGCCCGGAGCCGTGGAACGTGGCTTATGTTGAGCCGTCCCGCCGTCCTGCCGATGGCCGCTATGGCGATAACCCGAACCGTCTGTATCAGCATCATCAGTTCCAGGTTATCATGAAGCCCTCCCCGGACAACATTCAGGAACTTTACCTCGAAAGCTTGGAACGTCTCGGCATTGACCCGAAACAGCACGATATCCGCTTCGTAGAGGATAACTGGGAATCCCCGACGCTGGGCGCCTGGGGCCTGGGCTGGGAAGTATGGCTCGATGGCATGGAAATCACCCAGTTCACCTACTTCCAGCAGGTGGGCAGTCAGGACGTTAAGCCCGTCGCTTCGGAAATCACCTATGGTCTGGAACGTCTTGCCATGTACATTCAGGGTGTCGAAAATGTTTACGACATTCAGTGGACGGACGATTACACCTATGGTGATGTATTCCATCAGAACGAGTATGAGCAGTCCGCTTATGCCTTCGACCTCTCCGATGAAAAACTGCTGTTCGAGATGTTTGACAAATACGAAGCTGAAGCAGTCCGCGTAATCGCTGAAGGTTATGTACATCCGGCTTATGACTATGTGCTCAAGTGCTCCCATACGTTCAACCTGCTGGATGCGCGCGGTGCTATCTCCGTGTCCCAGCGTACGGCATTTATCGGCCGCGTGCGTAAATTGGCACGTCTTTGCGCCGAATGTTATCTGAAACAGCGTGAGGAATTAGGCTATCCAATGCTGCACAGGGGGGAGAAATAATGAGCAAGGATTTACTGTTAGAAATCGGCACGGAAGAAGTACCGGCACATGTCATGCCGGGCATCCTTGCCCAGTTGAAGGAAAATGCCGCTAAGGCATTTGCAGACAACCGCATTGCCTGCGGGGAAATCCGCACCATTGGTACGCCGCGCCGCACGGCTCTCCTGGTCAAAGACCTCGCTGAAAAGCAGGAAGATGTGGAAAGCGAAAACCGTGGCCCGTCCGCAGCTATCGCTTTTGATGCTGACGGCAACCCGACCAAGGCTGCTCAGGGCTTTGCCCGGTCTATGCCATGGTACATGAAAAGGGCAAGGAAACGGCTGAACTGCTGCAGACGATTCTGCCGGAACTCATCTGCGGTCTGAGCTTCCCGAACAATATGCGCTGGCGCGACCTGGACTTCAAGTTTATCCGTCCGCTGCGCTGGATTGTAGCCCTCTATGATGCAGAAGTTGTGCCCTTCGAGGTTGCCGAAGTTAAATCCGGCAAGGTTTCCCGTGGTCATCGCTTCCTGTCCCAGGGCGATTTCACCATCAACAGCGCTGCTGAATACGAAAAGGCTTGCGAAGAAAACTTCGTCATCGTTGACCAGGAAAAGCGCAAGGCTATGATTCGTGAGCAGATTGCGGAAGTGGCCGAAAAGAACGGCGGCAAGGCGGAAATCACCGAAGACCTGCTTGAAGAAGTGCTCTATCTCGTCGAATATCCGACGGCACTCTGCGGCAAGTTCGAAGAAAAATATCTGCAGCTTCCGCCGGAAACGGTTATCACGCCGATGCGCGACCATCAGCGTTACTTCCCGGTTAAGACTGCAGACGGCAAGCTCCTGCCGCTCTTTATCACGGTGCGCAATGGTGGCAGTGAACACCTCGAAACCGTACAGCACGGCAATGAGCGTGTACTGCGTGCCCGCCTGGCTGACGCGCAGTTCTTCTTTGACGAAGACCGCAAGAAGAGCCTCGAAGAACATCGCGAAAAGCTCAAGACGGTCGTCTTCCAGCAGGGCCTCGGCACGATGTACGAAAAATCCGAGCGTCTCGTGGAACTGGCTGGTTTCATCGCGGACGAAATCGGCGCTGATGAAAAGGCGCACAAACACGCACAGCGTGCAGCGCTCTTGTCCAAGGCTGACCTCGTAACCGGCATGGTAACGGAATTCACGGAACTGCAGGGCATTATGGGCCGTGAGTACGCAAAGCTTGATGGCGAATGTGAAAATGTGGCTATTGCTATTGACGAGCATTACATGCCGCGCTTCGCCGGTGACAACCAGCCGCAGACGGACGCTGGCCGTATCGTAAGCATGGCCGATAAGATTGATACCATTGTGGGTACCTTCTCCCGCGGCAAGATTCCGACGGGCTCTCAGGACCCGTTTGCCCTGCGCCGTCAGGCTCTCGGCCTTGTGAATATGCTGATTGAAGCCAAGTGGGATGTAAGCCTGTCCAAGGTTGTGGCGAAATCCATGGACCTCTATGGTCTGACGGATGAGGCTGTCCGCACGAAGATGCAGTCGGATGTAGCCGACTTCATGCGCCTGCGTCTCAAGAACGTGCTTGAAGCTGTCCGCTATGATGTGGTGGATGCGGTGCTCGAAAACATAGACGATATCTACGCCGTCAGCCTGCGCGCTGCTGCTGTGGCCAAGTTCGTGGAGACGGCTGATGCCGCTGCCAACATTCAGGCCTTTGTCCGTGCGTCCAATCTGGCGAAAAAAGCCGAAGCCACGGAAATCAAGGAAAACGTCTTTGTGGCTGATGAAGAAAAAGCCCTCTATGATGTTTACAAATCCACGAGCAGTGCTGTTGCCAGCCTCGTAGATGGTGAGGATTATGTGGGGGCCATTGATGCGCTGAAGGAACTAGCCAAACCCATTGATGCCTTCTTCGATGCCGTAATGGTTATGGATAAGGACGAAGCGGTTAAGAATAACCGTCTGGCTCTGCTCCATGCCCTTGATGCTCTGGTTAACAAAGTGGCTGATTTTAGCAAAATCGTACTGTAATTTCATAATATGTCTTTTCACCGCGTACACATTAAGGAAATGTGTACGCGGTGATTTTTTATTACCTGTAATCGTTCACTGTATAAAAACACTTTTACATTTTACTCTTGCAAAAGTGTAAAGTATAGTATATACTAACAGATGTATCATAAGGGTGAACGCACTTATCGTAATACAAGATTTTTAATGAAGGAGGATGATTAGCATGTTTAGGAAAGTCGGCAAAAAGTATATGGAAACTGCTCTGATCAAGCTAATCGCGGTAGGTTTAATTATTGGTATTGCCATCGCCCTGGCGGCGCCGGGGATGGTGCCCTTGGTGGCAATTTTTGGTGATTTGTTTGTGCGGGCGTTGAAAGGCGTGGCACCGGTATTGGTGTTCGTGCTCGTTATGAATGCCATGGCACAGAAAAATGCGGATGCCAGTGCGTCCATGCGGCCGATTGTCAAGCTGTATGTATTTGCTACGTTTTTTGCATCGCTTGTGGCGGTGGCTTATTCCTTTGCCTTCCCGACCACGTTGCATTTGCAGTTAGCAGATGCGAAACTCACGCCGCCGAGCGGTATTTTAGAAGTTCTGCATAACCTCGTGCTCAATGTGGTGGATAATCCGATTCATGCCATTGCCAGTGCCAATTACATCGGTATTCTGGCCTGGGGCGTGCTGACAGGTCTTGCTCTGCATAATGCTTCGGATGGCACGAAGGAAACGCTCAATGATTTTGCCAAGGCTGTGACGAAGCTCGTGCAGTGGGTTATTCGTCTGGCTCCCTTCGGCATTATGGGCTTGGTGGCTGACGCCATCGGTACCAATGGTGCTGATGCCATTATGGGTTACTTCCATTTGCTGGCGGTGCTTTTGGGAGCGTTCTTCTCTGTAGCGCTCATCATGAATCCGCTGATTGTTTATCTGCACATTCATCGCAATCCTTATCCGCTGGTGCTCACGACTTTGCGGGAAAGCGGCATCTATGCGTTCTTCACGAGAAGTTCGGCTGCCAATATCCCTGTGAATATGGATTTGTGTGCACGTTTGGGGCTCAATAAGGATACGTATTCCATCTCTATTCCTCTTGGTGCAACCATTAACATGAGCGGAGCGGCCATCACCATTGCGGTGTTGTCCTTGGCTTGTGCGCATACGCTGGGCATTGACGTTGACCTGCCCACGGCACTGCTCTTGTGCATTATCGCCACGGTTGGTGCCTGCGGTGCTTCCGGTGTGGCGGGCGGCTCCCTGCTGCTTATCCCGGTGGCTTGCTCCTCGTTCGGTATCAGCAACGATATTGCCATGCAGGTCGTTGGTGTCGGTTTCATCATCGGCGTATTGCAGGATTCCTGCGAAACGGCTCTCAATAGCTCCAGTGATGTGCTGTTTACGGCTACGGCAGAATTGACGAAGAAGGCTAAAGAAGGGACGCTGACGGAAGCGGACCTGGTGGCTAAGAATTAAACAGCTGTTGGCTTTGTTTACATCCATACAATAAGACGCCCGCAGGGGTTGGCAATATTTTTTCTTCGCTTAGACAGGCTTGTCAAACGCTACGAAAAAACATCGCCAACCCCTGCGGGCTTACTGCGTATATACATGACCTCTGTTTGCCAAGACATGTATCGTTGTATGGGTTACATTGAAGCGCTAAGTTTAGGAATGGAAGTGAGGCGGGAGGGGGAGACAATGACTTTCGGCAGCGTTTGACAAGCTTGTCTAAGCAGACGAAAGTTATTGCCTCCCCCTCACGCCGTCTTTTGGCTCGAATTATAAAATTTTATTTAAGTCAAAGCTGACAAATACTACCTGTAGGATGTATAATAAAAGAAAAATCCATCATATGTGGACAAAGAAGGCGAAATTATGGAGTTTCGACTTAAACAATGGCACAGACCATTGGCTGGTTGTGGTTTGGTTCTTTTGTTGGCGGTTTTAGCAGGGGCTTGGTATGCTGATGAGGCAGAAAAGCCCCCGCTTGTGTTGCAGGCAGGTGAAGCGGGGAAAGTGGTGCAGGAGGATTCTTTGGCCATTCGTGGTTTGCAGGAGGCGAATGAGCAGAAGGAATTGCGCAATCCGTTTTCCTTGCTCCATGAAACGGAACAGGAAAGTGAGCATATGGCTTTGCCAGCCAAACAGCCAATGGAGAATGGAAAGGTAAGAATGGACAAGCCGCCGGCGGTTTCGCCTGCTACGGGGAATGGTTCGCAAATGCCCGTCGGTAATGAACAGGCGATAAGTTTATGTGGTATTGTGGAAGGTGGCGGGCAGCGATTGGCTTTGCTAAAGGTCGGCAATAATACGGTAACTGCCGGCTTGGGGGAAATGGTTTCGGATTGGCAGGTGACCGGCATAAGCGCTGCTGCGGTTACGGTGGAGCGTTCCGGGCAGGTGCAGGTTTTGCCGCTGATGATGAATGGGGAAGCGGGGGCGAAATGAGATGGGAAAGAGAATTCTTTGTCTGTTGATGATGGTCGTTCTGATTTTGTGGGGAGAACTGCAGGTCAGTGCTTCTCCTGTGCGGCTGCAGGTGCAGAATGCACCGACAAGTGCGGTGCTTATGTCGGTTGCCCGTTTGGGCGGTTTTAATCTGTTATTGTCCGATGGCATCGGGGGAACGGTGACGGTCAATGTGCAGGAGGAACCACAGAAAATTCTGGAATTATTGTCGGCATCTCAAGGTTTGCTGTTGGAGCGATATGGAAATGTCTACTTGGTGACTGCACCAGACAAAAGCAGTGCTTTGCGGCGGGTACATAGTTATCAGGCAAAGTATGCCCGGCCGGCTGATTTGGCGAAAATTGCAAATTTATCTTTGGGGGAAGCAGGAAAAAAGTCCCAGTTGACGAAAGATAGTAATAATGTGGAACCAACTGCAAAAAAACAATTGCTGGCAAAATCGGAATCTGTGAATCTGCCATCCCGGGTGCTGGTGGAAGAATCTGCCGGTAAAGTGATTTTTTATGGTACAGATGCTGAGGCACAGCGGGTGCAGGAGGCTTTGCAGCAGGTGGATATTCCTGCCAAGCAGGTCAGTATTGAAGCCAAGGTGGTGGCTTTGTCCAAGAACGCCGCCAAAAATTTAGGCGTGGAGTGGGAATGGTCAAAATTGCCACAGTACCCGGAAAGACGCAAGACCTACCATCATGAGGGCAAGGAAAATGAGCGGGTGGATTATGAGGTGCGCCGTTCTTATGGTGGCAAGTCCGAATCCATTCCGGGCATTATTCAATTTGGCCACGGCCCTGAGGGGCAGCCTTTTGAATTTTATTTCAGCGCAAAATTGAATGCCCTGGTGTCGGACGGCAAGGCCAAGATTTTGGCCCGGCCGAACATTACCACGATTCAGGGGCATGAAGCCGTCATCAACATTGGTGGTGATGTGCCGGTGCCCACGCAGACGGTGACGGAAACTTCTACGACCAATACGGTAACGTATCGGCAGGCGGGCATTATTTTGCGGTGCACACCCAGAGTAAACGCCGAAGGGCAGATTACCGCAGAGGTGCATACGGAAGTCAGTACGCCGGAATTTGTGACGGATTTGAAGGCGTATCGTTTCCAGCGGCGCAGTGCCGATACAATGGTGCGGCTGCGGGACGGGGAAACCATGGTGATTGGCGGGCTGATTGGCAGTGAGGAATCCCATAGTTTAAGCAAGGTGCCATTTTTAGGCGATTTGCCCATCTTAGGGGCATTTTTCAAAAGTGTACGGCATAGCCATACGGAGTCGGAAGTGATGATATTTCTGAAGGCGCATGTGCTATGAGGTTATATTAGATAAAGGAGACGGTTATGGCGATTAAAATTTTGATAGCAGACGACCATGCGCTTCTACGACAAGGAATAAAGAGAGTTCTTAATTTTGAGGACGGCTTTGAGGTTATCGGTGAGGCTGAGGACGGGCAGGAGGCTGTGGCGCGGACGCTCATGTTGCAGCCGGATGTATTGCTCTTGGATATCAACATGCCGGGGCTTAGCGGTTTAGAGGTGGTTAAACAGCTCAAGCAGGCGGATTGTGAAACGCGGGTTATTGCGCTGACAATTCACGATAGCGATAACTACGTTCTGGAAATGCTGAAAAACGGGGCATTGGGTTATCTCTTAAAAGATGTGGAGCCGGCGGTGCTCATCAAGGCGATTCATGTGGTCAACGGCGGTGATGCCTTTGTTTATCCGGAACTGGCGGAGCGGCTCTTTGGCAGCGCCACGGTGACGGATGATGTGGAGAGCAGGGCAAAGGAAATGCTCGATGAAAGCCGTGGCGAGCGCCTGACTTCGCGAGAGATGGATGTGCTCGAATGTGTAGCCAAGGGCTTTTCCAATCAGGATATCGCCAAGGCGCTGGGGCTTAGCGAAAAGACCGTCAAGAACCATATGACCCGTGTCCTGCGTAAGCTGAAAGTGGAGGACAGGACGCAGGCCTTGGTCTATGTGCTCAAGAATAAAATCATATCTTTGGAATAAGTCTTTTCTTGTAAAAAACTCCAAAAGCAGAAGTCTAAAATTTATGGATTTCTGCTTTTTTTTCATGTATGGATAAGGTATAATAGATTATAGTAGAAAGATGAATCCGATTCGTAATTGAGAGGTATTCACAAAAAACAAGTGGAAGGTGATTCGGTGCTTTATCCGCTGAATTTGGAACTGGCGGGCAAAAGCTGTGTGGTCGTAGGCGGCGGGCAGGTCGCCTATCGGAAAGTCCGGGGACTTTTAGCCGCGGAAGCGCAGGTGACTGTGATTGCGCCAATGGTGACGGATGATTTGCGGGCTTTGGCAGAAACTGGCAGACTGAAGTGGTCAGAGCAGGCATTTAAGGCCGGGATGCTGAAAGAGCTGCGCCCACTATTGGTGTTTGTCGCAGCGGATAATCCGGCGGCTAATGCAGCGGCTATTGCTGAGGCTAAAGAGATTGGCGCCTTGGTCAATGCGGCAACCGACCCGGAGCTGACGGATTTTTCCGTGCCTTCTAAGGTGCAGCGGGGCGATTTTTTGCTGACGGTTTCCACTGGCGGCGGCAGTCCTGCCTTTTCCCGGCTCCTGCGTGAGCGGCTGGAGCGTGAATACCCGGATAGTTTCGGACAGTTTTTGGAACGGTTAATGGTATTACGGGATGAAATCAAGGCCATGCCGGGCGGCAGCCGGGAACATGAACGGCTGTGGCGGAAGAGTCTTAACCAGGGGATTATTGATTTAGTGAGAGTGGGTCATTTAGACCAGGCGGAGGAAGAAGTAAGAAATGGAATTACTAATGCTGGGATTAAATCACAAGACAGCACCTGTTGATGTGCGGGAAAGGTTTTCCATTCCCAAGGCGGCGGTGAAAAACGGTCTTGCAAATCTGGGAACCTATGAGGGCATTTTGGAGGCGGTTGTCCTCTCCACCTGCAACCGCAGTGAAATGTATGCGGTGGTGGATGATGCAGAGCGGGATTTAGCCACCTTGAAACAGTTCCTCTTTGATTTGACGGGGAATGAGGAGAATATTGACGAATACCTTTATCACTACGCGGATGAAGCCTGTATTGACCATCTGTTCCGTGTGGCATCGAGCCTTGACTCGTTGGTACTTGGCGAAGGGCAGATTCTTTCCCAGGTCAAGGAAGCCTATGCTATGGGACGGGAAGCCGGCACGACGAGCACGGTATTAAATACCCTTTTCCATCGGGCGATTGCCACGGGCAAGCGGGTGCGTACGGAAACCCGCATTCAGTTTAATTCCGTGTCGGTAAGTTATGCCGCTGTGGAACTGGCACGCGAGGCTTTGGGTGAGTTACATGAAGCCAGTGCCTTGATTTTTGGTGCCGGAAAGATGGCAGAACTTACGGCGCAGCATTTAATCTCCCGCGGCGTAAAGAAAATCTATGTGGCCAACCGCCATATTGAGCGGGCACAGCTTTTGGCTGAGCAGTTTAACGGCGAAGCGGTTCCCTTCAAGGAGGCCATGAAGCGGGCAGTGGATGTGGATGTAATCGTGACGTCTACGGGCGCGCCGCATTATGTGATTAAGCCCTGGGAAACCCGCCAGCTTATGAGCAAGCGAAAAGGCAGACCGTTATTCCTGATTGATATTGCCGTTCCGCGCGATGTTGACCCTGAAGTGGGCGATATCAAGGGCGTAACGCTCTACAATATCGACGCTTTGGAAGAAGTGGTGGATGAACATATCGAGGAACGCCGTCAGGAAGCCAAACAGGCGGAAAAAATCGTGGCCGAAGAAGTGGCATCCATTGAAGAAAAGTTCCAGTACCTCTCTTTCCGTCCGTTGATGGCACTGCTCTCTGACCGCTGTGAGCGCATTCGCCAGCGGGAGGTAAAACGGGCCAGTTCAAAACTGCCGGAGCTTACGGAAGAGGAATGGCGGCAGGTGGAACATATGAGCCGCATGATTGTGCGCAAGATTCTGCGCATGCCCATGATGAAGCTCAATTCTGCCGCCGGCACGGAAAACGAGCAGTTCTATATCGACGCCATGCGGGCGCTATTCAAACTTGATACGATAGGAGAGACAGCAACCAGTGAAGAAAGACACAATCGTTATCGGTACGCGCAGCAGTAA
>CACZIV010000083.1 GCA_902781305.1 Pseudoselenomonas ruminantium
CTCTTGGATTTTGATGTCCATTATCTGCCGCTGGAAGGTTTCTATCTGTTTTTTGTAGTTTTCCGACTGGCGGGTCTGTTCCTCCGGGGAGAGGTTGGGATTTTTATGCAGGGCGGATAATTGCTGACGGATACGCTTGATTTTCTCCTGCAAAGCATTGATTTGGGCTTCGGCGGAACTGCTCCTTTTATTCTCCCCTTCGCTGGACTCTTTTTGCTGGGCATTGCGCTTAATTGCGCGGCCATCTTCTGTCACATAAAAGTCGCTGGGGTCACGGTCAGAGGTGGCTTTATGAATAAGCTCTGCTTCCTGCTGGCCGTTTTGATAGGCCTGACTTAATTGTTTGGCGGTGTAGGTAAAATGCCCGTTGCCGCCGTACTGCGCCTGAAATGCGGCAAATTTATCCCTGCCGACGGCAGCATTCCAAATGGTGCTGTCCTCCTGTTCAAAACCTGCCTGCATAATATCGGCCATGGTCAGGCGTCTGGTGGTATGGCTACCTAAAAAGGCCGCATAATCCTCGGCAGCTTCGGTAAATCCGCCTGCTTGGAGGGCAGCCGTTACTTCCCCGTTGTTTTGATATTTTCCCTGCACGGCATTTATCCAAACAGCCTCGGCCTCCTCGTGGCTGGCCATGATATTCAGGCATTTTACGCCCACGCTGGCAATGGTGCCGTTGTAGCTGTACGAAAACGTGCCATCGCCGGAGCTTGCCTGCACAAAAACGCCGGCCTTATTTTGGAGCTTGGCGGTAAAACCTTGGGCCTTAACATATTCTTCCCGGGTATAGATGCCCTTGGCAATATCCTTGTCGGCCAGATAATCCCGGTCTTGGCGATTGGCCACATAGGCCACGCTGGCAAATTCCAAATTCAATTTGCGGAAAGTGCTGGCTCCGCCCTGTTCGACGGCGGAAGCGGCCTGGAAATACTTGTCCATGACCAGCTGGGATTTTTCATGCAGGGGATTTACCAGCCCGGTGGCTTGCAGCGCTCGTTCTCCTAAAATATCCGCCCAAAGGCTGTTTTCCCCGAGGAACAGTTCATCCGTGTTGTCGTCACAGGCAATGAGTACATCCGCATACTCATCGCTGACGGGCAGGTTTCCGGCTGCTTTCTCCGCGGCTCTGGCCAAAAACGCCTCCACCCCGTTTGCGGGGGCTGTGGTGATTTTGGGGACGTTCTCGCGGCCTTGTTTTTTCCACTGTTCATACAGGCTTTCCATACGCTCCCGGAGCTGGGCTTTCTCTCCCGCGGGGCTGATTTCTACTTGATAAGCTGGCGAAACACGCTGCGTCTGCGCGGCCTGTGTCCGTTGGCTGGCGGCGTTATGCGTTCCCACAGATTGCGTGCTGGCCAGATTATTGGTAATCTTCAATTCACACACCTCCCTGTTGGCATAAATCACTCCACATAATATTATCGGTGAAATGGGGCCGAATGTTAAATGATTTCGCGAAATTTTAATAAAATATCTTGCTGTGGGCTGGAAGTGCCAGTTTTTATCAGTAGGAAGACAACATTCAACCGTTAACTTAATAAGCAAGTGGAGTCAATTCATCTATGCTGCTTTTCATATATTATTATTTTTGCTGTGCAACAGTTTTACTAAAAATATGAATTGTTCTTAGCCATGTTATCCCTAAATATTTTCATCATGCCCATGAAAATATTCTAATTGTAAAACTAAATCTTACAATTTGTAGATAATATATAAATCAAAAAGGGAGGAATCCATATGAAAGTATTTATTAATCCAGGACATGATCCACGTTTTGATAGTGGAGCTGTAAATCCTATCTCTGGATTACGGGAATGTGATGTTGCTTTATCTATAGGCGAAATATTACGGGATTTACTGATAGAGAACAATCATCAGGTTTATCTGCTTCAAAGTGATAATCTTATAGGAGAAAATTCAGCTTTACCCTGTGTAGTTGAAACTGCTAATGCTTGGAAGGCAGATGTATTTATCAGCTTACATTGTAATGCGGCTAATCAGAACGCACATGGAACAGAAACGTTAGTTTATAAATACGATAGTTTAGCAGAGCAACTTGCTAGACCAATTCAGGAAAATATTATTTCTGTATTGGGAACAGATGATAGGGGAATAAAAGAACGCCCTCAATTGATTGTCCTCAATAGTACTTTGATGCCAGCAGTTCTGATAGAACTTGCATTTATAGATCAAGAAGATGATGAGCAATTACTGATAAATTGTCAGGATAAATTTGCCCAAGCAATTTATCAGGGCATAAGTCAGTTTTCATTGTAATTGTCTATAAATAGAAAATTTCTTCACAATCTTTTTTAATGTTAAATTAACTTTAACATTTATCATTTAGTATTTAAGACATAAGAGGGAAAGGATGTGATTATATGAGTATTATCATACAAGGATTTCTGTAGTTGTTGTGTCGTCTCAAAAGATGAAAAGTGCCCCTGCTTTGCATATCTGATATGCGGATTATAATTATAGGAGGTTTTTGTAATGACTAAATTAATGGATTATCCGAAAAGATTTTTTTACAGCTTGATATTGGGGGCTGTATTGCTATTAAGCACTTCTTCATTTGCGTTAGCAAGTAATGAAATAAATAATCCCGGTGGACATACAACAATAGAAAATGCATTGGAAATACCAGCAAATAAAGAAACTTATGCAGAGGTAGACCCTACCAATTTATCACAATGGTTAAAACATAGGTTTTATATAAATGGTTTTACCAATGGTTCCAATTATGAATGGTATAAGGTATATTTAGATTATGGAGATAATTATTTAACATGTAATGGTGGCAGCTTTAAAGCTACTATAAAGGATCCCGATAACAATGTAATAAAAGGTTTTTCAGATACTGTTTACATGAATAATGATAGAACATCTGAAGCGAAAAAATTTTATGCACCCAAAAGTGGATATTATTATGTTGGCATAAAAGGACTAGCAGGAGCATCTGTAAAATATACCTTTTTAATTGGAAACCCTATGCATTATTTGAATACTTTAACTTTGCGATATTCCTCTAAAATAGAATTGAAAGATAGACGTAAATATACAGTTAGGTTCGATGCACAAAACGCTTCTGTTCCAGATGATGCGGTAGTATATAGTATTTCTAACGGCAATGGTGTAGGTATTGCCTCTTTGCATATTGTGAATAACGGAAATAATCAAAGTACAGATATTTATTATCGTGAATCAGATATTGAACATTTGCTGGTGAACAATATGAAAGTTAAATCAATATGGACTGTTACCTATACAGGCGTTAGAACTAAAACATTTACACCGATTTTAGAACTTAACTATATTTATGCCTTAAAAAGTGGTTCCCCATTAAAACGTACTGACTAATAAAGAAACCTACGGGGCTGACCAATCAAAATGACGGTCAGCCCACTTTTGTATTGCCAAAATAAATTTAACAAATTAGCTGATTATCCGATAATATAGATGGTTGGAGTGATTTTTCTGCGAGGAGGCGAAAATATGCTCTATAATAAAGTGGGTCACTTGGATGCCAGCGGCAATTATGTCTATACCAAGAACAGTGACCGCATAGCCAATGAAAAGCGCCAGTATCTTAGTACGGACAGTGAGTATACGGTGGAAATCAATGCCCGAAACGCCAAGATTATTGCCGATAACTTCCATGATGAAATCGTGGAGCTGCAGCACAGTGAAAATCCCGGTGCCATCCTGTATAAGCGTTACGATTTGACCGATATGGTGCAGTTCAATCATGTGGCAAACCTTTGGAACTTTTTGCACAATGATGGCACAGAACGGACGGGAATCATCATCGAACCCATCCTGAAGGGGGAGCCGGTGATGAGCGGCGGCATTGACGAGGCCTTGGAAAAGCGCTTTCAGCGGCAGATTATCAACAAGCAGCTGGATAACATCTTCTCGGCAGCAAATATCAAAATCCCGGAAAATGTTTCGCTGGATTTCACCGTTACCACAGACTACAAAATTCATGTTACCGGGGATGCAGATGTTGACCTGCTAAAGCGCGTCGAAAATGTCCTCAATCGCACACCGGGCAATGGCCGCGCCCTGTCGGAGCATATTCGGGAAATGACCTATTGCAGCTGCATGAAGACCACGGAAGCGGACAAGGAAGCCTTGAAGACCTGGGCGCAGAATGACCACAAAATACGCTATGAAAATGGCTCCCTCTACGATTACAGTCATTACCAGTATGGTGACGGTCAGACAAAATGGCTGGAAGACTGGGAGGCAGGACTTCACAAGGTCGATGATAACGAAGAGGATTATTTTACGCCGAACTGGATGAAAGCCCAAGCACAAAAGGATACCTATTGGGCAGAGACACTGCTGAAAAAATCCCGGGAAAAGCTCGATGAGATGCTGCGGGATGGCTTTTTGACCAACTGGGCCAGTGAAATGGGCAATCGGAATATCGACATTACCCACTGGAATTTCCGCTTTGACTTTTCTGCCCGGCGCGGCGGCTGGTGTGTTGTTGGCCATGAGGGAACACCGGCCAGCTCCATCATGGAAAAGACCTTAAATCAGGAGGACATCCGCCGGAAACTCCTGCGGAATGTGATTGCCTGCATGAATCCTGCGCGCCTGCAGCATAAGGTAAAGGCGTATTTTCGCCCCATGACCCTGCGGGAAATCGAGGATGTACTGATAATTGCTGAAAAGTATGCCAACCGGCATGAAGAACTGCTGCCCCCCAAGGTATTAGACCGGCTGTATGATGCCGCTGAGGATATGTCCAAGGTGATAGCGGATAATGAGGTGGCGGTATATAAAATCGAACAGCAGCTATACAAGCGTGTAGAAGAAGGCTGGGACCCCTGTTCCGACTTTGATGTAAGCATCGAATACCGCAATGGCCATATCTATGACTTAGGACAGAAAGAACAGTACGGCTGGGGCGAAACCGAATGGATAGAACGGGTATATTGCCATAAAGAAGCATAGGGCAAAAAAGCGGGGGCTGATCAGTCAAAATGACCGTCAGCCCCTATTTTTGTTTTCCAAATATGGTTTATAAATCAAAAAAATTTACACACTTATCTTGGCAAAGTCGCAGCCTAAGCGAAGTCACTACACCACCAGCAGGCAGCAGCTGATGCCCGCCTCTTAGAGAGAGACAAAAGCAGGGAGCATCCCTGCTTTTTGTCATTGATCCTTTTTATTACGCTGCTCCCAGATGTACTTGTTCTGATTATCCCACGCCTCATGAAACTCATTCATGTCCCATGGGGTAAATTTAGCGCCATCAATCGTCTGGTTATACTGGATAACATCCACTTTGTCTCGAAGATAGGCAAGGTCTCTATCTGCATGTGCTATTCCATACCCAAACGTAACAATTATGCATGTTATAAAAGCATACCATACAGCTGTCACAAATGTCGTGAGTCCTAACTCTACCCAGTTTGTCTTCCCTGCCTCCCTTATTTGCTGGATTGCCACCCTCCCAGCAGCATTGAATTCCTTGCTTAGTTCAGCAGCCTTTTCCCGGAGCGGGTCAAATACATTCTTGCCATCAAGCTGGATGCCCTGCAGTTCCTTGGCCACAATGGCCTGCACCTGTTCTGGGGTTATCCCATCCTTTTGGGTGGACGTTTGCTTCTGCAGGTCGCGCATCAGCAAGTCATACTTGGCCGACAGGTCATTTATGGCTGCGGTGGTACCCTGCAGGGCTTTGGTCAGTTCATTCAGGCTGCTGTTAATGCGTACCAGGTCGCCCCGCTGGGCCTCCTGTTCCTGTTTTATTGCTGCGACTTCTTCTATCATGCTCATGGTATGTTATAGTACCTCCATTTTTTCATAGGCGTTGCAATCACTAATACTAGATATAGGCTTACCGTTTGTATCTTTACCATATATCTTGCGGTATATATCCCGGCAATAGCCTTGTATTGTACCGCTGTCCTTATACCATACGGCATACTGGCAGGACACACAGGGGATGGGATTCGGCTTCATTTCCAGCGTTTCCGAACCGCTGCAGGCTGTTATGCAATGCTCACCGCGCTTGGCATTCCAGACTATGGCAGACAGCAGCCTGCATTTACATTCTGGTATCCCGTTACTTTTTATATGCCAGTGGGCATGAGGGCAGTCTATACAGATACAGCTGGCGGGGGGCTGTATTTTTTCGTTTAATTTCTTTACTACTTCATTTTTCATAGGCTCAATCCACCATCTCTTTCTATTTCGTGGCCTTTGGCCAATACATCAAGGGATAATTCCCGGCTGGTCATGACTTCCAGTACCTTTTCGGACATAAACTCTACGGCCTTTTCGCCCTCTTTTACCGGCAGCTCAAGGACTTCATTGGCTTCCTTAAAGCTGGGAATACCGGGAATCTCACATGACCTTGCGACTTTGGGTGTTATAAGGCCGTTGCTCTCGGCCAGCTGCCCGGCAGCGATAATCCTTGCTCCTGCGTGGAGGGCTTCCCGCTGCATCCGTGGGATGAATGGATTTTCCTTTGCCCGTTGCAGGGTTTCAAAGTCATCTTTAAGCTGCATGGCCATGGATTTGCCGTCTTGGGGCAGGTCTATCCATTTGGATGCAGGGAACAGGTATTTTTTGCCGTTCTGGTCTATGGCCATTGATTTATTATTAATTTCAGCTCGCTCTATAGCAAAGGGCAGTTTTTCTTTGCCCAGCTGTTCATAGGCTTTCAGCAGTTCCTTTTTCTCGTCCATGCCTTGGATAATGGGCAGTTCCGGCTCGTTATGGCCCGGTATCTCGTTTATTTCTAGCGGATGGCCAAGGTCTAATTCCAGTTCGTGCAGTTTTTCAATCTCGGCACCAGTCGGTTCCCGAACCTCCCGGACAATTTCTGCCCGCTGCTCTGGGGTCTTGTATTCGCCCTGTTCCGTGGTAGGAGGCTTGAAGCTGTCCATGGTCACTTTGTTTGCCCACTCGTCTGCTGCTTTTTCCAGTCGCTGGCGGTTGGTGGTAAAGATAACTCCTTCTGTCCTGGCTCGGCTCACGGCTACAAAGTGGGCGTTGCGATTGCTCCTGTCCTCTATGGTGATGATGGTATCAACGGTAGCCCCCTGCAGCTTGTTTACGGTCTTGGCATGGGCATAGTCCCATGATGTATTAGCCTTGAGGTCGGCGGTTATCAGGCCGTCTTTGGTGAGAATCTTGGCTTTGCCGTCCTTGTCTATGCTCTGGACAGTTCCTTCCATATTATTGTAGAGGCCTGCTTTGTTGTCGTTTTTGAGGCAGATAAGGCGATCACCTTTGGCCACTTCTATTTTTTGTGTCTTGTAGGATTTATTCCGCTTGCCGTCTGGCATGGTGGGATTTTGGCCGTTGTCCACCTTGAAGGTATAGCCCTTTTTCTCGATTTTCCCGGCCTCCTGCAGCTGCTCACGAATCATGCGGTTTATGCGCTGCCGTTGGGTGTTGGTTTCTACACTCAAGGCTAGGCTCTTGCCATCATTGGCGAGAGTCCGCCTCATATATTCATCTACAGCTGCCTTTTCCAGTTCCTTGGGGTTGCGGATTTCCCGCAAGCCTCCATGCGCTTCAATGTACTGCCGTTCCTGGCTATTGGTTAGTATGCCTGCTTGCTTGCCCTCTACGGCATAGGCATAGCGGATTTGTCCGGCTCTTAGTTTGTCTGTGGGAATCGTGTACTCCCGGCCATTTTCGGCTGTGCCGATTATATGGCCATCTTTAATCCGGGAAATAGTCATAGTCTGAGCTGAACCGGGATAATTGTCTTTGTTTGCCCCGGTCTTGGCCGAGGATATGATTACCCGCTCCCCTTCAGCAAGTTTCATCTGCTGGGGCTTGGGCTCCGGCTCTGCTTTTGTGGGGCGCTTGGGCAGCAGGTCTATGGTCTGCTCATTTTGCAGCTGCCCCTGCTGCAGCCGTTCCTGCCGGATGCGTTGGTTGAGGTCTTCGGCAATGGCAGCATTATCGGCCTTGATAATCCTCTCCGGCTCCTGCCTCCATTGCTTCATGGTGTCCTCAAGGCTCCGCTGATGCAGAAGCTGAAATGACCTGCTGACCGAATCATCATGGACGATGGATAGCACGGTTTCTTTGAGTTCCGCATCTTTTTGCCGGGTA
>CACZIV010000084.1 GCA_902781305.1 Pseudoselenomonas ruminantium
TCACATGGCCCGGTAGTTTAGTTGGTTAGAATGCCGCCCTGTCACGGCGGAGGTCAGGGGTTCAAGTCCCCTTCGGGTCGCCATTTTGCCTTTGTAGCTCAGTTGGTAGAGCAGGGGACTGAAAATCCCCGTGTCAGTGGTTCGATTCCGCTCGAAGGCACCATTTGCAAAAAACAAATCCTTGTCATGGCATTGGCTTTGACAAGGATTTTTTCGTATTGCTGGGACGGCTAACGGGCGCGGAAGTCGATATAGAGAATTTCCGCTACGGAGAAAAGCATCAGGCCCTTTTTGGTAAAAAAGGAAAAGGAATCGATGCCCTGAAACTGAAAGGAACTCAAATCGTTGCTTTGCAGGAATTTCTGCCCGTCTTTGTCCGTGTAGCGAATGGTTAAAATATCGTCAACATTTACGGAAGAACCATTCTTCCAATGCACAACTGCTCTCATCGTATCACCCCTAATGTCTAAATAAATTCGACAAAAAAAGGGATATTCCTGCTTGTGGAGCAGTAATGTTGTATTATGTGGAATGAAATTGTGTAAAATAGTTTGGGAGTGTATGTGATGGAAGCATTTTGGGCGGCGTTTTTGCTGATTTTTTTTGCGGAAATGGGCGATAAAACCCAGTTCCTTGTGATGGCCTTGGCAGGCCGGTATACCAGCCGGGCGGTGCTTATCGGCATGACCTTGGGCATTCTGGTTGTGCATGGCCTGGCGGTGGCTGTAGGCGCGACCATCGGCAGCCTTATCCCCGCCGAAAAAATGACCATCGCCGCTTCCGTGCTCTTTATCTGCTTCGGTCTTTGGTCGCTGAAAGGCGAAACCGAGGAGGAAGAAGAATGCAAGGCCAGTCGCTTCGGCCCCGTGATGACCGTGGCCATGACCTTTATCATCGGCGAAATGGGCGATAAAACCCAGCTCGCTGCCGTGGCACTCGCCTCCGAGATGGGCAGCTGGTTGTGGGTCTTTATCGGCGCTGTAGCCGGTATGCTCATTGCCGACGGCATGGGGCTCGTGGCTGGCAACTACCTGCAAAAGAAAATATCGCCCCCGACCATGCAAAAAGTGTCGGCGGCGATATTTATCGTGTTTGGGGTGGCAGGATTGGTGCAGTGTATGCTGCTTTAAAAAATATCATAGGCTATTCTTGCGAAATAGATTTAGAGATAGTATAATATAATTGACAATAAGGTGAATCGGTTCATCTCTGAACCAAAAGAAAAAGCCCCGTTGGCCTGACGAACCAACATAAGGGGCTTTTTTCTTAGGTTCTTCTGCTTGACGGAGCAGGGGGAACATTCGGTTGGATTACCACAATGTATGTCGGTTACATACCCAACCAGTGCAAGACAATCTCAGCGATTATACCGCCGATAACACTTGCCAGCACATTGACCGCGAAGGTGATCGCATTCATCGTTCTGAACCTCCTTCCTCGCCGGATTAACCTTTGACGAAGGCTGTGGCAACTCAATTATTATAACACAAGATGATGCGTTGATGTAAAACCAAAAAAGGAATCCCTCAGAAGGAACGTAACTCTTCCGGGGGATTCTTGCATAATTATCAAGATAAATGATGTGTTTGCTTGTCTAATTCTTGTAGTTTGCGCAATAAAGCGTGGGCAAATTCAAGGAAGTTTTCCCGCTTGTCGACAGGAAAGGTGGAGTAAGCCAGTAAAAGCTGCTGTTCCTGGCTCGTGAGTTGTAATTTGGTGGCAAGCTCTGTTACAAGGTCGGCACGATGGCTCACAAACATTTCGCCTGTGCCATGGCGCAGGTATTCTTCGTTAATATTGTATTCAGCAACTAGCTGAGAAATGACACGCTCTGTGATGGGGCGTGTCTCTTTTTCGTATTGGCCAATGGTAGTCTGGCTCAGATTGATGCGTGCGCCGAAGTCGGTTTGATTCATTTGGAGCGCTTTGCGGATCTGTTTCAGGCGGTTGCCGATGCTCATGTATTTTTCACCTCTATATATGAGTATAAAAAATACTATAGTGAAAATCAATAATAAAAAAATTATATCTTGTATATTGAAGTGAAAAGCACTATAATAATGATGTAAAATAATCAATTTCACTAATTTAGAAAATGTGAATATACTTGATAGAATACGGCGTATATATGCGAAACAAAAGCTTTAATAAATGCGATAATTATAATAGGAAATTGTGAAGAGGTGAGGGATTTGGGGATTCGTCGGGATATTTTCTATCGGCAAATCGGAGCCAAAATCGCATATTATCGCACGGTGTACGGCATGGAGCAGAGCCAGTTGGCAGACAAGATACATATTAGCCAAAGCACCTTGAGCCGGATTGAACGGGGCAAGTATGGCGAGAATATATCTATAGCGATGCTGCTTGACATAGCAGAAGGCTTAGAAATTGACCCGTCATTGTTGACAACATTCACGGGATTAGAGAAGGAGATGTGGAAGTATTCATTTCCAGAAATGAGATAAGTGGAAATGACGCGGGAGTAGTGTTGATTAAATTTACCGAATATTCCGTGACAGTAAGCTTATGAATTCCCGTTACAGGCGAAGTGCATGGAAAGTATGTTAAGGTTTGTATCATTAATTTAATATTATTAAAGGTGGTGATTTTTTAATAGTGGATTTGCGATAGAAAGTGGTTTTGTGGAGAGGGGGGATGAAAAAAATTTATTATATGGAAAGAAGGGAGGATATGGAAAGGGTAAAGTTCGCACTGACTGTAGTGGTAGTAATTGTTTTAATGATGTTATGGGTAGTTATGGAAGAAGCATATAAGTTAGTGCGTAAGATTTTTTTTATGATTAAACATAAGTGGGATGAATAATAAAGGGAGGAAAATTATTATGGCTATGACAAAATGCGTAGATTGCGGGAATGAATATTCAGATAAAGCTGTACAATGTCCGAAATGTGGTTGTCCGAATCCTAATGTGGAATTGGTGGATAATCGTCGTAAAGGAGTATGGTCATCTGGTAGATTGATTATAGGGATAGTTTCTATAATATTGTTCATTTTGATTCTTTTCCAATCTTGTGCGGCAGGTATGAGCAATGCATTGCAAGATAATAATGCGACAAGTGGTACAAGTGGTTTTGTGTTGGCGATAATGATGTTAATTGCGGGGATTGTGGGAATTGCAACAAGAAATTCCACATCAAATATTACAACTATGGTGCCAGGTGGTTTTTATTGGTTTGGTGCACTGCTTACCATTGGCACAGGGGCCACGTATGGTGATCTGCCTATTTGGGGAGGATTATCGTTTATTTTTGGGTTAGTGTTTATTGTTGCTGGGATAAAGACCAAAAAATTGAATAAAGGTGGAGTGAGCTGACCGCATATTTATATGGGGAGGATAAGGGTATGAATAAAAGTATCACAATTAGCTTGCTTGTATTGATGATTATAGCATCTATACTTGTAGGATGTGGAGGTAATGGTGCAAGAAATGCAGGTGGCTCGTCAGATGCCGCACCTAGTAGTAATGTGCCTGTAAAACAAGCTAAAACATATACTGATGCGGATATAAATGCGATGCTTAACGAAGCGGAAAACAATGGCGCTGCAGCTAATAAGCATTATAAAGGGAAAAATGTGAGGGTAATAGGAGGTCATGTTCAGAATATAGATTCGGATTTGCGTTACATAAGTGTAGATGGTACTGCGGCGCCTTTTACGCTTATCCATGTTACCTGTAATATTGACAATAAAAATAAAGAACTTCAAGATGCAGTAGTCCAATTAAGAAAAGGACAAAATGTTGTTGTATATGGAACGATAACAGATGTGGGAGATATAATGGGGTATACGATGGATTTAGATAAAATAGAATCTTTAGAAGCTAATCCGTCTGTTGAAACGTCACAACCAGTTTTGAAAACGGAAGCACGGTCTTCAAGTATACCTCGCCCTTTAAGTAACGCTATGCTGGGAAATGTGAAGCTGGGAGATTCCATTGCAGAGGCTGAGCTTGTTTTGGGCAATCCAACTAAAAAAACAGTAAAGGATGATAATAAGCTGCGTTATGTGTATCCTTTAATGGATGTGGCTTATGATTACGGCGAAGTTACTGGTATGGCTGCAGATGATGTTAGTGTGTGTACACCAAAAGGGATACATGCTGGTTCGCTGCTGAATGATGTTACGAATCAATATGGTTCAGATTATATGTTGTCGACATATGAGAATTTAAAATTGTATGAGTATAAATTTAAAGATAAAAAAGGTTCGTATCTTTTACGCTTTGCAGTAACGCAGGGAACTGACAGTGTCAAATATATAAGTATACGCTATGTGGATTAAATTTGATTTAGGGAAAGTTTTTTAAAGGGATAGGTAATTGCCAATCTTATAATGGAAAAGTATCGTCTTACTAATAAGATCGAAATGAATTGATGTCAATGAAAGAGCACTGCGATGTTTGGTTCGCAGTGCTCTTATTTTTAGAATAGCTCGCTATGACTTCCGGTTCGAGTAAGTGTCAGGACTAAGCGTTCTTTTTCGATTTTGTAAATAAGCAGCCAATCCGGGCGAATATGACATTCACGGAAGCCTGCCCAGTTATTTGAGAGCGCATGGTCTTTGTATTTTTCTGGCAGAGGCTTTTCGTTTACGAGATAGTCAAGAACAATTTTGAATTGGGCAGCGGTACAGCCTTTTTGCTGGAGCATACGCTTGTAGTCCTTTTTGAACTGACTGCGCATGTAGACATCAAGCATTTAGTTCCTCCATGACTTCATCTACGGAATGGAAGGGGCCAATAAGGTCGGTGCCTGTATTTACCTCAGTCATGGCTTTGATGGTTTCAACGTTTGGTGTTTCGTCAAGGCGGAGGCTGAAGGGGATGCCGCCGTGGCGAACTACGGATTTCAAGAACATGGTGATTGCTGTAGAGGTAGGGAGTCCAAGTTCAGAAAAGATATGCTCTGCCTGGGCTTTTAGTTCTGCATCTACACGGAGATTGAGGCTTTTTGTCATTGTAGCCATAATATCACACTCCTTTTGAGGATATTATAAAGCAAAAGAACGCAAATGTAAATGAATTTGCGTTCTTTTGCTGGCTATTTAATAAATATTTTGAGATAGAACAGATTAGTAAATTCGTTCCAGCTCATACCCATTATCATGCAGGGCTTTGGTGATGCGCTGGATGTGTTCTTCGTTGTTGGTTTCGCAGGTGACTTCGAGGATTACTTTTTTGAAGCTGTCGGTCACTTTGGACTGGTTGTGGTTGAGTTCGATGACGTTGGCGTTTTCTTCGGCGAGGATGCGGGCGACGTTTAGGAGCTGGCCGGGTTTATCCGGCAGGAGTACGCCGAAGCAAAAGACGCGGCCACGGGCGATTTTGGCCTTTTCAATCAGGGCGGAAATTGTGGATATGTCGATATTGCCGCCGCTGACGATGGCGGCTACTTTTTTGCCCTTGAAGGGGAGTTTGGAGAGGGCGGCAAGGGAGAGCACGCCTGCGCCTTCGGCGATGAGTTTGTGTTTTTCAATGAGCGATAACAAAGCGCCCATAATTTCCATTTCGGAAACGGTGATGATATCGTCGAGGTATTTTTTGCAGAATTCGTAGGTGAGTGTGCCCGCAGTCTTTACGGCGCAGCCGTCGGCTACGGTGTCGGCGGATTTTAAGGTGGTGATTTTTCCTTTAGTGAAGGCTGCTTTCATGCAGGCGGCATTTTCGGGTTCTACGCCGATAACCTTGATGTTGGGGTTGACGAGTTTGGTAGCCAGGGCCACGCCGGAGGCAAAGCCGCCGCCGCCGATGGGCACGAGGATGGCGTCAATGTCCTTGCAGGCGTCGATGATTTCAAGCGCCGTGGTGCCCTGTCCTAAGAGCACCTGCAAATCGTTGAAGGGATGGATGTAGACATAGCCATGTTGTTTCTGCAGTTCGAGGCTGTAGGCATAGGCATCGTCAAAGCCGTCACCGTGGAGCACGACTTCAGCGCCGAGGGCTTTGGTGCCTTCGACTTTTAAGATTGGCGTGGTGGCGGGCATGCAGATAACGGCCTTGACGCCGAGTTTTTGCGCGGCAAATGCCACGCCCTGGGCATGGTTGCCAGCAGAGGAGGTAATTACGCCTTTGGCTCGTTCTTCGGGGGTGAGCTGGCTGATTTTATTGTAAGCGCCGCGCAGCTTGAAAGCGCCGGTGTGTTGGAGGTTTTCGGGTTTGAGGTAGACTTTGTTGCCGGACAGTTCCGAGAAAAAGTCGCTTTCAATCAGGCGGGTTTTGCGTACAATGCCTTCGAGGTTGCGGGCGGCCTGATAGACGCCCGCGATGGTGGTCTGCTCGACAATTTCGGTATTATTGGGCTGGCTGTGTTTTTCCTTGGACATAATATAGCCTCCTCAGCTTTTATTGTTTACATAAAGCTTATTTTTATAGTGAATTATTAATAAAAATGTTCTATTTAGTGTAGCATTATCCGTGAGAAAATGTCAATGTATTTTCTGAGCTTTGTGGGAGGATTTTCTAAGCGGGGGCGCGAAATACTAGGTAGATAATCTTTACGGGGAGGTTGATGAGATGAAGTTATCCCGTATTTTGGTGCCGGTGGATGCGTCCGATACTTCGCGGCGGGCTTTGCTGTTTGCGGCTAATCTGGCTCAGGAAATGCAGGCAAAGCTGGATATTTTGCATGTGACGTATTTTACGAGTGAGACAGACGCGCAGGAGGAAAGCTGGCTGCCGGATGAAATTGCCGGCCATGTGCGCAGTGATGAAGCGGCGACAAAGAGCATGGTTGAAGGCTGTAAGCTGGAGAATGTGGCTTATGCGTATCATTGTCGTACGGGGATGCCGGTGGAAGAAATCCTGCAGTTTGCGGAGGAAAGCCTGCCGGATTTAATCGTGACTGGCGGCCGCGGGCTTGGTGTGGTAGAAGGTTTTTTTGCAGGCAGTGTCAGTCAGGAATTAGTGGAACGGGCACAGACAGCTGTGATGGTGGTTAAATAACATTAGAGGGGGTAATCTTTATGATGAAAAATATTCTTGTGCCGGTAGATGGCTCGGAAGGTTCGGACCGCGCAGTGGCAGAGGCTATTGCCATGGCCGAGGTCTGTGAGGCAAAGCTCAACTTCCTCTATGTGGCCAATATCAATCAGCTGGCAATTAATGCCTGCTTGTCCGATGCGATTTTGGAAGCTGTGACCAAGGCGGGCAATGTCATTTTGGACAGGGCCATGGAAATGGTGCCTTCGGGAATCGAGAAGGAAGCCTTTTCGGAAACCGGGTCGCCGGCCGTGGTGATTTTGGATTTCGCTTCGTCCAATGATATTGATTTAATCATTATGGGTAGCCGGGGACTGGGCATTGTCAAAGGGGTACTTTTGGGCAGCGTCAGCCAGTATATTGTGGAGCAGGCGAAGTGTCCGGTGCTTGTAGTTAAGTAGTTCGGGGGTTCGTGGCTGGCGGGGCGGCTGGCTGTTGTCCACGCTGTGCTATGGCATTTTGCTAAAAATATTTTTTGCCAATTATAAAAAGCAAAGCATCTAAACTCACTGCGTTCAAACAGTAGATGCTTTGCTTTTTTTAGGTGGTGGGCAAAAAATATTTTCTTAACGCGAAATGTCATACGCGCCGTTTAGGACAACAGCCAGCCGCCCCGCCAGAAGGAAATGCCAGCCTAGCGTTCTTTGCTAAAAATGTGGTAATAGATATGGTAATTAAGCGCGATGTCAGCCAGTTTTTCCATGTCACAGCTTGGTTGTTTCAATGCGGTTGCATAAGGTAGAAAAGCGACAACTAGCCGCCAGCGGCCATGCTTGCCTAAGCGAAGCGTCAGGCGAGCGAGCGTAAAGAAAAATCTCCTTTGCCTACCTTGATATCATGTCTAAAAGTCTACTGTTTGAACTGCTCCCCGTCAAGAGGACAATAAAAAATTATAAGATTTCTTTGGCCGGTAGATTCGTCTGCCGGTCTTTTTATGCGGCTAAATACAAGGTGTG
>CACZIV010000085.1 GCA_902781305.1 Pseudoselenomonas ruminantium
AAGAGCTTACGAATCACTCCGGCAATTGTTTCTTGTCCGTTCAATTTTCACACTTCCTTTTCATCCAATTTATCCTTATCATCTTATAAAATCCCCATTCTAACATATTATAGCAGAAAAAATCTCACCATGTTGTGACTTATGTTACATTCATGGTGAGATTTCATTGCTGTTTACGAAGCCTTGCTAATCTGTGCCGCACTTTTCAAACCGCCTAGTGTTACCAGCAGAGCTATGGAAATATGAGCCGCATAGAAGGGCGGTTTTTCGATGGTGGTCAGGCACTCCTTGCGCTTGTAGAAATCATCATCAAAGCCCTTGCGCGCCATTTCGTTGTAGCGCTCCACCTCTGCCTTGACCTTCTCATAGGGAAGATTCATCTGGCGGGCCAGTTCCTTGAGCGAGTCAGCTGATTTAACCACGCCATCATCAATCAGTTTCTGCAGACGCTTGGAATCATGGTAGATACTCTTGAGCGACTTGCAGGCCGTCTGATGCATGGCCGGTGCCTCTGTCGGCCACTTGGAATGACAGTTCTGGCAGGCCGCCTTGGACTGATTGTGCATCTTATGGCAGTCCGAGCAGGTCAGATCCCCCAGATGGGAATTATGTGGATTAACACCACTGCCTTTATCGGTCTTGGCAACCAGCGCATCCATATCGCTATGGCACTTCGTGCACATCTTATTGTCAAAATGACGCTTGGCAGGCGGATCACCAAAATCATCCGTCACATACCAGATGGTTTCCTTCACCTTGTCCTCAATACCGTTTTCATGACAATCGATACAATCAACATGCGCTGCCTTATGCTTGTTGGACAGCAGTTCACCCTGATTGTAGCCCTCCACATGAGAATCCATCACATGACAGGGCGAACAGGCCAGCTTAGGAATCTCTTCCCTTCATGATACATAAAAAAGAAGGAGTTATGATCCTCAGTGTATCTGCATGAGCTCGTAAATATGTCTTGACGACGTGTAGAGTAAGTCAAGAAAATATTCCCTACGCGCCAAAAAGGCTACCGCATGAGCAGTACGGTAGCCTTTTTGACTGTGTATTATATTTTAGGAGAGCTTTAACGAAAGCCTAAATATAATATATCATATATGATAATCATTTTCAATAGTTAGATGAAAAATATTTTCAAATACAAAAATCCCCAGGTCAATACACAAAACCTTGGGGATTTTTCTTCACGTATATCACGCTCTCCTGTATAATATTTTACCATGCAAAAGATGAGTTGTCCAAATATTTCTCCGAATCATTAACGTTCATTGGTATAATACATCGTTTACAGAATTATGCTATGAACAACATTCTTTCTAAATCACTAAGCGACACCTTTTACAAATAACTTGTCAGCTTTTATCCCTATGGTTCTTCTTATCCTGTTTCCACGCATAGATATCTGTCGCGAAATCAATCATTTCTCCCCAACTGCTAAACCGTGTAGTCTTGGCAACGTGCTTATCCATCTGCTCCTCGGGAAGATCCTCGAAATCCTGCTGAGATGTGATATGGAATCCTCCCCCTCGCAGGAATTTCTCGAAACTACGGTAGTTCGTATACTTACGCATGAATGATTTATCGAATAAGTCCTCAAAATCCACCGACTGCGGAATCGCCCCCGGCAGCTGGTAGTAGCCTGTCAGTTTTACCAAGTCTATCACCTCAGATTTTTTCTCTAACATACTGATTGGCTCCGCTTACATGGACGACCATATTTTCTCAGGCACCTCGTTTACCGTCATTATCCCATGAACCAAGATGAAATAGTCCGGCAGTCTATCCCTGCACCACTGGATTTCTATTCCCAACATATCCTGGGTTATGGCACTCAGGTCGAAGCCAAAGGCATCCAGTGAATATCTCATCTTATCCGGCAACCTGCATGGCTGTCCTGCTTTCCGGCTGCACTCTCTGCACAAATTGCAACCACCAGAGGAAAGGGATATGCTTCCAGGAAGTTCCCTCTCAAGCTTGCGTAGTTTTTCTTCCATGCGCAGCTTCACTTCAGACACAATCTGCCAGCCCAGATCTTTTATTTTGTCTGCGGTATCAGCATCTTCTATCACATGACGTTCCAGATTGATCTTAGCCCCCACCACATTTATCCATTCAAATCGGGATAAATAGGCTTCCAAATCTATATTTAACGGCGGGCAGCTCCAGACAGTATCGTACCTAGGGCATTCACGGCAATATGCTATGTATTTTTCCTTATCCTGATATCGCTGGCGGAAGAGTTCCATCGGCATCTTATTTTTCCGGTATTCCACAAAGTAGTCCATGTTATCGCCCCCAGCAGATTTTACACTTACTTATCTGTCATAGCATCTACTACAATCTTCCGAGCCTCTGGTGAAAGCGTTTCGGCATCTTCTATAAGCTTCTGCTTAATCGCTTCACTTTCTTCTTCCGTAAGCCCGAGGAATTCGTCCACACTCATTTCATAAAAACCGGCCAGCCGTGCAATATCCTCTGACTTAGGCAGCACTTTCCCAGCTTCCCACTTGTCATACTTGCCTAAGGTAATACCAATCCCCTTGGCAATTTCTTTTCTTGTAACTCCCTTACATCTTCTGATTTCCGGAAGCCTGCGTATAAAAAAGTTAGTTAATATTTTATTGACCATAATCTACTCCTGCCTTACCTTTTAAATCAAAGGGCGTCCCTTCATAATTCATGATGCTCACACTCTCTTCAACCACAGCAGCGCATAGCTCTCTTAGACGATTCTGTGCATTGAACAGGTCTTCGTTTGTAGCCGCCTTATCAATAGCCTCTATATCCCGCTTAGCACTTTCAGCCAGGTAAATCACCTTACCTATTTTTTCTTTGCTTGTTGCCAGTGCTACAAGCGGACGCGCTGACTTCTCTCCCAGCATATTCGCCAATGGACGGAAAATATCTTCCGTCAGCACATTTGCGAACTCGATGACCTTAATCTTGTTGACTTTCAGCGATGCCCTGCAAAATTCATCCTGCTCTACAAATCTTGGCTTATTCCAGTCATTTAATGTCTTGACCACACGCTTTGTCTGTTTTTTTCCAGCCAAATCCATCCCTCATTTCGTGCGCTTTTGCAAAAATTTTACTTCTGTACTGGCAGTTCCGGCATTTCAAAGCAGCTTATCATCAATCTCCAACAGGAATCTTGATGGGTACCTCAGGGATGCATCAAAATTCAAGCCGGATACTGCCATCAGCCCTTACGCAACAAATCTGCCGGCGCAATCGCCTTATGTCGATACCGTTTGCGTCCCTTGGTAATCTCACCATATTCTATTGCCTTGGCTGGGCATATATGCAGGCACCCCAGGCATTCCACACAACGATGCTCCCAAACCGGACTTCCCTCTGGACGCTTAATGTTGTCTCTGGGACAGATACGTTCACATAACCCGCAAGCGGTACATTTCTCCTTGTCGCATAGGAACTTATTATCGATTTTCTGCTGACCTGTCAGCCATTTATCATGATATCTGCCACAAAAATTCTTAAATAATTGCCATGTACTATGGGCTTCCCGGTTATTTATGGCCTTGGCAATACGCTGCAGTTTTCCTTTAGCCAGCCATGCCCGGATATTTATCCGCCAGTCTGCAGCTATATCCCGCAATGGAATATAGTTTGACACCAATCGTACATACCACGAAGCATACAGGCTGCAGTTCTTTTCTTTGAGTATCTTTTCTGCATCCATAAACGGTCTACCCCAATAGGGAACGCCGCAGGTAGCTATAGCAAAGGTATAAGGAGATTCCAAAATCGTAGCCTTATGCAAAAACTCCTCCACCTGTATCGGCAATCCAAAATAATGCATGGGAAATACAAAGCCTACACACTCTGCGTTAACTACCAGCCTATCTTCCCGAAGCACCTCTGATATAGATTGAATTTCAGCTTCTGGTATAGCCTTTTGCAATTCTCTGGCCACATATAAGGAATTCCCAGTTGTCGAATAATAGTAAATTACCATTTTTATTTTTTCCGCCTCCCACGATTATGACCATTGCCCCCATTTTTTCCCATACAATAGGGGCAGGCTTACCTTCTGATTGAAAAATTCAATAAGCGGGCCAGTACCGCAGGCCATCACCAAAGTCCCCACACCCACGATACTGCCGCAGGCAAAGCCGATAGAAACGGCACAAGCATCAATGAGTATGCGAACTATCCGGAAGGGAACACGGCCACCGCTACGTTCTGCCAGTATCCAGCCGATGGCATCATACGGTCCCATCCCCAGTCGTGAACTCATATAGAGTGAACAGGAAAAGCAGGTTAGCACCACGCCCCCTGCCAGCAGCATCGCCCGCAGGGAAAGGTCCGGCTCTGCAAAGATGCTCAAATCACCTATCAAGGCATACCAAAAATCGGCAATGAGCCCCAACATAAACATATTGATAAGCGTGCCAAAACGCAGGTAACTCCTGTCCAACAGCGCCACGGGAATAATCAAGGCCAGATTGAAGATGATTACACATGTGCCATAACTGAGTCCCGTCACGCCGGCATAGCCGAGGTTCATGCAAGAAAATGGGTCATTGCCGAATAGACTCAACCGCATGAGCACCACGGCAAGACCCATTAGGATATGCGCCCCCAGGATAGCAGGCACCCGCCTGCCCAGACGTGAAGATGTCCTTTCCTCCATACCAAGTTCAACATTCATTTCCATAATGATATTCCCCATTTCTATTCCCGGATTAGACCAGGAAGCAGAATACAAAAAGGCCATCGCACTATACAAATGCGATGGCCTCTCTATCATGCGATCTTAGAGCTGCGGGCCAGCTGCAACGAGAGCCTTGCCTGCTTCATTGTTCTTCGTGTATTTATCGAAGTTCTTGATGAAGCGCTGAGCGAGGTCTTTTGCCTTTTCTTCCCATTCAGCCGGATTCTGGTAGGTATCCTTCGGGTCGAGGATGTTGGTGTCAACACCTTCAAGTTCCGTCGGAACTTCCAGATTGAAGAACGGAATCTTCTTCGTCGGAGCTTTCTTGATAGCGCCGCTATGGATAGCATCGATGATGCCACGAGTATCTTTGATGGAGATACGCTTGCCGGAACCATTCCAGCCCGTGTTCACGAGGTATGCCTTCGTGCCGTTAGCTTCCATCTTCTTAACCAGTTCTTCTCTTGGTCGGATGCAGTTCGAGGAATGCCTGACCGAAGCAAGCGGAGAAGGTCGGCGTCGGTTCGGTGATGCCACGTTCCGTACCAGCCAGTTTAGCCGTGAAGCCGGAGAGGAAGTAATACTTCGTCTGTTCCGGAGTCAGGATGGAAACCGGGGGCAGTACGCCGAAAGCATCAGCGGACAGGAAGATAACGCTCTTAGCTGCCGGAGCTGCACTCTTGTCGTTGACAAAGCCCTTAACGGTGCCTTTGATATGGTCGATAGGATAGGATACACGGGTGTTTTCCGTGATGGTCTTATCGGCAAAGTCGATGTTGCCCTTGTCGTCAAGAGTTACGTTTTCGAGCAGAGCGTTACGCTTGATGGCGCCATAGATGTCCGGTTCGGATTCCATGTCGAGGTTGATAACCTTAGCATAGCAGCCGCCTTCGAAGTTGAATACGCCTTCATCATCCCAGCCGTGTTCGTCATCACCAATCAAGAGGCGTTTCGGGTCCGTGGACAGAGTGGTTTTACCCGTGCCGGAGAGACCGAAGAAGATAGCCGTGTTCTGGCCCTGCTTGTCCGTGTTGGCGGAGCAGTGCATGGCAGCAATGCCTTTGAGCGGCAGGAAGTAGTTCATCATGGAGAACATACCCTTCTTCATTTCACCGCCGTACCAGGTGTTGATGATAACCTGTTCACGGCTCGTGAGGTTGAAGACAACCGCCGTTTCGGAATGGAGACCCAGTTCCTTGTAGTTTTCTACTTTAGCCTTGGAAGCGTTGTAAACAACGAAATCCGGCTTGAAGTTAGCCAGCTCTTCTTCCGTCGGCTTAATGAACATATTCGTTACGAAATGTGCCTGCCAAGCAACTTCTACGATGAAGCGGACAGCCATGCGGGTGTCTTTGTTGGCACCGCAGAAAGCATCTACAACGTAGAGTTTCTTGTTGGACAGTTCCTTCTTAGCGATTTCTTTCAGAGCGTTCCAGGTTTCCGGCGTAGCTCTGTGGTTATCGTTGTGATAATCTTCAGAATCCCACCATACCGTGTCATGGGAAGTTTCATCATCCACGATGAATTTATCTTTAGGCGAACGGCCGGTGAAAATACCAGTCTTTACGTTAACAGCGCCCAGTTCGGAAACCTGGCCCTGTTCGTAGCCCGTCAAACCTTCTTTAGTCTCTTCTTCAAAAAGCGTCTTGTAAGACGGATTGTGGAGAATTTCAGTCGTACCAGTGATGCCATACTGGCTAAGATCGATGTTTGCCATTTTACATTCAACCTCTTTCGTAAAAAAGATACTTTTTTGCAGTTTGAGAAGCTTTTCACTTTTGACTTCTCACCACGCGTATTATATTAGCTTATTTTTTCATAAATGTCAACTATTTTTTGTTCAAATTACAAAAATATCATTTATCGAAATTGTTTGACATAAATTTTAAAACAAAAACAAACACTCCGTTTTACCGCTTATTTTGATACAAAATAACGATGCACCCCCTTGCACACCCCTGATTATCGTTAAGAGAGTATCAGCCGTGAAGCCTCATAAATCAAGGCTTTTCGGCATAGCAAAAGGGTGTGCATTTGCACTCCCTCGGTCGGGATTTTGCACACCCCTGTTAATGAAATCATCTCTTTCTCTGAATAGTACATGCCTTCCCCGGATGGACATCGGGCATAACCCGAATCCTGCTGCCCTCTGCGGCTTCGTTGTCAACCAGCAGTTGAAGTTGGGCTTTGGCATAATCGTCTAATGCAGTAACTTCATTGTCCGTGTCCTCTCGAACATCGCCAGCTGCTCGGCTTGGGCTTCCTTGGCTTAGATGGCTTCCGTCACCTCGTCAAACCGTGCCTTGACCGCATCGTACCTTGCCACAAGACTGTCGTAGTCTCGCTGATACCCTCCTGGCCTTAGGCAATGCGGGCGTTTTGCATGACGGCTTTCTCCGTCATCTCCACCAGCACCGTCAGTTCCTGTCGCAGCTTGACTTTTTCTTCGGCAAGAGCCGTTGTGTCGCAGAGCGTCTGCCGGACGAGCCCAGCATTGGCGATAATCTCCTCTTTTTGCAGAATACTAGATGATCCCAATATTCTGAGTTGCAAATTTATACTGATCAATGTTTCTATCACAGACCCATGCTATTCCAAGGATTTTCCAAGTTCATAGGCTTGCTCCGGATAATTTGTATTTTCTATTTCGCCTCTTACCGAACATCCAAGGGCGTAAATTCTGCCAGCATCTTCCCAGCCGATAAATCTAAGCATATTGTTAAATTCCATATCTAAAGCGCCTTTCACCCAAGACTCCTTAGAAGCAGCAGTGGCCAACAAAACTGCCTTTTTCCCGCGCATAGAAAATACAGTTACCTGGAACCGATCAATCACTGTTTTTAACTGAGCAGGAAAATTCCAGTAGTAAATCGGTGTGGCAAAAACAATCACATCGGAATCCAAAAGCATTGGATTCAGCTTGTTCATAGCATCCTGAAAAACGCAGGTTTTTTTTCCATACTCACACTTGTTGCACCCAATACACGGGTGAACATTCTCAAATGCCGCATCAAATCGTGACACTTCATGTCCGGCTTCTTTTGCGCCGCGGATAAATTCATCTGCGAGCAAGGCAGATGTCCCTTTTTTATGTGGGCTTCCGGTAATTACTACAATTTTCATGGTCATGCCCCCAGTCCGCCATCCACGCCATAGATGGAGCCAGTGACAAACCTCGTTTCCTCTGAGCCGAGGAAGGCCGCAACCGCCGCCACATCCTCCGGCTTCCCGAAATGTCCCTGGGGTATCATGGCGGTGACTTTTTCAATATGCTCTTGAATGCCGCCTTCCGAAAGGTCAGTCTTTCCGTAGATGGGGGTTTCAATGGAGCCTATGCTTAAGGCATTCACCCGTACCCCGTCTTTGGCCAGTTCCTTTGCCCAAATCTTTGTGAAGATTTCCACTGCCGCTTTTGTCCCGGCATACATGGACATATTCAACAGATGATTCTCGCATACGGCGCTGGACATGTTGATGATATTGCCCCGGCTTTCCTTCAGGAGCGGGAGTACATGGATGGTCATATTGACCAGGGCGCGGACATTGATGGCAAATACCCTGTCGTATTCCTCCATCTTCACGGTGGCTAGGGGAGTCACCGGCGCCCAGCCCGCATTGTTGACCAAAATATCCAGTCTGCCATAACGGCTTTTTATCTCTGCGGTTACTTTGTCAAGAGTTTCTTCCTTGGTAATATCCCCTGCCATATATGCCATCTTGCTGTCGAAAGCAGCCGACTCCCTGAGTTCCTCTTCGTCAAGGCCCACAAGGAAAACCTCTGCCCCCTCAGCGGCAAACCGCCGGGCAACGCCTCGGCCAATGCCGGTTCCGCCGCCGGTGACCAATACTGCCTTATCTTCAAATCTCTTCATGTTGCATGCGCCTCTCTAAATTTCATCATTGCAAATTGATTCTCTGCAGCCAGGCATCCACCAGGGGATGGAAATCTCCCATATTCTCAGGCTTGTCCACCGTGGTGCTGACCTGATAGCAGTTGTATATGCCCAGCCCCTCCAGGATTTTGGAATCAGGGCACAGACCTTTAATATCCGCTATGTGCAGACCGCTTGTCCCGTGGGTCATAAAGGGCACAATGGTCTTGCCTGTGAGATTGCTTTGATGCAGGAAAGTTCTCACGGGATTGGCAATGGTGCCCCACCAGCAAGGAGAGCCTACATAAATCCTGCCATAGCCCCTCAAATCCGGCACGCTGACAGCAAGTCCCGGCTCATAAGCCTTTCCCTCCTTGCCAACCTGATTGACACAGGCACGGTAATCCCTCGGATAGGGAACTCTCACTTTCAGTTCCAGCAATTCTGCCCCTGTTTTTTGACCAATGTATTCGGCAACGGCCTTGGTGTTGCCTCCCCATGAATAAAATACCACCAAATCCTTTAACATATTATGGCCTCCATCTTAGTAAAGCACTTGATATTCCTGCCGTTCCTCATACATCTTCCAATATTCTTTGGCAATCCTGCCCGGATCATACCGCTCATCTCCGGGAGTTATCACACCGCTGACGAGAACGCTTCCCACAAAGATTCCCCTTGGCTCCAGCTCATGGTGGAGCACGATGTTCATGGCATTTAGGGCTGCCTTGTCAATGCAGAGTGGTTTAAGGGAAAGGATTGGCTGGAAGGTCTTGGCAAAGCCGCCTCCGGTGAAGATGATGGCACCTTTTTTCTCCGCAAATTCTGCTGTTGCAACTGCCATTGCCGAATGATAGGCACTGGCAGCGTCTACCTGATACCTTTCCATCAGCAGCTGGCTGGTGATTTCCCTGCTGCCGTCCGGCACTGTGATTCCCACATTGTAGACCAACGCATCAGGGGTTCCGTATTCCATTGCTGTCTCCTGGATTGCTTTCGTCAAAGTCTCCGGGTAAAAGGCGTCAGCCACTTTGAAGTCCGCTTCGAACCCCTGCTGACGAAGTTCATTCACATAGTCTCTCAGCCGCTCCTCATTCCTCGCTACCAAGACCACACGGAAACCGTGGGAGGCAAATTCCCTTGCCACGGCATTTCCAAGGCCCCTGCCTGCACCGATCAGAATCATTGTTCTGTCCATCTTATTCTCCACTTCCTTTGTTTTTGATGATTACAGTATAGCCGCCGGGAACATTGACGGGAAGTGAGAAATAAGTTAATATGGCATTAACTTAGACTTAATGCAAAAGAGGGTGCTGCAATTGATTGCTTCAATTTACATGACATTCCTTGCCGTGGCAGAGACAGGCAGTTTCTCCAAGGCTGCAGGAAAACTTTTTGTCTCCCCGGTTGCGGTGATGAATCAGATGAATGAGCTGGAAGGCGAAGTCAAAGCTGTGCTCTTTGTGCGAACAAACCGTGGGGTATCTCTGACCCGTGCCGGACAAATGCTGCAAACCAAACTTCTCGCCATAAAAAAACAAACTGACCAAGCAATGGCAGAAGTAAGAGCCATTTCTGCCAAGGACAAGGTGCGGATTCGGGTAGGAGCCTCTATGATGCGTCCTGCAACTTTATTGACAGCTTTATGGCAGGATTCGGAATTGCTACAAAGAAATTTCTCCCTACAGATCATTCCTTTCGATGATAATCAATTCAATGCGAAGTGGCTGTCCTCTGTCCTGGGTACAGAGTTCGACTGCATAACCTCCCCCTACGATGTGAAGGAATGGTACAAAAATTTCTGTGTATTTAAGTTAGGGGAAGAAAAATTCAAACTGGCGGTTCCCTTTTCCCATCCTTTGAGCCAGAAGGAAATCCTGACACTTGCCGACCTTTCCCACCTCACCATCCTAACCCCTCCAAGGGAATCACCTGCGGTGGACAAACTCTGCAAATTCATAGAGAAAACTTATCCAAACATTCGTACGGAACCTCTGGCAGCTTTCTATACGGCGAACACCTTTATGGAACATCCGCATGATATTTTGCTTACAAGAGAGAGTTTCAAAATCATGTCATCTGCCTTTCGCACCATCGATGTGGAGTGGGATTTTTCTTCGCCTACGGGAATCATATTTGCGTTAAAACCGTTGACTCAAGCAGCAGGATTTATTTCCATATTGAAGCAAGTGCTAAAAATTTCACCATGACTGCAAAATGAACTGACCGCTCTACGATGGCCTCCGTCACCTCGTCAAACCGTGCCTTGGCTTTCTCCCGCTCCAACTCCGCTGTGTCGCAGAGTGTCTGCCGGACGAGGGTTGCGTTGGCAACAATCTCCTCCCGCTCCGTCACCAGCTTGTTGAATGCCGTTACGAAAGCCGCCTTGATTTCCTCCTCCGTCACATGGGACGTTTGGCCCGCTCCTCTTGACGGCCTCCGTTTCCTTTTGGTTCACGACATAACCGCTTGGTGTACTTTTATAGTCGAAGGGCTTTTTAATTGAGTATTTGTAGGTTTTACCCTTCCGCTGTTCGAAGTATTGTATACGGGGAGCTTTGACCTTGCCATCGTAAAAATGAAACCTTTAGCTTCATAAAGTCCTAACAGGCTCTCGCCTCTATGCCGTCGCCCATTTTACCCCCTGCAAACGGGGAACTACACCTTACAAACGGCTTACCTTCAGCCCTGCAACCCCCTCGAAACAAAAGCGCCGAAAAATTCCCCTGCCTCCCTGCCCTTTGTTTCAGGCCACTCCTTCACAACACAAAAACACCTCGAAGCCCCTTATTCATAGGGGTTCGAGGTATTTCACACTCTATATTCTTGTATCAATTCGGCTATGATTTTGTCCATAACTAATTATTGTTACGGAGTGTTTACCGATGAATCAACGGGCAATAAAGTTCATTACAGCTTCATTCATCTTATCTTTATCGCATACGCCTTTATGCAGTACTTCCTTAGTTTTAAGCGCCGCCAAACCGGCAGGAATCGGATTATCGTTTAGTTCCTGTAATTTATCCAACAGGGCAAACTCGTCCAGGCCGGCAGTTTCTGCCTGCAAAGCGTCCAGTACACTGCCGTTGAATTTATAGGGGCTGGCGGTCGAGGCCACCACCATCACATGTTCATCATGGGTTGCATGACGATAGTTTTCTGCCACCTGATAAGCCACAGCCGTATGGGTATCCAGTACATACTTATGCTGCATGTATACCTGCTGAATACATTTTTTCGTTGCAGCATCATCCACCCAATCGGCCCAGAACGTTTCCTTGATGATACCACGCGTCTTTACATCCACTTCATAACTGCCGGATTTATTGAGTTCAGCCATCCAGCCTGCCACCTGCGCCTTGTCCCCGGTCACATGGTAAAGAAGGCGTTCCAGATTGCTGGAAATCAAAATATCCATGGACGGCGTAATGGTTTTATAGAACGCACGGTTTCGGTCATAACGGCCTGTCTGCAGGAAGTCCGTCAGCACATTGTTGGCATTGGAAGCGCAAATCAGCTTATGGACAGGCAACCCCATCTGCTTGGCGTAGAAACCCGCCAAAATATTGCCGAAGTTACCGGTTGGCACGGTGAAGTTAATCTCCTCCCCTGCCTTGATACGGCCAGCCTTGCACAAGTCCGCATAGGCGCTGAAGTAGTAGACAATCTGCGGCACAAGGCGTCCCCAGTTTATGGAATTCGCCGAGGACAGCTTCACGCCCTTCTCGGCCAGCTGTTCGTTAAAGGCTTGATTCGCAAAAATTACCTTAACACCGCTCTGCGCATCGTCAAAATTGCCTCGCACAGCTGTGACGTTGACATTTTTCCCTTCCTGCGTCAGCATTTGCAGCTGCTGAATACGGCTGACACCGCCCTCAGGATAGAAGACCATAATGGAAATCTGGTCTACATCGCGGAACCCTTCCAAAGCGGCCTTGCCCGTATCGCCGGAAGTAGCGACAAGAATCAGCACGTTGTCCTGTTCACCAGTTTTTTTCAACGCCGTGCTCATCAGCTGCGGCAGAAGCTGCAAGGCCATATCCTTAAAGGCGCTGGTCGGGCCATGCCAAAGTTCAAGTACCTGCATAGCACCTAAGTCCGTCACCGGCGCGCGGCCTGCACAGTCAAATTTACCTTTGCCATAAGCATTTTCCACACAGGTTTTGAGTTCTTCGTCGGTATAGTCGGTCAAGAACAGGCGCAAAACCTTTACCGCCCGTTCCTCATAGGAAAGGGGCACCAATTCTTCAATAAATGACGGGGAAATCTTCAATAAATGACGGGGAAATCTGCGGAAGCTCGTCCGGCACAAACAGACCGCTGTCTGCTGCCAGCCCTTTTATAATCGCTTCTGCCGCCGTTACCTGTACACTGTCTCCACGAGTGCTGCTGTATTTCAAATAAACCGCCTCTTTCCTCTATGCTATAATCCAACCAATCTTATCTGCTGACCGCCGCTACCGTTGCCTTGGCCGCTGTGATTAAATCCGCAGGTTTCAGGATAATCTGCTCACCACGCTTGCCGGCACTGATGGCAATTACCTCCTGCTGCTCGGCACTGGCATCCAGATACACGGGATAATCCTTCTTGGCGCCCAAAGGAGAACAACCGCCACGGATATACCCCGTAAGCCCGAAGACCTCTTTCAAGTGCACCATTTCCACCCGCTTGTTGCCCGATGCTGCAGCCAGTGCTTTCAAGTCCAGCTCACCGCCACCCGGAATCACGGCCATCAAAACACCATTCTTATCGCCGCGGCACACGAGCGTCTTGTACACCATTTCAATGGGCATGCCCACCGATTCAGCCACATGCACAGCGGAAAGGTCGCTTTCGTCCACTTCATAGGTTTTGAGCTCATAGCTTATCCCTAATGTGTCCAAAATACGCGCTGCGTTGGTCTTTGCTTCTTTTTTCTTTTTTGCCATTTCTTGTTACACCTAATTTCTTTCTTGAACGTCCGTTACTTATTATACAGCGATTTTACAAAATATGCTACTACATTTTCTAAATCATCATTTTTTGTAAATCAATGTTTTCTCCGATTATCTTTATGCCGCTTCCCTATTTTAGTTTTTGACTTGTCAAAAGATATGGCGTATAGTTGAAGGTAACTTAAACAATACCTGAAAATGGAGTGAATACCTTGTTGAAAATAGCTATGGCCCAAATGGAAGTCATTCCCGGGCATCCCGATAAAAATGCTGCCACAATGCTGCGCATGATTGATGAAGCCAGGGAAAATCAGGCTGATGTGGTCATCTTCCCCGAAATGGCGATTCCCGGCTACCTGTTGGGCGATACCTGGGAACAGACCAGCTTTTTGGCTGACTGTGAACATTTCGGGCAGAAAATCATTGCCGCTTCGCAGGATATTGTCGTCATGTTCGGCAATATCGCGATGGACTGGGATAAGAGCAACAACGACGGCCGGGTACGCAAGTACAACGCATTCTTCACGGCACAGAATGGCAAGCTGATTGCCCCCACCGGTCAGGAATATCCCTATGCCATCAAGACCCTGATGCCCAACTATCGTGAATTTGACGATACCCGTCATTTTTACAGCCTGCAGCAGTTGGCTTTGGAGCAGGGCAAAAAGCCGGCCGACCTTATCGCGCCTGTCTGCATCAATGTACAGGGCCAGGAATACAACGTCGGCTGTCTGCTCTGCGAAGACGGCTGGAGCGATAACTATGCGTTGGAACCGTTGCAGATTTTGCAGGACAAGGGCAGCATTGACTTCTTTGTCAATATCTCCGCTTCCCCCTATACGTTAGGCAAGAACGGCAAGCGCAACCGCGTCTTTGGCGAACAGGCACGAACCACCGGCAAACCATTGTTCTATGTCAATGCCATCGGCCTGCAGAACAACGGCAAAACGGTCTACACCTTCGATGGTTCCAGTACCGCCTACAATGCCAAGGGTGATGTCTGCGCCATGAGCGAAGAATATCAGGAAGAACTCACTCTCGTGGATATGAATGAGCTTGCTGATATGCCGGCACTGCCCGAAGATAAGGAACCGGACATTGCCCATATCTATCGTGCCCTGAACTACGGCGTGCGCCGTTTCCTCGAAAATATCCATATGAAGAAAGTTGTTATCGGTATTTCCGGCGGCATTGACTCTGCTGTGGCTGCGGCCCTCTATGCCAAAATTGTCGGCCCGGAAAATCTCCTGTTGGTCAACATGCCCAGCGTCTTTAACTCCGCTACCACCAAGGGCCTTAGCAAGGAACTGGCGGATAATCTGGGCTGTCAGTATGCCATTGTTCCGATTCAGCAGTCCGTTGACCACACGGTTGACCAACTTTCCCATACGCCGGTTACCTATCTAACGGATGGTTCTCAGCAGAATCTCACCATATCTTCCTTTGTCACCGAAAACATTCAGGCACGCGACCGCAGCGCCCGTGTCCTTGCCGGTGCGGCAGCAGCCTTTGGCGGCGGCTTTACCTGTAATGCCAACAAAGCCGAAACCACGGTGGGCTACTCTACCCTCTACGGCGACCAGTCCGGCTTTTTGGCAGCCTTGGCAGACCTTTGGAAATATCAGGTCTATGCCCTCGCCCACTATATGAATGATGAAGTCTACAGCCGCGAAGTCGTACCGCAGGGTATTATCGATATTGTGCCAAGTGCTGAACTTTCCTCGGCACAGAATGTCGATGAGGGCAAGGGCGACCCCATTAAATATCCTTACCACGATTACCTCTTCCGTTCCTTTATTGAGCGCTGGCAGAAGGCTGCACCCGAAGATATTCTGGAATGGTATGCCGCTGGCACGCTTGAGGAAAATCTGGGTTGTGAGCCAGGCCTTGTGGCCAAATACTTCCCCACTGCGCAGGAATTCATCGCCGATTTGGAACGTTGGTGGAATCTCTTTACAGGCATGGCTGTAGCTAAGCGCATTCAGGCACCGCCAATCCTTGCCGTCAGCCGCCGCGCTTATGGTTTTGACCATCGCGAAGCCCAAAATGGCCCGTATTACACATTAAAATACCAGCAGCTTAAAGAAAAACTGCTTTTACATGCTCAGCGCATCCATGGTATTTAATAACGGCATAATCACCGCCATAACCATAAAGAAAACTAAGCCACCCACGGTGAAGATGGCAGCAGGTTCAGCCAGTGCCTGCAGACGGGCGGATTCGTTTTCCGCCAATACCTGGCAAAAGGCAGCGGCTTTGCCGAGCATAACCTCCAACTGACCGGCCTGCTCCCCCGCTTCGAGCATTTCCAACAGCATTGGCGGAAATGCCTGGCAATCCTGCAGGGCATTAATGAGCGAACTGCCATGCTCCACTTTGGCCTGTAAACAGCATAACTCCTGTTCAATGTAGCGGTTCCCCGTCACGGGAGCCGCCATTTTTATGGCCGCATGCAGGGTTATCCCTTGTTCCAAAAGCATAGCCAGCGTATGAAAAGTCAACGACCAGGCTACATGACAGGCCAATGCCCCCACCAAAGGCAGAGAAAGAAGCAGGCGATGGCTATAATAGCAGACCAGGGCCTGCCTGGATAATCCATAGAGTCCCAAGGCCAGCACACATCCTCCGGCCAAAGTCTCCAAGCCATAGACCTGCAAAAAAGCAGCCAAATCCAACAGAATTTTTGTCGGCAGTGGCAATTCCGTTTGCAGATTGCTTAACAGCGAGGCAAACGCTGGCAGAATAAACACTGTCATAAAAATCAAAACCGCCAAAGCGGTCACCCCGATAATCGCAGGATATAGCAGCACGGATTTCAGCTGCTCCCGATTCTTAACCATTTGCGCTAAAAAATCTGCCAAACGGCTGAAAGTTTCCTCTAAAGTCCCCGCACGTTCACCGGCAGATACCAACTGGACTATCCGCGGCGAAAAACAATGACTCTCCTCCATTGCTGCCGACAAGGATTTTCCCTTGAGTACCTGTTGATAAAGCTCCGTGAGCAAGCGGGCATAGCCTCCCCTCCTGCCACCAGCCAGCAGCGATTTCAGCGCCTCATGTACAGGAATTCCCGCACTTAACAGTACAGACATCTGCCGAAAAAAGAGGGCAATTTGCGTATCATCCACAGCTTTAGCGAAAATTTGCGTTCCCCTGAAGTATTCTTGTATCCCCTTTGTATTCTTATCGTTACTTGCCAGCGCCGTTATCCACAAGCCTTGCCGCCGTATCTTATGCGCCGCTTCCTGACGGCTGCCGGCTTCGATTTCCCCTTGATAATGTTCGCCCTGACGATTATAAGCTTCATAATAGTATGTCATAATAACCTCACTATTGCTTACAGAGCTTGTCACAGACAGCCCCGTCGATTCGTCCCGCCTGCCAAAGTCTTTGGGCATCCATTGCTAAAGTCTGCATTCCCACAGCCTGCTGACTAAGCATTACCGAAACCAATTGATTATACTTTCCCTGCCGAATTAAGCTGCGCACAGCCGGATTCGCCAGCAGTACCTCGGTAACGGCTGTCCGCCCGCCATCAACAGTAGAAACCAAGCGCTGCGCAAATATCCCCTGCAGAACTTCTGCCAACAAACTGCGCAAACTCGACTGTTCTTCTAACGGAAACATTCCCTCCATGCGCAAAACAGCCTCGGCAGCACTGGCACTATGCAAAGTCCCCAACACCAACATCCCTGCAGAAGCTGCTGCAAGTGCTGTAGCCAGCGTATCATAGTCTCTTATCTCCCCCACCAAAACAAGGTCAGGCATTTCGCGAAGGCTCCCCTTTAGCGCATTGCCAAATGAATAAAAATCCGTCCCCAATTCCCGCTGGCTGATAAAACATTTATCCGGATAAAAAACATATTCGATGGGGTCTTCCAAGGTGACGATATGATATGGCTTTTCGTGATTAAGCTCCTCGATAAAGGCCGCAAGCGTTGTTGACTTGCCGGAACCTGTTCTTCCCGTCACTAAAATCAGCCCTTGATCGATATTCTTCATCTTCTGCCAGGCCTTCGGTGCCCCCAGCTCTGCCATACTCGGAATCCTCTCCGGCAACAGACGAAAAGCTAAAGCCAACCAGCCCTGCTGATAATAGGCATGGACCCTGAACCGCCTGCCCGCAAAAGTCCAAGACAAATCCGTTTCCCTTTTCTTTGTCAAATACTCTCGTTGACCATCATTTAGGATAACCGAACAAATTTCTTTCATGACAGGCTCTGTCAGCGGGCGGCTGTCCATAGGTGTCAATATCCCCAAGCAGCGCATATGCGGCTTTTGCCCCACCGTTAAGTGGATGTCTGAGGCATCCGTTGTAATCGCTTTGCGGATAAGTTCACGCCAGTCTATGTCAGAATACATAGAACATCACCTCTAATGTCCGTACATATAATACATTTACATTATATTTCTTCTACATGAATGACGTAAAACCTGCAAATCTCTTTTTATTTTATCATTGGGTAACTTTCTCCCAGTAATTGATCCGAATAATATCCCCCGGTTTAAGCTCCCTGGTCATAAGCCAATTATTGATTTCCCTGATGCCTTCACGAAATTCATTGATGTCCCGAACTCCGTAGGTATTCTTCTGTATGTATTTTTGAGCAATACTATCTAAAGTATCACCTTTCTGTACTTCGTAGGAAACATGAACCACAGTCCAGGTGCGATGGTCTATTTCTGCAGCCTCGCTAACGCTCCCTACACAGACCAACAAAACCGCCATCAATGCAATAACCATTTTCTTCATCATCTTTTCCTCCTGGTTTTTCTCAATAAGCCGCTCTAACAGATAATCCGCCCTTCCCTTAAGAATATATACGTACCAGGCAATATAACATTACAAATTTTTTTACAAATCCCCCAAACGATATGTTTTACTTTATTAAAATAAAAGACATTCACATTAAAATATGATAAAATAATATACAATGCTGTTTTAACCTAATCCACCAGAAGTCCTCAACCTCTTAGGTGGGGGATGAAGGCGGGTATGGCGAATTTACATAAGTAATTGAGCCATACGATACTTTGTGACTTTTTTGTGATAAAATATTGGTAGAAAGGCGGTGATTATAGTGAATAAGGCATACCGATATAGGTTATATCCAACACCTGAACAAAAGCATATGTTTGCTAAGACTTTCGGCTGCGTCCGATTCATCTATAACAAAATGCTTGGCGACCGCCTTGACTACTACAAAGAAACAGGCAAGAAGCTGAACAACACTCCCGCACAATACAAATCTGAATTTCCTTGGCTAAAGGAAGTAGACAGCTTGGCTCTTGCAAATGCTCAGCTAAAC
>CACZIV010000086.1 GCA_902781305.1 Pseudoselenomonas ruminantium
TTGATTTTTTCGACAACCTCGCGATAACGGGCAATCTCTTTATCGTTATTGTCGCCTAAGAATCTTTTGAGAAATCCTAGCAAACAAAATCACTCCAATCCTATTAATAAACCTACCTTACAATATTAACAAAGACAGGTGCATAAGTCAATTAAGGGCGGCGCATAGGCGCAGAAAAAAGCGGCTGAACCTGACCTAAAGCCAGAGTCCAGCCGCAAAGGGAACTTTATAAGGAAGTATTTATGTTAGACAATATTATTTATGGAAGGGATTTTCCGTTGGATAAGGCATGCCCGCAGGCTGATTGTAGGAAATATCCGCAACACCAAGGTAATTGAGCACATCATAGATGGCTTTGCCATAATGGCCGAAAGCTACTGCACCATGATGTGGGAAGCGCTTTTCAATGAGCACATGACGATAGAAGCGGCCCATTTCCGGAATAGCGAAGATGCCAATGCCGCCGAAGGAATTCGTGGCTGCCGGCAGGATTTCGCCCTGGGCAATATAGGCTCTAAGCTGGCCGTCAGAGGTGCTCTGCAGGCGGAAGAACGTGATGTCGCCATCGGCAATGTCGCCTTCGAGCGTGCCGCGCGTGAAGTCCGGCGTGCCGCCGTTTTCGAGCAGGCGATTCTGAATGAGCTGGTATTTCACGCCGCCTTTACGCAGCTTGCAGAGCGGCGTATTGCCACAATGGAAGCCCATGAAGGTATCTTCCAGCTTGTACATGCCAAACGGTTTAATGGAATCCTCAAACATGTCTCTCGGTACGGAGTTATTGATATCGAGGAGCGTAACGGCATCGCCGCTGACACAGAGGCCGATGTATTCGCTGAGCGCACCATAGATATCCACTTCGCAGGATACGGGAATGCCACGGCTGACCAGACGGCTGTTGACATAGCAGGGTTCAAAACCGAATTCCTTCGGGAATGCCGGCCAGCACTTGTCGGCAAAAGCCACATACTTGCGGGCACCTTTGTGCTCCTCTGCCCAATCCAACAGCGTCAGTTCAAACTGCGCCATGCGGGGCAGCATTTCCGGATAGGGATTGCCCTCGCGACCAAGTTCTTTGGCCATATCATCCGCCACTTCCTTGATGCGCGGGTCATCCTGATGTGCGCGGTAAGCCACCAACAAATCCAGCTCCGAATTTTCCTCGATTTCCACACCAAGGTCATAGAGCGGCTGAATTGGCGCATTGCAGGCGAAGAAATCCTGCGGGCGCGGGCCAAACGTGATGATTTTGAGGTCTTTCAGGCCCAGGAGCGTACGTGCTACCGGCTGGAATTCCGCAATCATCTGCGCCAGTTCCTCGGCCGTCCCCACAGGATATTCCGGGATAAAGGCTTTTAAATGACGCAGCCCCAGATTATAGGAGCAGTTGAGCATACCACAGTAAGCATCGCCACGGCCATTGATGAGATTCTTGCCCGTTTCTTCTGCAGCTGCCACATACATAACCGGGCCGTCAAATACTTTGGCAATCAGGGTTTCCGGCGTTTCCGGGCCGAAATTTCCAAGGAATACAACTAGTGCATTGCAGCCAGCTTCCTTGGCTTCTGCCACAGCCTCTAACATATCCTTTTCATTTTCTACCGTTTTCTGCACTTCATAAAGTTCACCATATTTTTGGCCATAAGCCTCGACAATTGCTTTACGGCGATTTTCCGACAGGGAAATAATAAAGCAGTCACGGCTTACGGAAATAATACCACATTTGACCGAAGGGATGTTCGTCAGCTTACTCATGTTTAAGCGCTCCTTTTTTGACACATAATGATTTGGATGGAATGTAATACGGTCTTGCGTGCTTGTGCACGCCAACCATGTACAAAGCATAGCACCATAGGATTCACTTGTCAATCGTTTTATTTTGATTTTTATTGGTCCATAAAAATATTTTCCAGGTTTAATATTATTAGTGGTTTTTTCTAAGGTCACATAAAATAAAAAATTGTCACACAAAAAGTATTGATTCTTGTTTTATCTTGTGCTATATTGATTACAGTGATTTTGCGTGCACAAGCACGCAGTGAGTGATCATAGAACCATTTTAGGAGGAACTTGAAATGAATTACTTGATTGGTGTAGACGTAGGAACATCTGCTACCAAGACCGTCCTCTATGATGAGGAGTGCCGTCCGGTTGCCGAAGCTTCTGCTGACTACCCCTTGTATCAGCCCCAAAACGGCTGGGCCGAACAGAATCCCCAGGACTGGGAGGAAGCTGCCGCCAGCACCATCCGCGAAGTCATCGCCAAAAGCCGCGTAAACGCCGAAGACATCAAAGGCATCGGCCTTTCCGGACAAATGCATGGTCTGGTGATGCTCAATGAAGCCAACGAAGTCATCCGGCCGGCCATTATCTGGTGTGATCAGCGGACCGCCGCTGAATGTGAGGAAATCACCGCCAAAGTCGGTGCGAAACGGCTTATCGAAATCACAGCGAATCCGGCACTTACCGGCTTTACCGCCTCCAAGATTCTCTGGGTACGCAACCACGAACCCAAAAATTACGCCAACTGCCGTCATATCCTGCTCCCCAAGGATTATGTACGCTTTGTGATGACCGGCGAATATGCTACGGAAGTTTCCGATGCCAGCGGTATGCAACTGTTGGATGTGCCCAACCGCTGCTGGTCAAAGGAAATCCTGGAAAAGCTCGACATTGACGAAAGTCTTCTGCCCAATGTCTTTGAATCCCCGGAAGTCACCGGACATATCTCCACGGAATTTGCTCAGAGAACCGGCCTTTCCGTGAACTGCGTTGTCGCCGGCGGCGCTGGAGATAATGCAGCCGCAGCTGTTGGTACAGGCATTGTTGAGGAAGGCAAAGCCTTTACCACCATCGGCACGAGCGGTGTGGTTTTTGCCCACACCAATACCCCCGTTATCGACCCGCAGGGCCGGGTACACACCTTCTGCTGCGCGGTACCAGGCTGCTGGCATGTCATGGGCGTAACGCAGGCGGCCGGTCTTTCCCTGAAGTGGTTCCGGGAAAATCTGGCCGAAAACATGGATTATGACGCCATCAATCAGGCCATTGCCGGCGTTCCCCGTGGCAGCCGCCGCCTGATTTATCTCCCCTACCTTATGGGAGAACGCACACCGCACCTCAATCCGGACTGCCGTGGCGTGTTCTTCGGTCTTTCCGCTATGCACAAGCGTGCCGATATGCTGCGGGCCGTTATGGAAGGCGTAAGCTTCTCCCTGCTCGACTGCTGGAACATTTTGCAGGAAATGAACATCAAGGTCAAGGATATGATGGCCTGCGGCGGTGGCAGCAAGAGCCCCCTGTGGCGGCAGATGCTGGCCAATATGTACGGCTGCCCGGTAAAAGTAGGCGGTGAAGGCGGCGGAGCGGTTTTGGGTGCGGCCATTTTAGCCGGTGTTGCCGCCGGTATCTACGAAGATGTGCCCACTGCCTGCCGCAGATTTGTCGGTACAGCTTCGCTCTGCCAGCCCAAACCGGATGCCCATGAATATTATGGCAAGGTACATAAGCTGTACAACAAGCTTTATAACCAGCTCAAGGAATGCTATGGAGATTTAGCTGCTTTGTAAATTTTCATTTCTGTTTACAGAAAGAAAGGGGATTGTTACCGTGGAAAACATTGCTTCAGCAATTGAAAACACCGAGTTAGAAAAACAGGCTTCCCGACTTAAATTTTTCATTTACTTTGCTGCCGGTATGGCAGGTCTGCTCTTTGGTTTGGATCAGGGCGTTATTTCCGGCGCGCTGCCGTTTATCAGCCAGGAATGGAATCTTTCCAGCAGTGCCCAGGAATGGGTGGTAAGCTCCATGATGGTCGGCGCGGCTGTCGGCGCGATTTGTGCCTCCTTTATGGCCAAAGCCATCGGCCGCAAAAAGAGTCTCGTGATCGGCGCCGCCCTGTTCATTGTGGGTTCTGTAGGTTCAGGCCTTGCCGGCAGCGCCGATATGCTGATTGCCGCCCGCCTGATTCTGGGCCTTTCCGTAGGCATTGCTTCCTATACCGCTCCCCTTTATCTGGCCGAAATGGCCGATAAAAATGCCCGCGGCAAGGTGATTTCCGGCTACCAGCTCATGGTCACGGTGGGTATTCTCGCCGCCTTTCTTTCCGATACCGCATTCAGCTACACCGGTAACTGGCGCATGATGTTGACCGTTATCGCCATCCCCGCCGTCGTATTGATTCTCACCGTAGCAAAACTGCCCGACAGTCCCCGCTGGCTGGCAGCCGTTGGCCGCAAGGAAGAGGCCGATACGGTCATCAAAAGTCTTAACCCCGATCCTCAGGCAGCTCATGAGGAGATGACTGACATTGAGGAATCGCTGAAGGTAAAACAAGCCGGCTGGCAGCTCTTCAAGACCAACAGCAATGTGCGCCGTGCAGTATTCTTAGGCGTGCTGTTGCAGGCCATGCAGCAATTCACCGGTTTTAACGTCATCATGTATTATTCCCCGAAAATTTTAAGCCTTGCCGGTTTCTCCACTACCGAAGAACAGATGATTGGTACCGTAATCAACGGTATTGTCTTCACCCTGTCCACGTTTATTGCCATCTGGATGGTGGATAAATCCGGCCGCAAACCTGCCCTCAAAGTTGGTTTTGGCGTTATGGCTCTTGCCATGGCTGTGGTAGGCGTCTGCATGTCCTTGCTCGAAGCCGGCAATGCCCCCATCAGCGTATCCTATCTGGCCGCCATCATGACGATGGTCAGCATTGCCGGTTTCGGCATGAGCGCCGGCCCGATTGTCTGGGTGCTCTGCTCCGAGATCCAGCCCTTAAAGAGCCGTGAATTCGGTATTGCCTGCTCCACCATGACCAACTGGATTACCTGCGCCATCGTTGGTGCGACCTTCCTCTCCCTGGTCGATACGCTGGGTTCTGCTCATACGTTCTGGCTCTATGCCGTACTCAACGGTCTGTTCATCGCCCTGACCATGTATTATGTACCGGAAACCAAGAATGTTTCCCTGGAAAAGATTGAACAGAATCTCATGGCCGGCAAAAAACTGAGAAATATCGGTATTTGATTATAATGAGGTGTTAACAATGAAAACCGTAATGGATAAAGAATTCAATATCTATGGCCGCGTTTTGGATGTCGATACGCAGGATTTCGTAAATGCCATCAATGCCCATCCCGTAACGGCACAGGGCGAAGTGGTTTACGAACCGTCAGTAGCTGAATTTGAACAGCTTCCCCTTTACCAGACCATGGAAAATGTCGTTTACGGCCAGATGCCGGTAGAATTTGGCCATTGCAGCGGCTGGAACAACAAGCTCAATGCCTTGGAATATCACCGCAGCTCGGAAATCGACATCGCCGCTACCGACCTTATCCTGATGGTCGGGCTCCAACAGGATATTGACCTGAACGATTATACCTATGATACGGAAAAGGTTGAATGCTTTTTGGTACCTGCCGGAACAGCCGTGGAGCTCTATGCCACGACCCTGCACTTTGCCCCCTGCGGCGTTGACGGCAAAGAGTTCCGCTGCGGCGTAGTTCTTCCGCGGCACACCAATGAAGAGCTTACTGAGGATACCACGAAAGCACAGGGTGAAGAACGTTTGCTGTTTGCCGAAAACAAATGGCTTATCGCCCATGAAGAAAGCGGCCTCGAGGAAGATGGTGCCTGGATTGGCCTGAAAGGCGAAAACCTTTCCATATAATAAGAAGATTGTTTTTAAGCCACAAAGAACTGGACTGCCCCCCAGTTACTTGCTAAAATAATAAACAAAAAGCTAACTGGAGGTACAGGCATGGTTACGATGAAAAGTATTGCGGAAATATGCGGCGTTTCACGAGGCACAGTAGACCGCGCATTAAATGGCCGCGGCCGGGTAAACTCAGAAACCGCTGACAAAATCCGTCAAATCGCCAAGGAATTAGGCTATACCCCCAACCCTGCCGGCAAAGCACTTTCAGCCCGAAAAAAAAGACCAGTCATCGGCATTGTAATCCCCTCGGAGAACAACCCCTTCTTTGACGATGTACTAAAGGGCATGGAAGAAGCAGCTGCCCAATATCAAATCTATGGTGTCCAAATAAAATACCATACGATGAAAGGTTATGACCCGGCCAAACAGTTAGCAACCCTGCAAAAAATCGAAGACCAGGTACAGGCGCTAATCATCAATCCCATTGATGCTCCCGCCATTGCTGACCAAATCAACCGCATGATTGACAAAGGCGTCTTCGTGGTGACCGTCAACAACGATATTGAAGGCACAAAACGCCACTGCTATGTGGGTACTGACTACTACAACGGTGGCATAACGTCCTGTGCGCTGATGGAAGCGCTGTTAGGCAAAACAGCCAATCTGGCCGTTATCCTCGGCAGCCTGAACCTTCGCGGTCATCGCCTGCGTTTGGAAGGCTTCAAATCCCGTATGCAGCGGCTGCCGGATTTTCAGCTGGCAACTGTGCTGGAAAACAATGATGATGACATCTATGCTTACGAAAAGACGAAGGAGCTCTTAACCGCTCATCCGGAAATCAATGCCATCAGCATTTTGGCTGCCGGCGTCTACGGCACCTGCCGTGCCGTCATGCAGCTGCCGGAAGAGAAACGGCCCTTGATCATCGCCTTCGACACTGTTCCCACCACCGTGGAAATGATGCAGTTCGGCATCATCAAGGCCACCATCTACCAACATCCATACCGGCAAGGATTCAGCGCCGTCAACAAAGCCTTTGAATACCTGGTACACGGACGGCTGCCGGAAAAAGAGGAATTCATCTTCAAAAATGAAATAAAACTCTTTGAAAACCTCTAGTATCCACAAACAACCTATAAAATTTTGAGCCTGACCGACATTTAGCAGTCAGGCTCATTTTTTGTTTATACCACTTTTTAATATTATTTTCCAGTCACATAAATCAACATCTACATTGTCTAAAAATTCAAAATCAGCTATAATTAATTTATACATTTTTATAAGTAAGGAGGTCAAAAACATGAAACATCATTACAGCACAATCGATAATGTGCATACCACCTTCTCTGATATTTATGCCTCTGAAACCAAAGGTGAAAGCATAATCGTACATATGGAGCGTCCAACCGACCACGGCTTTGATTATGCTGAGTTTATACTTCCCAGTATCACCTGCACCAAGTGCATGGGATTTACCGAAGATGAACTTTTAAAGCTGACAACGTTTGTTAAGAACAACAGCTCTTTAATTTGGGAAATAGCCCGTGAGGACGGTGATATCATTGCCAACGTGGGGTGAAATTCTAGGTTACCGTATTTACTTCTGGTCTAATGAAAAAAATGAACCTGTTCATGTGCATATCTGTCAAGGCGTACCAACAGCTAATGCGACAAAAGTTTGGATACCGCCTAATGGCAACCCTGTTGTTGCCCATAATGACAGCCGTATCCCCCAAAAAGATCTGAACCGTCTGTTAAAAGCTATTGCAGCTAACAAAGAAAGCATTGTGTTTGGTTGGTATCAATATTTTGGCATGAAATAATATATTGAGTAAAAAAACATGAGGCGTTCACAATTATAGCCTCATGTTTTTTTAGTAAGCGATAAACCATCCGGTGTTATCAATAGCTGAAACGAGCCTGACCACGGTATAGATGGTCAGGCTCATCTTTATTTGCATTTCTGCTGAACTTCT
>CACZIV010000087.1 GCA_902781305.1 Pseudoselenomonas ruminantium
GATAAAGTGTACATTCTCCATCGCCTGCTGATGGTCGGTACGGTCAGCGAAGAAATGCCGCTGAATATCCGCCGGTGATTCGTGATTGCGGATAACAAAACCTTCACTGGCCAGAATCTCCCGCATTTCCGCAAGCGAGAAACCATGCCGCATAGGCTCGCCGAGCTGTTCGGTAATCTGCGCCAACCGCCGCACCCTTGAGGTCGAATCCGGCTCAAAAGTCGATTCATCCGGGAAATCCAAGACAAACTGGCTGCCTGGCGAGGCCAGAATGCTGACGCTGCGCACGAACTCGCGGAAGGCTTCGGCGGTCAGATAGTAGGAAACACCGAGCAGGGAGAAAAACGACGGTTCCGACGTATGAAAGCCGCTATGCAAAAGCGTCCGTCCCAAGTCATCCTGCTCAAAGTCGATAGCCGCATAATGCGCATTGGGCGGAACCTCCCAACGCAGTTCATGAATCCGCCGCAGTTTGTACGCCTGCGTATCCGGGTGGTCCAGCTCAAAAACCTGCACCGCTTCATCCGTGTTGCGGAAAGCAAAGGTATCCATCCCCGCCCCGCAAATCACATACTGGCAGCTGGCGCGGTTACGTGCGAACCGATCCAGTGCCCGCTCGGCAAAGGCAATCCGTGACAAGGCAATGGGCGAGAAATAATGGTCCATCTCCTCGAACACGAGCAAGCTCTCAAACCCGTAGCGGGGCAACTGGCCTGCCGCCTCCACCTGCCCTTTGAGCAGGCTGCCAATCTCGTCATACACATCTTTGCCGATGATGTCATAGGCCAGATAATCATCAAAAATCTTGTTCTTGCCGAGCATCGAATGATAAGCCCGGGCAAAGGAGCAAAGTTTTGCGGTCATACTCTCCTGAGCGGCAATCATGAAAATCCCTCCTGTTAAATCCACATTCGTTCGTATCTAAACAGAATCTTGCCAATATTACAACAGATACACTTCATAATCGCTACACCCTTTCCCAAAATAAACAAAAAGAGGTTCTGCGCAAGGAATGCCCTTGCGCAGAACCTCTGGTTATCCAGTCAGTTCATTCGTCTTTTTGACGTTGACCTTATGTTACACTATTACACCTATCATGTCAATAGGCATATTAAAAATTACCAAATTTCCTTCATCCAACCACGATAGTTTTCTTCGAGGAACTTAATCAGCACATCAAACATGCCATAGATTTCATCGCCCAATTCGGAGAAATCTTTTTCTTCCTTACCGGGAGTAAGCAGGCAAACATCGAGAATCAATGCGCCCGTCTGGTCAAAATACATCTTGAACGGCTTATATTTCATATTCTGCTCACTGGCCATACGCAGAACTTTAAGCTCATTTTCCTCCGTAAGAGCCTTGGGCGAAATCTGCACGCGAATCATGGAGAATACGCTGTCATCCAAAAGCACCAGTGTCGGCAACTGCTGACCTTCCACCACGATGTGTGAACGATAAGCCACTGTATTCTGGGCATCATCAGCTACTTCTTCCACCTGGAAGGCTTCAATTTTCTTTTCTTCCAGATACTTATTGAAAACTTCTGCTTTGGTATTCATAAAAAACAGCTCCTTTGTTGATAGGTTATCTATACTTTAGATTATTCAACAAAAGAGCTGTTTTTCCTGCTTTATTTAATTAACTTTTACCTGCAGCCACAATTTTGTATAAAGTTTGTCCAAAGCTTCTCCTAAGTAGCTGTAAGATTCCTGACCTTTATAGACCGTTTCCGGCGGAAAGGCCGTATCGACATACTCGCCCAAATCTTCCTCCACCAGTTCCCGCACGGCGGTATTCGGTGTCGAGTAACCCAGTTCCTCGAAGTTCGCCGCCGCAATATCCGGACGGCACATAAAGTCGATGAACTTATGCGCATTTTCCACATGGCGGGCATTTTTCGGAATGACCCAGCCATCAATCCAGACATTCGTCCCTTCCTTAGGTGCCGGCTGGAAGCGCAAATCCGGGTTGGATTTCATCAGATTGATGGCTTCACCGGAAAAGATAACGCCCAAGGCCGCTTCGCCAGAACTCAGCTTGTCGCGGATATCGTCCACGCCATAGGCCTGCACCAGAGGTTTCTGCTGAATCAGCATATCCCTGGCCGCTTTGAGTTCGTCCTCATTGGTGGTATTCATGGAGTACCCCAAAATCCGCAGCGGTACCATAATGGCATCACGGGCTGAATCCTGCATCAGGATATTGTCCTTGTACTTTTCATCCCAAAGGATTTTCCAGCTGTCCACCGGCTCATTTACCAGCTTCGTATTATACATAATACCTACCGTGCCCCAACAGTAAGGAACGGTATATTTCCCTTCCTTATCAAAGGCCCTTGACTGGTCAAAAAAGTCCTGGTCGATATTAGCCCGAGCATTAGGCAGCTGCGCAAAATCCAGCGGTTGCAGCAGGTCATTATGGATGAGCTTGTTAATCATGTAATCGGAAGGACAGAGCACATCATAGGCCTCTGCGCCTTCGGCAATGCGGGGATACATACTCTCGTTGGTGTCGTATTCATCGAGCACCACCTTGATGCCCGTTTCTTCCTCGAACTGCTTGATAACATCTTCACTGAGATAATCGCCCCAGCTGTAGACATAGAGCACATCTGCGCCTTCGTCTTCCTCCTCGGCAAACATATCGCAGCCACTCATCAGAAAAGTGGACATGAGCAGCAGGGTCAACAGAAGTTTCTTCATCATGCCTGCCCCCTTTTCTCCGCCTGACGGTAGCGGGTAATCACCTTATAATTGAGCATCAAAAGTGCCGCAAAGACCAATACGCCGCAGAAGAACAGCGTAGACAGCGCATACATTTCCGGATGCACGCCCAGTTTGAGCTCCGAATAAATTTCCGTGGTCAGGGTTTCAATGCCCGCGCCCTTGGTAAAGTATGTCACGATAAAATCATCGGCACTCATGGCAAAGGACAGCAGGAACGCTGCCACAATGCCCGGCATAAGCTCCGGCAAAATGACCTTACGGAACGCCTGCACCGGCGTCGCGCCCAAATCACGCGCCGCCTCATAATAAACATTATCCATGGACAATACCTGCGGCAGAATGCAAAGCATCGCATAAGGCAGGCTGATGACGATATGGGCCAGCAAAATGGTATCGTAACCCAAACGCAAGCCCAAGCCCAAAAAGAGCAACATCAGGGAAATACCCGTAACGATATCGGCATTGAGCAGGGGGATATTGGCCAATCCCCGCATAAGCATGCGGCTCTGCCGCCCCATCTGCCGCATGCCCAGCGCCGTAACAAGCGCCAGCAGCGTAGCAAAAACTGCCGAGGTCACGCCAATGGTCAGGGTATTGGAAAAGGCATTTAAGATTTCCTCGCTCTCGACCAACTTTTCATACCATTCCCAGGTAAAGCCCGTCCACTGCCCCCGATAGCGGCTGGCATTAAAGGACTGGGCAATCAGCACCACAATCGGCGCATAGAGAAAGGCCACAATCGCGCCCAGATAAAGATTCTTTACTTTCTGCATCATGCCCTTCCTTTCTTCGTCTGCCGCGCCGTTTCGCCGTTATCGGTGAAGGCTTCCAGCAAAATGTTCAAGATGATGAAGACCATGAGCACCATGGACAGCGCACTGCCGAGCTGCCAGTCATAAGCCGCCGTGAATTCCTGTTCGATGATGTTGCCCACGAGCAAAACCTTGTTGCCGCCCAGCAAAGCACTGATGACGAACGTGGTCAGCGCGGGGATAAATACCATCGTGGAACCACTGACAATCCCAGGCATAGACAGGGGCAAAAGCACCCGCCGAAAGGTCTGGTAAGGATTAGCGCCCAAATCCCGCGCCGCTTCGATAATGCTGTTGTCAATGCGGTTAATCGCCACATAGAGGGGCAGTACCATATAGGGCAGGAAGTTGTAGACCATGCCGATGATGATAGCCAGAGGCGTATTGATGATATGCACTTCCGGCAGCCCCAGCAATTGCAGGAACATATTGATAAGACCATGTTTTTCCAAAATGGTCTGCCAGGCCATCGTCGTAAGCAGCGAATTCATCCAAAGGGGCAGCAAAAAGAGCAAAAATACCAACAGTCCCCGGCTCTCCTTGCGCTCCCGCAGAATAAGGCACAGCGGATAAGCCAGCACCAAACAGATAAAGGTGCTGATAAGTGCCAGTTCCACCGACAGCCCCAAGGCTTTCAAATACTCCCATTGAAGTACCGTCTGCAAATGCACGAGCGTAAAGCCACCATCCACGTCTTTTAGTCCGTTCCAAAGGACAAAGAACAGCGGCAGTACGATAAAGAGCACGGCCCATAAACCGAAGGGCAGGGCTAGAAAGCGCTGGCTGGAAAGGCGTTCATTCATCGCTCACCGCCTCCTCGTCTTCCGATTCGGGCTTCGCCATAATCTGAATATTGGAGGCTGCCAATTTAATGCCCACCTCTTTGCCCTGCTCATGGCCCGTAATGGTCTGTACAAGCCATTCAAAGCCGCCGGCTTCAATGGTGATATCATAGACCGTCCCCTTGAAGACAACCTGCTTAATTCTGCCGGTGAACTGTCCTTCCTCGGGCGCACAAATCTGAATATCCTCCGGGCGAATCTGCACATCCACGGGGACATTTTCGCCAAACCCCGTGTTGATGCAGGGAATATCCTTGCCCAAAAGATGTACGAGCTTATCCCGCACCATAATGCCGTCAATGATGTTGCTGTCGCCGATAAAGTCGGCTACGAACGCATTTTCCGGCTCGTTGTACACGTTCTCCGGCGTACCAATCTGCTGAATCCACCCCTGATTCATGACCACTACGGTATCGGACATGGACAGGGCTTCTTCCTGGTCATGGGTGACGAACACAAAGGTAATGCCGAGCTCCCGCTTGATTTTCACGAGTTCCCGCTGCATATTCTGCCGCAGTTTGAGGTCAAGTGCGGATAACGGTTCATCTAAAAGCAGAACCTTCGGCTCGTTTACGATAGCGCGGGCAATGGCAATGCGCTGCTGCTGACCGCCGGACATCTGCGTAACCCGGGCATGTTCATAGCCGTCGAGGTTTACGAGCTTTAGGGCATATTTTATCTTATCGCGAATGTAACTTGCACTTTTCCCCTTGAGTTTCAGGCCAAAGGCGATATTTTCCGCCACGTCCATATGCGAGAACAGAGAATACTTCTGAAACACCGTATTGACCTGCCTCTTTTCGGGCTGGAGGTTCGTGATATCCTGCCCATCAAACCAAATCTTGCCGCTGTCGGGAGTTTCAAACCCGCCAATCATGCGCAAAATCGTGGTCTTGCCACAGCCCGAAGGGCCCAAAAGGGTCACAAATTCATTCTCGTGAATGGTTAAATCCAGGTCTTCAAGAATCTGCCGACCATCATAGCTTTTGTTGACGCGTTCAAGACGCAAAAGTTCTTTTTCCATTTATCGTCCCTTTCACTTTCTTCTAAAACTATTTGCCCCAAAGGGCTACCGCCCAAAAAGGCGCCGAAGTATATTTTATCACGAATTCTGCAAAAATACTAAGAAAAAATAAGAGGATGCGCATTTTTATTGCACATCCTCTTACTATTGCAGAACGAATTATTCAACTGTAACGGACTTAGCCAGGTTACGCGGTTTATCCACATCGCAGCCACGAGTAATAGCGGCATAGTATGCCAGGAGCTGCAGGGGAACAACGGTCAGAATCGGAATCACGAGTTCATCCGTTTCGGGAACCTTCATCACATGGTCAACATATTTTTCCAGTTCCTCGTCGCCTTCGGTAGCGATACCGATAACAACAGCGTCACGTGCCTTGACTTCCTTGATGTTGGACAGGGTCTTTTCGTAAACGCTCTTCTGCGTAGCCAAGGCGATAACGGGAACGCCTTCCACAATCAGGGCCAGCGTGCCGTGCTTAAGTTCGCCGGCTGCATAGGCTTCAGCATGGATATAGGAGATTTCCTTGAGCTTCAGGGAACCTTCCAGAGCTACATGGTAGTCCAGACCACGGCCAATGTAGAACACATCATCATTGAAGCCATAACGTTTTGCAAAGGTCTTCAACGGTTCCACATCAGAAAGCGTTTCGCTGATCTGTGCCGGAATCTTCTGCAGCTGAGCAATGAGTTCGGCTACACGTTCCGGAGCAACCGTCTTCTTGATTTCAGCCATGTAGAGTGCCAGCATGAAGAACAGCACAATCTGCGTCGTATAAGCCTTCGTGGAAGCCACGGCGATTTCCGGGCCAGCCCAGGTGTAGAGCACCTGATCAGCTTCACGGGCGATGGACGAACCAACCACGTTGGTGATGGCCAGCGTCTTAGCGCCGAGGCGCTTGGATTCTTTCATAGCGGCCAGCGTATCACTGGTTTCACCGGACTGGGAAACCGCGATGAACAGCGTGTTTTCATCCACAATCGGCTCACGATAACGGAATTCGGAAGCAACGTCTACTTCTACAACCGTACGCGCCAGTTTTTCGATATAGTATTTGCCCACCATGCCGGCATGATAAGCCGTGCCGCAGGCCACGATATAAATCTTGTTGAAGGAATTTAAGTAGTCAGCGTCCCATTTCAGCTCGTCCATCACAATGGTCTTGCCGTCTTTGGCGATACGCTGGCTCATGGTGTCACGGACAGCCTTCGGCTGTTCATGGATTTCCTTGAGCATGAAGTGCTCATAACCGCCCTTTTCCGCAGCTTCGGCATTCCAGTTGACCTCGAAAATCTTCTTGGTCACCGGCTCACCCTGACGGTTGGAAATCTTGATGCTGTCCTTCGTGATAACAGCCAGCTCACCATCGTTCAGGATGTAAGTGCGGCGGGTGCGCTGAATGATAGCGGGAATATCGGAAGCGATGAAGTTTTCACCTTCGCCAACGCCGATAACCAGCGGGTTATCCTGCTTGGTCGCAATCAGCGTACCGGGGTGCTTGCTGCTCATAAATACGAGCGAGTAAGAACCTTCCACGCGGCGCAGAACTTCGCGGACAGAAGCTACAAAGTCACCATTGTAGACTTCTTCGATGAGATGAGCCACTACTTCCGTATCCGTCTCGGACTTGAAGTTATGACCTTTCTCGATAAGTTCTTCCTTCAAGGACAGGTAGTTTTCGATAATGCCGTTGTGAACCACCACGAAATCCCCGGAGCAATCCGTATGGGGATGGGAGTTCTTGTCAGACGGACGGCCATGCGTTGCCCAACGGGTATGACCGATACCCATCGTGCCCTTGAGCTCATGACCTTTGAGCTTGTCGCGGAGTGCGGCCAGTCTGCCTACACTCTTTTCCACGCCGATTTTCGCTCCGTCAAAGACAGCGATGCCTGCGGAGTCATAACCACGATACTCCAACTTAGCCAGTCCTTCAAGCAGGAAGCTTGCTGCCTCTTTGTCACCGACATAACCTACGATACCACACATAATAGTACCTCCTATGAAATTGTACTATCCTGCTGCGCTCCCTGCATCCTTGTTTCCCGCCTCACGACAGGACTTTCGTTTGCATCGCTGACGTTTCGACAACCTTCTCCTCGTCTTCTTGAAAGCATTCGCGCTGCTTCCAAGAACTTGCGCTAGAACTTACGTCCTTTTACTACACCAGAACAACAGGATTATTCACTCTGGATTTCTTTTTACTTTGTGCATTTCTTAACAAGCACTCGTCTATTGTAACCGATAGCAAGCAATAAGTCAATACACGAAAAATTGTAATAAAAAAGCGACAGCCCAAAAGCCATCGCTCTACGTTCATTTGGTGCGGATGAAGGGGGTCGAACCCATACGCCTTGCGGCACTGGATCCTAAATCCAGCGCGTCTGCCAGTTCCGCCACATCCGCGTAACATTAATAATTTTAACATTGCACCTAATGCTTGTCAACCTATTTTAACAAAACTGTCACGATATCGTCCCAAAATAAAAAAATCTGTAATAATAAAGCTCCTCAGTCGTATGTACAGGTGGAAACAAAAAATCCCTTGACGATATGGAGGTAACAATCATGGCACAAGAAAATGTAATGAAATTCATCGAAATGATGCAGGAAAACGAAGAAGTTCAAGCACAGCTCGGACATATTCTCAACAAGGGTGAAGCAGATGAGGATGTTACGGCTATCCTCACGCTTGCTGAAGAAAAAGGCGTACCCTTCTCCGTTGAAGAATTTATGCAGGAAATGAAAAAACTTTCCTGCACTGAACTTTCCTATGATGACCTGGCCGAAGTTGTCGGCGGCGCCAACTCACAGGCAACGCCCCCAGAAAAACCAGGCAGCGATGAGCAAGGCGACCCGCTGACCACCACCGCGGATACCGTTCGCGAAATCACTCAGCATCCCAAAGAAGTAAAAAAAATCGCCAAAGTCACCAAAAAGACCGGCAAAGGCATTGCACATATTATCACCAAACTGTTTTCCGGCGGCCGCTGCTTTGCTGCCGGGTCGCTAGCAGCCACACCTGACGGCAGTATCCCCATCGAAGACATCCAGGAAGGCGATATCGTGCTGACGCTCAATGCCGCCGGGGAAAAAATCAGTGGCAAGGTCACCAAGGTTCACGCTCCTGCCCTGCAGGAAATCGTAAATGTCCGCTTTACTGACGGAAAAGAATGGCAGACTACGGCAACGCAATGGTACTACTGCGGCAATGGTCAATACAATATCGCCATGAACACGCAGGGAAAACCGGCCATCACGCTGGATGGCACAGCGACGGTCGAAAAAGCCACGATGACGGGCAAAACCGAAATGGTCTACGACATTGAAGTAGACGGCATCAATATCATGTTCATCAACGGCGTAGCAGCTGAAGGATTCAGCCTGCACTAATAAAGACATAACGGGCGCGCAGTTCAGAAAGAAACTGCGCGCCCGTTGTATTTTAGATATTTTTTATTTATTTAATGGCGGCTTATTTTTCAGCAGGCAGCCGCCAGTTTTTCCGCATCGGCCTGGCGCATACGGCCCACGAAATAATCCGTCAGGCGCACTTCGATATCGGCCTGCTGGCGGGAAAGAAGCAGGACGTCGGCTGCCGTAAGTTCATTTTCACAGCCATCGGCGGCAAAGGCACGAAAGCCCTGCTTATGCTGCTTGCCGCAGTAAACCAGTACACGGTCAGCACCCACGCCAAATTCACGGCTGGCCAGCAAGCGGACAGCGTCCATCTCCGGCATGAAGCCCTGCGTACCATCCATAACCATGACTTCCTTATCCTCCACACGATACAAACGAACTAACAACATCCTGCTCACCGGCCTTTCTGACTTCCGTCTCGTTTTCTTCACTGTCCATATTATAGCAAGTACATATTTGCAATAAAAGATGAAATTATGCTTTCAATATTGCAAATAATGTACTATACTAGAAGAAATTACAGCCATGAGGTGATTCGATGAGCGATTATGAGAAAAAGGGCTATCTCATCAGCGATTTTCGCGTGTTCCGCTTAAAGGACGCGGCCTTAAAGCCCATTCCCTTTCACTATCACGATTTTCATAAAATCATTATGTTTCTGGACGGTGCCGTGGATTATGTCATCGAGGGCAAGACCTATCATCTGGCGCCGCGGGACATTGTCTTCGTGACCGCAGGCGAAATTCACTGCCCCATCTTCACCGATGAAAGCAAGGACTACGAGCGCATTGTCATCTATGTGGCGCCGGATTTCCTGCGCCGCTGGCAGGAGCAGGACAACGAGCATGCCGACCTCTCCCAGTGCTTTGCCTATGCCCGCGAAAACAGCAGCGTCATGCACCAGCCGCCCGGCACGAGCCATGACCTGCTCTTTCATATGGACAAGCTCGAAAAAACAGCCCGTGGGCAAGGATTTGCCAACGGACTGCTTACGGAAATCACCTTTATTGAATTTATGATTCTGCTGAACCGCTCACTCCATGAACATGAACTTTCCGGCTTGGTCAGCACGAGCTATGACCCCAAAATCCAGGAAATCATCACCTATATCAACGCCCATCTGGCCGAAGACCTCGCCATTGATGATTTGGCTGCCAAAGCCTATATCAGCAAGTTCTACCTTATGCGCAAGTTCAAGGCCGACACCGGCTACGGCATTCACCAATATATCCGCAGCAAACGCCTGCTTTTAGCCCGCGACCTGCTCAAAACGGATATGTCCATCACCAATATCTGTGAGGAAGTCGGCTTTTCCGACTACTCCACCTTCTCCCGCGCCTTCAAGGAGCGCTTCAAATGCACGCCCCGCGACTACCGGAAAAAATAACAGCTTAATAGCGCTTGCGCTTCACCGAAGATGGATAACCCAAAGCCTCGCGGTATTTCATGACCGTGCGGCGGGAAATATCCATCTTTCTTGTTTTCAGCAGTTCGCAAAGCTTTTGGTCACTCAGGGGCTTTTGCGGATTTTCGCCCTCAATAAGCTCCTTGATGACCGCCTTGGCCTGGCTGGCAATGAAATCCTCGCCATCGCCGCTCTTGGCCAGATTCGCGGTAAAGAACTTGCGCAAGGCGATAATCCCCCCCGGCAGTTCGGCATATTTATTGGCCACCGCACGGCTGACTGTGGACTCATGGACACCGATGGCATCGGCCACCTCCTGCATGGTCAGGGGATGGAGTTTTTTCATGCCCTGTTCCAGAAAGTCCTGCTGTACCCGCACGATTTCTTCCACCACCTTCTTGATGGTGCTGCGGCGTTGTTCAATGCTGTTAATGAGCCAGGATGCGGCACTCAGCCGCTTGTTGATGTATTTTTGCGTGTCCTTGTCATATTCCTCGGCATTTTTGTAGATAGAGGATATTTTGAGCTGTGGAATATAGGTATCGTTGAGGTTCACCTGATAGCCGTTCGCGGTCTTCGTCACCACCACATCGGGCGTGATGTAGCTGGCCGCCTCCCCGCCATAGGCGCTGCCGGGCTTGGGGTCAAGCTTGCGGACGATGTCCACGGCCACCTGCACATCCGCAGGCTTGCAGTTTTCCGCCGCAGCAATCTCCTTAATGCGGGCATCGGCTACCGCCGACAAATGCTTGTCGATAACGGCAGCCACCAGCCCCTCATAAATGCCCAAGGCCTTGGCCTGAATCCGCAGGCACTCCGCCAAATCGCGGGCGCCAACGCCCAACGGCTCAAAGGTCTGTATGACGCGCAAAACACGTTCTGCCTTGTCCACCGTCACCTGCATGGTGGCGGCGATTTCCTTTAACGGCAGGGTCAGATACCCCCAATCGTCAATCGAGCCGATGATGAAGGTCGCAACGGCCAAATCTTCTTCCTTCTGAAAGGCAAACTCGGCCTGTTCCAATAACTCCCGCTCCAAGGTCGTACTAACCGGCGTAGCCGATTCAAAAACGTGTTCGCGAGAACTGGCATCACTAAAGCCGCCATTAGAAGTATTGCCATCCCCTTCGAGATACTCGGCTAGTGCAGAAATATTCTCCGCCCGCAGGTTCTCCATCTGCCGCGTATCAGCGCCGTCGCCGTATTCCATCTCCAGAGCGGGATTTTCCAAGTATTCCTTTTCTATCTCAGCCTTCAAATCCTGCGCCGACAGCTGCAGAATCTGAATGGCCTGCTGCAGCTTCATGGTCATCGCCAGATGCTGCGAGAGATTCATATTTAATGCTTGTTCCTGATGCATGGGAAAAACGCTCCTTCAATGAATAGGCGCACCTAAGGTCTTACTTTTGGGACATGGCTGCGGCAATCGCTGCGCCCAGACCGCTGCCGCCGTTTTCCAGTACCGTATCAATAACTGCAGCTTCCTCACCGAGAAGTTCGGACAGCGCGCGCATAATGTTTTCTTTGGCCAGCGGCATCTTCTCGTAAACCGAGCCGTCGATGGCAATGTGCTGTTTCTGTGCCTTGCCGCTGCCAGCCTGCTGCCAGATGATACCCACGAAGGAAGCCGTCACGAGGCGGGCAGAACGGATAACCAGCGTGCTGGCCAGTTTCTGCACTTTCTCCACATCTTCAGCCGCAATATCATGTCCCGTCTTGGCCTTGACGATTTCGGCAACCTTATCAGCTTCGTTGATGATATTGCTCATATCAATGCTGGTAAAGCCGTAGTTCTTGCCCTTTTCCTCCAGCAGTTCAGCCATCGCCATGCCGAAGAGCTCGCCCATGTAACGGCCGGAAACCATTTTTTCCAGACGCTGTTCGCCCGGCTTTTCGGATGCTTCATCGAATTCGATATCCAGACGGCTCGGCACGAGCTTCATAAAGCCGCCGGATTCCAGATTGAGAATCATCGGCGCATCGCCGCTTTCCGCATAGGGTTCGAGGTAGCAGGTGTTGTGGCCCGTAGCATAGATGGAACCGATGTAGATATCCGGCTGTTTGTACGCAGCAGCCAGAAGAACGGCTACCGTATCGTTGATGACCGCCGTCGGTTCAACATTATCAATGCCCTGACGATGCAGAGCTTCTTTCAGCAGGTCATTGACCACCTTGCCCTCAACGCCCGGCGTAGCAAATTCCTTCGTCCAGATGATGAGTTTGGCATTGTAAAGATTCGTCTGTTCCGAGGGGAACGAGAAGGTGTGACCCAAGAGATACTTTTTCTCATGGTCACCGTCAATGGCTTCATCCACGAGTTCAGCGATGAAGTCAAACATTTCCTCAGCCGTGGAATCTGCGCCGATGAAATCGTATACGCCTTCCACCTTCAGCGGCTTAGCCACCTTTTTGAGCACTTCGAACTTGCCTTCGCCCATGAGCTTAATCCGCAAAACACGCAGGTTCGTGCCGCCGAAGTCCAATGCCAAATATTCGCCGGTTTCCTTGCCGGAGGGCAGGCCCAGATAGGACTTGAGCATACGCAGAGAAGATTCGTCCGGATTCTTGAGTCCCAAACGCAAATCATAACGGAAATCAGCGGCAATTTCCCTGAGCTGCTCGCTGTTCACCGTGAATTCATCAATAAGCTGTGCAAAATGTTCCTGATTAAAAGCCATTTTCTATTCCCCTTTAACATTTTTCTAAGGAACTGGCAATAAATAAATTTTAAGATAGGACGCAGGATAAATTTACATATACTAGGCGGAGAAAGGAGTCATAGCGGTGGCTATGGCGACTGACGACAACGACGTAGATGGAAATTTAGACAAGTCAAATCTAAAATTTATTTATGAACAGTTCCTGACGGAAATACCTTTCTTATTATAGCGTTTTTCCGCCGATTTTCCTAGTACTTATCATGAAACTGTTTTCTTATTGCGAAACACCTGCTCCATTAAAATCCGGCACATATTCCTCCGACGCACTGCGCCGCTCCTGCACATAGACATTTTCCATGCCCAAATCCAGCACATAATCCACCACGGACTCATATTCAAACGTCGTCAGGCGGCGGTTGATTTTCTTATGCTCAGCGGCTTTATACATCGGGGTATACTGATTCATCAGACTCACCTGAATCGCCCGGCCAAAGTTTTCCCAGAACCATTTCATGAGTTCCATGCTCTCGTGGCGGTGTCCCGGCAGAACCATATGACGCACCAAAACGCCCTTTTTCATCTGCCCGTCAGCCGAAAATTCCACCGGCCCGGTCAATTCCACCATCTTTTTTATGGCCGCACTGGCATGGGAAAAATAATCTGCCGCAGCAGAATACTCCCCGCCGCTCTCTGCACGCATGTATTTCAAATCCGGCAGGAAGATATCCACATACCCCCGCAAGGCCTCAATCGTTTCTACCGTTTCATACCCGCTGGAATTATAGACCACGGGCAGGTCAAATCCCTGTTCCCTTGCCATATCCAGCGCAGCAATAATCTGCGGCACATAGTGCGTAGGCGTTACGAGGTCAAGTGTAGCCGCCCCCCGCGCCTGCTGTTCAAGAAAAATCTCCGCGAGCCGTTCCGTGCTGACTTCCACGCCCTTGCCGCCATGACTGATTTCATGGTTCTGACAATAGGCGCAACGCAGATTACAATAGGAGAAAAACACCGTCCCTGCTCCCCGCTCACCGACCAGACAGGGTTCCTCCCATTGATGCAAAGACACCAACGCAATGCGCACCAAATCCTTCGCACCGCAAAAGCCCGCCCGCTGCGTGCGGTTAACGCCGCAGCGGCGCGGACAAAGGTTACAATTCGTAATATCCAACATCATTCTCACCAAATTCATA
>CACZIV010000088.1 GCA_902781305.1 Pseudoselenomonas ruminantium
CCCGCACCCGTGGAGACTTGTTCCCGCGCGTACTAGCGCAGGAATAATTCTCCACGGGTGCGGGCATCTTTGTAACTTTACAAGCAAATACCTTTAATCGTCCCCATGCCAATAAAGCATAAAAGTAACCCAGCCATCCTGCTGGCGCAGGTCACACTGCGCTTTATACTTGCGGACAAAAGCGCGCAGTGATATCATGCCTGTACCATGTCCCGGTTCATCACTGTAGGGCAGCCCTTCACTGTCAATGAGCAGTGCCCCCCGGAACCGATTGGCTACCGACAGCACATACTGTCCGGCATCATATTGCGCCGAAACCTTGATGGTGCGGTCTGTGACCGGCTGTTTCATGCTGGCATGCAGGGCATTTTCCAACAGATTGGACAGAACGATAGCCACATCCATATCCATGCCGGCCATTTCCCGCGGCAAGTTCACTTTCTGCTGAAAGGGAATTTCCAGATTGCCCAAATGATAATGATAGATAGACAGCGTTGCATTAATCAGGTCATTAGCACAGAATTCCTGCATTGTCGTGTGCTCAATCTCAGCTGTATATTTATCCACCAGCTGCTTCGCCTCCTGGATACGCCCACTATCCAAAAGCGTCCCAAGCAGCCGGTTATAATGGCGCATATCGTGGCGCAGGACACGCAAGGTCTGACGCTTTTCCTCGGTAAGACGCGTATACTCTCTTAGGGAATAAAGCTGCTGTGCCAACAGATTGTTACGATTGACTTCGGCTGTATGCTCTGACATATGATGTGCTGTCGTAATCACCAGGCGAAAAATCAGGAAAAAGAAAATGGGCAACGCCAAGCGCCCAATTCGCTCAGGCATGCTGTGATAAAGCTGTGAATCAAGCATGGGCAAGGCATAGGCAAACAAAACCACCAGTGGCATCAATGCGATATACAGCCCGAGATGGCGGTATTGAAAAAATCGCTGAACAGGCACCAGCTTGCAGAACAAACGCCGCTCCAAGGGAATCAGCAACAGGAACAGCAGCAGATAACAGGTGTTAAGGGTCAGCATATGAACAAGCTCACCATAATCAAACGGCAATGCCAAGCCCACGACAAAGCCGCTGAGCGTATGCAGAAGTATCGCAAAAAGGCTCTGCATGCCCAAAACAAACAACTGCTGCACAAAGCCGCGCGGAATACAATAATACGAAATCAGGAAAAAGGGAACCCAGCCAAAAGCCACCAACAGCTTAAACCGCAAGACATCCCCGTCATATACCGTCATAACCGCTGCATAGCTTAAGAACGCGATTATCCCCCAGCCTGCCGTCAAGCGCTGCAAATTGCGCCGTTGGCGCTTAGAAACTGTATCTGCAAACGGAAGATAGCGCAGCCATACCCCCGTAAGTTGTAAAAGAACCAAAGCCAAAGCCAAGAGAAAAAACATTGTCTGCGCCTCACTTTCTAAGCAAATACTCCATGTATTCATGCGCTGTCTCACGATAAAGCCGCCTGCTGATTGGCAGCTGCTCACCATTTTTCAAGACAAAGCCATCCGCCTTAAGTTCCGCCACTGCCGCAAAATTAACCAGCAGACGATTGTAACACTCAACAAAATCAGAATTTATCAAAGCCGCCGCCACTTCTTTATAGGATGTGTCCACAGCCATAGCTTCCCCGGTCAGCAAATGGATAACGCTGCCGCGCCGCCCGCCTACCCGATGCCCGCCCTGGACATCAATATAAGCAATGCGTTCAACATCCAGCTGCACCTCACGCGCTTTCATGCGCAAATTGAGCATCGTTGGCAGCAGCTTAGGCAGGCAATGCTGCAAGATATCCTTTAACTGCGAGACAGCCTTGCTCACCGGCTTTAGTATATAGCCCGCCGGAAAGACCTGATAGCCCGCCAAGGCATAATCTGTACTGCTGGTCAAAAATATAATGGACAGACGTTCATCCTGCTGACGTATAGCCTTTGCTGTTTCAATACCATTTACGCCATCCATGCAAATATCCAAAAATACAATCTGAAATTCTTTGGGTTTGAATACCGCCAGGAAAGACTCCCCACTGGCAAACAGCTGCATCTCCGACTCTGCTACAGGTTTTATTTCACACCCTTGCAAAATCTGCTGCAAATCCCTGCGGGCCTGGAGGTTATCATCTATAATAGCAATTTTCACAATCTTCCCTCATTATAAGATAAATACCTTTGTATCATTTTACCACTTTTGACATATTTCGACCACTTTTGGCATAAATATAGAAATCAACCATTATTTTAGCTAAAATTAAGATGGAATAAACATAAATAAGAAAAAAGGAGGAGCCGATGCCATGAATAACACCATAGGCGAACGCCGCCGTATAATAGCTGTAGATGACGATATCATCAATCGGATGACATTGGAAGCCATACTCAGCATTGACTACGACTTCACCGCAGTATCCAGCGGCCCTGAAGCACTCAAGCTGCTTACTTCGCAGCTTGCAGACCTCATACTCCTGGATATCAACATGCCCGAAATGAACGGCTTTGAAGTGCTCGCAGCCTTGCAGAAAAATCCGCAAACCTGCGCCATTCCGGTCATCATGCTTACGGGTGATTTAGACCAGGAAACAGAAGTAAGAGGCATTCAGGCCGGTGCCTTTGATTTTGTACATAAACCCTTTATTCCTACACTTATTCTACGCCGCATCGAAAGAACCCTGCAATTAAAAGCACTGCAACACCATATGCAGCAGGAAATTGACAAGCAGACCGCCATTGCCCAGGCACAGCTTGCTTCTACCGAGCGCCTGTTCCGCGAAATGATTGAGACGCTGGCGGACACCATTGATGCGAAAGATAAATACACCCGTGGTCATTCCCATCGCGTAGCGGATTACGCCTGGGAAATTGCCCGCCGGGCGGGTAAATCGGAAGAATATCAGCGCGATATTTATTACATGGCGCAGCTCCACGATATCGGCAAGATTGGTATTCCCTCCAGCCTGATTAACAAAAGCGGCAGACTTACCGATGAAGAATACACCTCGATGAAACAGCATACCACCATAGGCGGCACCATTCTCTCCCATGTAAACGAAATGCCGGAACTCGCAGATGGTGCCCGCTACCACCACGAGCGTTATGATGGCAAAGGTTATCCGGATGGTTTAGCCGGAGCGGCTATCCCGGAAAAGGCGCGTATCATCGCCGTGGCCGATGCCTACGATGCCATGACCTCCAAGCGAAGCTACAGAGACGCCCTGCCCCAGGCAGTCGTCCGTCAGGAAATTCTGAATGGCCGAGGTTCACAGTTTGACCCTGTTTTTGCCGATATCATGCTGAACATGATTGATGATGATGTCCATTACCAAATGCGGGAGGGATTGGTATGAGTTTTTGGCTGCATCACAGCCTGTCACATTGGGCCACACGTCTCATTGTCGGCTTCATTTTAATTGTACTGGCCGCTGCCTGTTGGATTTTTTCCACCAGTACCTTCGACCAGCCCCAGCCGAAAGCCGGCATCGTCCTGCTGGGCGGCATTCATGAGGAAGGCTGGAACGCCCCCCAATATCGCGGTATTCGCAAAGCCTGCAATGCCATGGGCATAAAACTCTTGTTCAAAGAAAACGTCAATACCGAAGGCGCTTGCACAAAAGCCGTGCAGGAAATGGCCGACAATGGTGCCGGCATGATTTTCCTCGCCAGTTACTCATATTCCCAGGAGGCGCAAAAATTCGTCCGCGAATATCCTCATATTGCCTTTGGTACGAACTCGGCCGAATGTCATGCCCGCAATATGACTTCCTATTTCGTCCGCATGTATCAGGGACGCTATCTGGCCGGTGCCCTAGCTGGCATGCACACCAAGAGCAATGTTATCGGCTATGTGGCCGCTATGAAAAACTCGGAAGTCAACCGCGGTATCAATGCCTTTACTCTCGGCGTGCAGCAAACCAATCCTAATGCCCGCGTGGTCGTCATGTGGACAGGCAGTTGGCAGAACGAAAGCAAAGAGGCCGAGGAAGCACGCCGCCTGATAACCGAAGCTGGCGCTGATGTTCTGACCTATCATCAGGATGAACCGGCAGCAGCCGATGTCGCTGAGAAACTGGGCATCGACTATATCGGTTACTACGAGGATTTAGGCAAACATGAATGGCGCTCCGAGCATGCACTGACTTCCGTGGTTTGCAACTGGGACCGCTACTACGAAGATATCATCCGCCGCTACCTCAAAGGCGAGCTCAACTATGTGGACAAACAATGGGTAGGCATGGAAGCAGATTTTGTCGAGCTTTGTGATTTTTCCCCTGCCGTCACAGACGAGGAAAAAGCAAAGCTGATATACCTCAAGGAACGAATGCTTGCCGGCCATTTCGTCTTTGCCGGTGAAATCTATGACCGGCAGGGCCAGTTGCGCTGTCGCGCTGATGAATCAATCCGGGATGACCGATTGCTCCAACACATGGACTGGCTCGTAAAGGGGGTGGAGATTCTTGAATAGCCGCAAAAAAATGGTGCTCACCATCATGATGACCCTGCTGTTGATTTTCCTGTCGGGAATCTTTATCCAGCAGCGGATTGTCAACATGCTGAACAAAGCCGCTGAAATATCCGTGGCCCGGCAGACCGAAGATATTTCCCTGCTGGCCGGCGAGCGTTTCCACCGCTTCATGACCCCATTGCAGACAGCAGCCTACCATTTGTCGACACATGAACAGGAAAAAGAGGCTGTACTGCAGATGCTCACTCAGCAAAATCCACAGGGACAGGCCGGCCTTATTGATTTTCAGCACCATACCACCGGCCGTTTTCTGTCTACCGCCTCTTTCCCCCGCTTACAGATGGCCTTTCATGGCAACAACGTTATCGATTATAATCCCGATATTGGTATCCTGCTGGCGACGCCGGTCTTCTATGGCGATAACGTCCGCTACGTCCTTTATCAGGTCTATCCACCGGAAATGCTGCCGAAGCTTTTCGCCCTTTCCGACTATGATGCCTTTACCCATGTCATCATCCAGTACCGTGACGGCACTTTAGCTGTCCCTTACGAAAACTACACCAGCAATGATACGCGTTTCTGGGCTGATGATACCATTCAAGCCGGCATGCAGGAAGTCCATGAGCGCCTGAAACGCAGCAAGGCTGCCGCCGTCTATACCGAAGGTGCTGAAGGAAAATTCTTCGTCTTCGGTGCAGATCTTCCCCAGACGGATTTTTCCATGATTGGCTATATGCCCTGGTCAGCGGTGGCCGGACAGATAACCAGCATCTATCAGCGCGTGCTCTTCCTCTTCTCGCTGATGTTGATTCTCTTCGCCTGCCTGAGCATCTATCTGCTCATGGCCCAGACCAGCGTAGCCGAAACCGAGGAACTGCGCAAAGCACGCGCCGAAGCAGACGCTGCCAATCAGGCAAAAAGCCAGTTTCTTGCCAATATGAGTCACGAAATCCGCACCCCACTGAATGCCATCAGCGGCATGAACGAAATGATCTTGCGGCAAAAAATTCCCGGCGAAGTCCGGCAATATGCCAGCAATATCAAATCGGCCACAGCGGCACTGTTGACCATCATCAACGAAATACTGGACTTTTCGAAAATCGAGTCCGGCCATATGGAAATCGTGCCCACCGATTATCAATTAGCCACGGTGCTGCGGGAGGTCTGTACCTTGGTCGGCCTACGCGCTCAGGCCAAGAATCTGCAGTTCAAAATTCACGTTGACCCGTATTTACCCAACTATCTGCATGGAGATGCCGGACGCCTGCGCCAGATTCTCATCAATTTGCTCAATAATGCCATAAAATACACACCAAATGGCTCCGTCACGCTGGATATCAGCGGACACCGCAGTGAAAGCACCCTCCACCTGCACGCTGCCGTTACCGATACCGGCATTGGCATTCGTGAGGAAGACAAAAACCGGCTTTTCCGTGTCTTTGAACGCCTGGACATTGAGCGCAATCGTAAAATTGAAGGAACCGGATTGGGGCTGGCCATCACACATCGCCTGTTGACCATGATGAACGGCACCATAAAAGTCGACAGCACATATGGCGAAGGCAGTGTTTTCACCATTGAGTTGCCTCAAGGCGTTAGTTCATTTGACCCTATAGGTGTTTTCAGTCTTGACAACCAGCCGGTCTTTGAAGCAGCCTTAGACAAACCCGCCAGCTTTATTGCGCCCTCTGCCCGCGTACTCATCGTTGATGACAACGATATGAACTGTTTTGTCGCCTCCAGTCTGCTCCAAGATACTCAGGTACAGACCATTATTGCCCATAGCGGTACTGAAGCTTTAGACGCCCTGCAAAAACAACAATTCCATGTAGTACTGCTCGATCACATGATGCCGGGTATGGATGGTGTGGAAACCTTGCATAAAGCCAAAGAACTCCCCAACATCAGCAATACCCGTTTTATTGCTCTGACCGCAACGGCCATATCCGGCTCCCGGGAAAAATTCCTGGCCGAAGGCTTTGATAACTATCTAAGCAAGCCGATGACCGGTGCTGAACTCGCCGCCATGCTGGAGCGTTATTTACCGGCAGAACTTTTACAAAAGCCCATAGCCGGCGGAGCCGCTGCCGCAAAACCTGCCGCTGCTCCAACTACACAAGCGAAACCTGCTGCACCAGTTGAGCCACCGGCTGCCGAGGCTCTTATCGACCAGAAACTGGGGCTGCAATACTGCAACGATATGCCAGTTCTTTACAACAACGTACTTGCCCTGTTCTGTAAACAATCTGACGGCAATATTGCCAAGCTGGATGATGATTTAACTACAGGCAACTGGAAAGACTACCGCATCAATATCCATGCCCTAAAATCCACATCGCTCACGATTGGTTGCCGCAGTCTGAATAAACAGGCCAAGGAACTTGAACAAGCCGTTAAGGATTATTTGGCCGATGATGCTGCACCTGAACAAAAGCAGCAGGCACTCAACTACATTCAGGAACACCACGCTGACACGATGGAACTTTACCGCCAGGTCGTCGTAGAAGGCAGTCAGCAACAACCTACAACATAAACAAAAAAGCTGTGAAGGCGAACATGAGTTCGCACTTCACAGCTTTTCTTATATTGCTAATTTCAGCAAACTGAAATTACTTCAGTTCAACCGTAGCGCCAGCTTCTTCGAGCTTAGCTTTGAGTTCTTCAGCTTCAGCCTTAGCAACGTTTTCCTTAACAGCAGCCGGAGCGCCATCAACGAGAGCCTTAGCTTCCTTCAGGCCGAGACCCGTAGCTTCACGAACAGCCTTGATAACGTTGATCTTCTTGTCGCCAGCGGAAGCGAGCATAACCGTGAACTCGC
>CACZIV010000089.1 GCA_902781305.1 Pseudoselenomonas ruminantium
CTGATGATGGCTTCGTGGTTATTTTCCACATAGTACTGCGGCACTTCCCCTTCATTCGCTTTCGTTTCTTTGGTCAGGAAGTTGACGGTGAACCGCTTCCGATGGCCCCAGGTGACGTTTTCCGAGATGATCCGGCTTTCTTCCTGTGCCAGGCTGCTCATGATGGTGATGAGGAGTTCCCCTTTACCAATCAAAATGATACAATCTAACGATGCACCCCCTAAACCCTCTTAACGATGAACCCCCTTGCACCCCCCTGTCAATCGTTAAGCGAGTATGCCTTGGAAGCCGCGCAGGACAATGCTTCCGCAAAAAGAGAAGGGGGTGCATTTGCACCCCCTCGGCTCGGATTTTGCACCCCCCAAAAACCTATATCACATTATTTTCTGTTATACTCCACTTTCCTGCTGCCGATTAGCTTTGCTTTATCCGTTTGCAAGAACTGCTCTATCGCTGTCCATGTTACATCAAAATTATCAAGAAATGCCGTGTGCCATGCTTTGGGGACGATACATAGGCTGGCTTTTGGGATATACTGCTCTGCCTCCACCATCGTCACCAAAGGCGCATGGTCATCCTCGTCTCCGGCAATCAACAGCACTGGGCATTCAATCGTCCGCAGGAAATCTTCGCCGACTTCCATTTTGCTCCAGAATTTCATATAGTTCGTGCAAAATTCCTGATAGCGTTCCGGCTCCGGCATGATTTTTTTCTGCTGCTCTATAAAAGCTGCATCTATTTTCTCTAAATCCGCTACCTTCATTTCCCCGCTGAAAAAACCTGGCTTGAGTGTACCTGCACCGATGGCCACGATGCGCTCTATGCATTCCGGGTACATGGAAGCGACCTTGTAGGCCGTGTATGCGCCGTCGCTGAAGCCCAGCAGGACGGCTGGCTCATCGGTGACTTCCTTTATCACCGCCAGCATATCATTCGCCTTCTGCTCATAGGTCAGCTCCGAATGTCCGATTTCTGAGCGTCCGTGTCCGCGGGTGGACACGACAATCACTTGGTAATTTTTTCGTAAGTTGTCAATCATCTGTCCCATTTCATAGGGCGTACCCACGCCGCCGCCGTGAAAAACAAACAGCGGCTTCCCCTTGCCATAAATCTCATAGTAAATTCTGGCATCACCGGCCTGCGCATAATGCCCTGCCACCGTATTGTTCCCGTAGGGCGTATCACTGCCCTTGGCTTCCGGCGCTTGCATAAAATAGCGTATGGCGGGCGCAAACGTCGCATCACGCTCCTGCGCCCGCACTAGCACATCCTGTGCGTTGCTGCTCCCGGCTTTAGCCGCCTCGCCTATTTCCATGCTTCCCGCCAGCAGAATCGCCGTACTCAGCAGAAGTGCGCCAGTCCCATAGAGCATTTTTTGCCAAATCATACCTATGCCTCCAAATCCCAGACATCAATTCCCGTAGCTGCATCATATCTCAGCCCGATCTTGCCGCCCTGCACAGGGACAAGAACCAGTTCCGCTGTGTAGAGCACCGTCGCTTTTTTCAAATGACCGCCAAGATAGTCTATACATCCCTTTGCTTCATCAAAGGCAGAAAAGAGAGCATGGGCGTGCTGCACCAATTCCCCCTGCCTTCCGGTCACGATATTTCCCATGAGGGAAATCATCTCCAGCATACCATTCCGCACATGGGGCAGAAATTCCTGCCTGTCCGGGATATAAGTTGCTACTTCCACCTCGCCGCAAGCCCCGATGCCTTGAAATGTCGCGGCGGATATGTGAAGCTGTCGGCACACGTCCACCATCTGTGCGAGAATTTCCTCACCTTTGTCGATGCGGATGTAAACCCGCTCACCCATTTGCCTGTAATTCATCGTTATCCCCCTTTCAATCATCCAGCGTGACATGACGATTGACATACTGCCCGTTGCGCAGTCCGCCATCGTAGTCAATCGCTGCCGCCGGACAACGATGGAAGCATCCGAGACACAGGGTACATTTTTCCTTGACCCACTTTGGCTTTCCTTCCTGCATGACAATGGCATCGAGGGGGCATTGTCTAGCACATAGCCCGCAGCCGATACATTTTTCCCTGTCCAGACGGAAGTTTTTCGTTTTACGGATGCGGTTGTAATTTGCCTTAGCTGCCGCCGCCATGATACTTGACATCTGATCTGGCAAACTGTGCCCCTTTTCACGGCGCAGTATCTGCTCTATGATGGTACGAGTCTCGGCCTCGCCATTTTCCTCGGCGAGGCGGTTGTGCTGGGCATCTTTCAGGTAGAACATGGGACTCCAATTATCGACAAAACGAGCCGCATACAAGCTGTCAAACTGAATTCCCACCTTGCTGAATCCCCTTTGCGCCGTGGATAAAATATTACCATAGTCGCATCCATAAGTAGCCACAAAATAGCAGTAATGGCTGCTCCCTTCCAAATTTATCTCGACTTTTTGCAGATAGTCCAGCAAAATCGCAGGCAGGCCTTCCCAATAAGTCGGCATGACCACCCCGAAATTTTCCCCTTCTGGCACAGCGATGGAATACGTCTCCTGTCGTACCAATTCTTTCAGCGGAACAATCTTGTCGTTGGTTGCCTTGGCGATTTGTTCCGCCACATATTTACTGGTGCCTGTGGCACTGAAGTAGAGAATCACGTTGACACCTTCTTACAGGCTGTACACGCTGCTTCGATACATTTGCAGCCTTTCCTCGCCGTTCTCGTCTATGGTTTCCTGCAAACGGCTGATCATGGCATCCTTATCTTCCGGCACTCTGCCGTTGATGCGCACAGGCATGGTGACATGCTCGGCGCGGAAAATGGTGGGGACGATCAGGCAGCGTATAAACTCCTGCATTTCTTCGATGCGCTCCCTCTCCGTGGCTTCGGCGAATTTTCCTTCCGACACGTCACGGGAAAGAGGGGTATCAGGGAAGAGCGTAAGTTCCGAAGCGTAAATCATGGCGGGTTTTAGCTGATTATATAGCTTTGCCGTTTCCCGTGCATGGGACAGCCCCCAGCCGTGCCCTCCCAGACCGCCCAGGAAGTTGGCAATCCATGGCATCCCTGCCTCGTCCATCTTATGACATTCATGCAACACATAATCAGCATGATAGCCCTTGTTCATGCGATCAAGGAGTTTATCATCGCCGCTTTCCACGCCGAAGTAGAAATAGTTGTAGCCCGCATCCTTGAGCTGTCTCACCTGCTCTACCGTCTTGTTTTTGAGATTGTCCACACGGGCGTAGCCGCCGATGGATTTCACCCGAGGGAGATAATGATAAATCATGTCGGCGATTTTCAGCAAGTCCTCGGTCTTGCGAATGAAGGGATCAGCCCCCTGCAAATAAATGCGGTCAAATCTCCAGCCCGAATGAGCCAGTTCTTTAATGTCAGCTTCTATTTCCTCCATGGGCGACAGGGAAAAGGGACTTTCCTTGTAAAAGGTACAGAATTTACAACTCCCATGACTGCAGCCTGATGTAATCTGCAAAAATTCGTCATTGGCCTCATAAGGAGGACGATTGATACCGCTGGAAAAATGCATGGTCTTAACCCTTCTTTCTTACTTCTCGTCAAAGAATTCAATGATTTCCCCGGCTTTGCCCTCTACAAAGGCAATACGCAAGGGGTAGGGCGTCTCGCAGGGTACGACAATGTCCTGCGGTGCCATGATGACTTTCAGTCCTTCCTTGGCACAGGCCGCCATGCAATCGTCTACTTTGTCGGTAGCCAAGGCAATATGGTCAACCTGTCCAGGTTTGCGTCCCGGCTCGGCGTTGGCAAAGAGCTCAATCACGCCGCTGCCCGTATCCAGCATGGCGCCGGCTTCTGTGTCCTCGCCCCAGCTCCGAAGTCTCTTCATGCCCAGCACGTTACAATAAAATGTGATGACAGCGTCCATCTCGGCTTTGCCGCAGCAACGCAAGGCAGCGTGATGCATTCCTTTAATCAAGTTCATCGAAAAGTCTCCCCCATAAACTACTCAATCACAATATTCCGGCACTTTTTGCGGGGTTTGCCCATAGGATAGTCTCCCGCATGGTAGCCCAAGGTCACAAAAGCCTTGGCCTCCATCGTGTCCGACACGCCCCATTCCTCCATGAACGCCTTGCCTTCCGGCAGGGCAAAGGTTTCCTCGGCACGGGAAACGATGCAGGAATCAACCCCGAGCGAATGAGCCGCTAAAATCATATTTTCCGCTATGCAGAAAGCATCCGCTACATTGAAGGGAAAGTCCTTTTGACCGAAAATTACACAGACCGTTGGGGCGTCGTAAAAGCCGTTCTTGATGTTCACATCATCAATGATGGAGGGCTGCTCATCGGACACATGTCCGCCCATGAGTTTACTGCGGTCAAAGGCAGCGAAGTTCAGTTTGCCCAACTTCTTCGCCAAATACGCATTGTGCAGAGTGATAATCATACTGCGCTGACCGCCTCCGGCGTTCGGGGCATAAAGCCCTGCCTCCACAATCTTGTCCACCAGTTCCCTTGGAACTTGTTTGTCTTGGTATTTCCGAATAGAACGGCGTTCCTTCATCAGCGTGAGTATATCCATATCTCTCAAATCTCCTTCCAGCATTGCGGGTCGGCGGCATAAAAATCTCCGCCGGAATTGGCAGATGCTACGGCGGGACAGCCACGGCACCATGCCTTCAGCTCACACTTGCTGCACTTGGCAAATTTATCATATTCCCGATAATCTTCCAGCTCGTTTACCCACAAATCCGTCAGCCTGTCTTTCAGCGCATTGCCTACGCAGCTGTCCAGCACCCTGCGACAGGCATAGACATCCCCCGTTGGCAGTATCGTCAAATGCCCGCTTGCGCAGTTACAACCACCGTAAATCATATCAGGCTCCGCATCCTCTGGAATCGTAAATTTTCCTTCTTCGTAATCATAGAGCGTCCAAAGATGGTCCTTGCGATGGAAATAAGTTTCGCAGCCGGCCTCCTCATAGGCGCGGAATTTCTTGTCACATTCGACCAAGAGTTCCCGATAACGCCGAGGCGTGATATTGGTATCCTTTTCCTCGCTTGTGGGGCAGTATCGGGCAAAGGTATAGACCTTCACTCCCGCCGCCACTGCCGCATCGATAATTTGCGGTATTTCGTCTATATTTTTCCCGGAAACGGTGGTCATGAGGATGGAGCGAATTCCTGATCCATTTAGCAAGGCTACTTTTTCCAGAGTAGTTTTGTAAGAGCCCGGCTTCCTGAACCAATCATGGGTTTCCTGAAGACCGTCTATAGACATCTGATAGCGCACACAGCCGCATTCCTTCATGCGTCTGCATACATCCTCCGTCAGGTGGAAGGGATTCCCCATGATGGTAAAGGGAATGCTCCTTTCCCGGAATTTTTCCAGCAACCACCAAAAATCTGGATGCAGGATGGGATCTCCCCCGGTCAGGTAGAAGTAGGGCCGGCGGTCAAAGGTTTCGCAAAAATCCTCGCAGTTTTCCAGTACAGCCGTCATCTGCTTACGCGTCATGCTGCTGATACATTTCTCCTTGCTTTCGGCGAAAATATAACAGTGCTTGCAGCGCTGGTCGCAATCATCGGTGATATGCCACTGAAATGAAAAATACGGTTTCACTCGACCGCCCTCCCTGCTTTTTCCTGTCATCGGATGTAGGTGTATTTTGCACCTACGACCCCCACGGGGACATTCATGCCCACCGGAACACCAAAATTACTTGTCGCCGGAGCCGCAAGCCGTCGGCACGACCTTGTCGCTGGAACCGCAAGCGGCAGGCAAAACCTTATCCCCGGAACCGCAAGCCACGGACATAATCTTGTCGCCGGATCCGCAGGAGGAGCCGGTCAGGTTCATGGTTGCCTTCTTGTTCCATGCTGCTAAATTCTTGAGTGCCATGTGAATCATCCTTTCTTTTAGCTGGCATTAACTTTCGACAGGTTCATAATAACAGGAACAGCCATGGTTGTGAAATGCAAATTTCGCATTATTGATACGCTAGACGTATCAATAATGCGTGTGACATGTTATAATAGGGATGAGGTGATTTCCATGAACACGCAACAGTTGGAATGCTTTGCCACCCTCGCAAAGACACTGAACTACGCCAGGACTGCCGAGCAGCTCTCCATGACGCAGCCCGCCGTCTCCCGTCAAATCAAAAGTCTGGAAAACGAGCTGGGCGTGCAGCTTTTTCAGCGTACCACCCGTTCGGTGACGCTGACGCAAATCGGCTGGCAGTTCCTGCCCGATGCACGGCAAATCCTCGAAATCTACTACCGCTCAAAAGAATGGATGGAGAGCTTTCACAAAAGTCAGCGGAATGTCCTGCGAATTGGCTACGCCGATTCCCACGCAAATTGGCTCATCAGCAAAATCCTCACTCCACTGCTTGAGACGCAGGACAACATTTTGCCGGAGCTTGCCCTCGACCAAACAGATGCCAATCTGCACCGCCTTGCTGTCAATCAGCTTGATCTGGTCATTGGCATGAAGGATGCTAAATTTTCTGACGAGGCAATTCATTTTGTGAAGCTCCATGACGATGGTTTTATCTGCGTCGTGAGCAAGGCGCATGCACTTGCTCTCCAATGCAAAAAAAGACGCCAAAAAAGCGTCTCTTCTTCGGGGTTATGGCCTCATCGTCAAATTATCGCCATACCGCCGTATCTTCTGAAGCATACCTTTTCCCGTGGCCACCGCATCATTCCCGTCAACGATGAACTGGACAATATTCTCTGCGCTACCATCAGCGAAGCCTACAATTTGGCGCTGACGGGTGCGGGGTTTGCGCTTATCCCCGAGCATTTAGCGTTGCCTCACAAGGAACTTGCTTTTCTGCCTTGGGACGAATCTCCCCGTGCGCCAATGGGCATATACTATCGCAAAGACTCTGCCCTAAACAAAAACTCTGCCGTACAAAAATTCATCAGTGAGGCTAAAAACCATACAGACTGCGTCTTGCCTTATTTGCGCTGATATGCACCAATAATTATTCACCGTATGCGCTTGGCTACCGGACAAAAATCGTTGATGCATGCCTGAATCCATTTGGCACCATCACCAGATACAAGCTGTATATTGGCCAGTTGCTCTTTGCTCAGCAGCTTGAAGAACTTGGTAAAAATGGTCTTGCCATGTCCTTCATGAGCCCAGATAACCTTACCTGTGTCATGATTGATGATCACCATACAGCGCATACATGCCTGCTTCGCGGGCCGACTGCGGTCCAACCGTTTCCTGGGCAATGCGTCCCATAGCTGTCATACCTCCCGGCGTAGATTCCACCACTGCCCAATGCATTCCCCTCCGTGGTACGGATAGAATGGGCTGAGCAAAAGGAATTTGCCATAAATATACCTCCAAACAAGGTCAGAACCCCTATTTTAGACAATCGTTTAAAATCCAATCCGTCGCTTGTTGCTCATCTGCCCGGCAGTGTACGAACTTTGTGAGCAGCAGGGCAGCGGCCGCCAGCAGCAGGCCACCGCAGACGACGAAGGGCAGTCCGAGGCTGCGGATGAAAAAGCCGCTGATCATGGTTCCCGCCATGCAGCCGAGATTGGCCGCTGTCAGGAACAGGCCGTTGCTGAAATCCGGCGCATCCGATGCCACGCAGGACAGCAGGTACTGATTGATGTTCGCATTGATGCCACCGAGGATGCCCCAGGCCCCAATCAGGGCCGCAAGAAGAGGCAGCAGCTTCCCACCGCCCGCAAAGAGCAGGCAGTAGAGCGCGATGGTACACAGCGGGAAAAGGCGTACGGTCGTGCTGGGGCACCTGGCGAGGAGATTGCCCCCCAGATAGCTTCCGCAGATGTTCAAGAGACCATAGACGAGGAGCAGTGCTGCGATGAGCTCTCCCGGCATTTCCGCAATCTTCTGCAGATAATCAGCGAGGTAGTTGTAGACGCCGAAGATGGAGCCATTGAGGCAAATAACCGCCACGATGGCCAGCCAGACCGGCGGACGCTTCAGAACGGAAAG
>CACZIV010000090.1 GCA_902781305.1 Pseudoselenomonas ruminantium
TGACGCTTGAGCTGGGCTTTGATGAAGAAATGCCGAGCAGGCTTTATGGTGATGAAGTCCGCATCAAGCAGATTATTACCAATATCCTGACCAATGCAGTGAAATATACGGAAAAGGGAACGGTGACGTTCTTTGTGGGCTGTGAGCCGGTCAGTGATGATCCGGACAGCGTATATTTGCGTGTAGCGGTTCAGGATACGGGTATTGGCATCAAAGAAGAGGATATGGCCAGACTCTTTACCGAGTTTGAGCGTATTGAGGAAAAACGCAACCGCAATATTGAAGGTACAGGGCTCGGAATGGCGATAACCCAAAATCTGCTGCATATGATGGGCAGTACCATCCAGGTGGACAGCACCTATGGTTATGGCTCTACGTTCTGTTTTGTCCTCAAACAAAAAGTGGTCAGCTGGGAGCCGATGGGCAATTATGAGGAAGCTTGCCGCAGCAGCATCAACAATCGAAGCGGTTATCATGAAAAATTTATTGCGCCTGACGCGCATGTTCTGGTAGTGGATGACAACCACATGAATCTGGTGGTGTTCCAAAACCTCCTGAAGCAGACACAGGTACAAATCGACACGGCGGAAAGCGGCATGCAATGTCTGGCACTTACGCAGCAGCGGAAATACGATGTGATTTTCCTTGACCATATGATGCCGCATAAAGACGGCATTGAGACGCTGCAGGAACTTCGTGCACAGCCGGATAATCTGAATACCGACACGAAAGCCGTCTGCCTTACGGCCAATGCCATTGCCAATGCGCGTGCGCAGTATATTGAGGCTGGCTTTGACGATTATCTGACCAAACCAATTGAGCCGGAAAAACTAGAGGGCGCGCTGTTGGCGTACCTGCCTCCGGAAAAGATTAAGGCGGCAAGTGTAGAAGATGTGCCAGAAATAGCCGCCGCTGAGGTGCCTGAAGCTCTTGCTCCGCTAAAGGATGCAGAGTGGCTTGATTTGTCTGTCGGGATTAAGAACAGCGGTTCAGTCGACGCCTATTTGCCGTTGTTGAAAATCTTTTATGAATCGCTTGATGAAAAAAGCGATGAAATTGAAGGCTTTTATGCGGCGGAAAACTGGCAGGATTATACCATCAAGGTTCATGCCCTCAAGAGTTCGGCGCGCATTATCGGTGCGGTTTCCTTTGGTGAAGAAGCACAGCTGTTGGAGAATGCGGGCAAGAGTGGGGATTTAGACTATATCCATGAGCATCACACAGGCTTTATGGAAAAATGCCGCAGCTTTAAGGCGCCGCTGGCGGAAGTTTTCGCTGCTGCGCAGGAGGAAGATAAGCAGGTGGAAGACAAGCCGGAGGCGGATGCGGATTTGCTTGCAGCCGTTTATGAGGAAATTCGGACGGCGGCAGAGGATATGGACTGCGACCGTCTGGAGGATATATTTACAGAGATGGAAGAATACAGTATGCCAGCGCAGGAGAAGGAAAAATGGAAACAGCTTAAATCGGCAGCCGAGCAATTTGCTTATGATAAAATTGTGGAGCTGTTGACGAAATAAACAAGACTATCTACAGGATAAATACCATATGGGGTGAACATAATGACTGAAGAAAAGAAAAAAACAGAGAAGCGCAAGAACGTTGTCATTGTTATGTGCAAGTACAGCGTGGTGGTTAAGGGGATTGAACGCAAACTGACGGAAATGGGCTGTAAAGTGTCGATGGTGACGCAGGAAAATGAGAAGATTCCCAAGTATGATGCAGAAAAAGAAGAAAGAATGTTTATCTTGTATCTGCCCAATAAGATTATGGAGGATATGATTCAGTACAACTGGATGGAAGGTATTTATACCGATATAAGTAAAATGAGCCGTGAGATAATTGTGGTTGGTGACCAACGCGACCGCGAGGACTTGGCGGGAAGTTTATTTGATATGACCACTGTTAAGTGGCTGGACCGTCCACTGAAGATGGAGGAATTGGAACTTTTGATTACCGACGGCCATCTGCCAGAGGTGGGGCATAAAAGCAAAAAGCATATTCTGATTGTGGATGATGACCCGTCCTATGCCAAAATGGTGCGCGAATGGATAAAAGACCATTATCAGGTCAGTATTGTTACCGCGGGGATTCAGGCCATTACCTTCCTGGCGAAAAATCCCGTGGATATGATTCTTCTGGACTATGAAATGCCTGTAGTTGATGGGGCGCAGGTGTTGCAAATGCTCCGTCAGGAGTCGTCTACGCAGAATATTCCGGTGATATTCCTGACCGGTGTCGGGGACAAGGACCAGGTAGAACGCGTATTGCGCCTAAGACCGACAGGCTATATCCTGAAATCAACCACGAAAGAAAAGCTGCTGGACTATTTGCATACACATGTACATAATATGTAAGCAAATAAAATACCTCCCCGCTTAGGCTGCTAAGCAGGGAGGTGTTCTTATTTATGGTCAGGATTGATTGCTGAGGCCAAGCTTTTCCAGCATGGCTAAATCTTCGGCAATCGTGGTGCCGGAGGTCGTGAGCATATTGCCGGTAATGGAAGCAGATGCTCCATGCAGGAAAGCGGTGGAGCCATTATCCGGCAGCAGCTTGCGTCCTGCCGCCAAACGGATATTGGCTTCGGGGTTAATCAGGCGGAAGATGGCGATGGTACGCAAAATGTCTTCTGCGGGCAGGGCAGGCTGATGTTCAAGGCCTGTGCCTTTTATCGCCATCAGTGCGTTGATGGGAATGGATTGGATTCCCAGCTCGGCAAGACTGAACGCCATGTCGATGCGGTCTGCCCAGGTTTCGCCCATGCCGATGATGCCGCCGGAACATACGCTGAGCCCTTCGGACTGCGCCAGGCGAATGGTCTTTATACGGTCGTCATAGGTATGGGTCGTGCAGATTTGCGGGAAATAGCGGCGGGAGGTTTCGATATTGTGATGGTAGCTCGTGACGCCTGCCGCGCGCAGTCTGCGGAATTGTTCACGGTTTAGAATGCCGTGGGAGGCGCAGAGGTCGATTTTCAGCGTTGCGTTCATTTTTTCGTAGGTCTTTATGGCCTGGTCAAATTCTGCTCCGCCCAGTGCCCGGCCGGAGGTGACAATGGCGAAACGGTTTACACCAGCCTGTTCATTGGCGCGCGCATTGGCGATAATTTCTTCAGCAGGCAGGAACGGGTATTCCTCAATGCCGGTATGATGGCAGGCTGCCTGTGCGCAGTATTTGCAGTTCTCGCTGCAGCGCCCGCTGCGCCCGTTGATGATGGTGCAGAGGTCGACGTGATTGCCGCAAAAATGCTTTTGCAGCCTGCTGGCGCAGGCCATTAACTCATCTAAAGGCGTGCTCAGTAGTTCTTTTACTTCGGCTTCATCTTTGCGGGAAAGGCGATAGCCGTGGATAATCTTTTCTTCGAGTGCAGTCAGTTTGGCTTTCATGTAATCATATCCTTTGCTCGTGATACCTATTACAATAGACGAAAAAAAAGCAAATGTCAACACGATAAAAATGTATGGTTGACATTTGCTTTTAGGGAAATGATTACTGTTCAATCATCATGCTGATGATTTCCTTGTCGGTTTCTTTCATGCCGATACGGCCCAGACGGCTGATGTTGCGGATGGTGTTCTCGACACCCTTCAGCACCAGACCGTCGCCACCGTAGAACTGTTGGCCGTTGCGGTACATTTCAAAACCTAAGATGCCGGCATCGACGGCAGCAGAGATTTTAGCGGCGCAGGAAGCCTTGGCACCGTCACAGACGATGCCGGAGGTGATGGCCAGTGCGTTGACGATGGTGTGAATGACGGTCTTGTAGTCACCGGTGCACAACCAGGCAATGCCGGCCCCCGCACCCGCGCCTGCACTTACGGCACCGCAGTAAGCGGAAAGGCGGCCGATGCCTTCTTTTTCATGCAGGGTCACGAGGTTGGCCAGCAGCAGGGCACGATAGAGTTTTTCCTTATCGACGCCGAGTTCCTTGGCGTATTCCATGACAGGCAGGGAAACGGTCATGCCCTGATTGCCGCTGCCGGAGTTGATGACGACCGGCAGTTCACAGCCGTTCATGCGGGCATCCGAACCTGCGGCAGCTCTGGCGCGGGCGCGGATACGGACGTCCTGACCGTAAGCCTTGAGCAGGGTTTTGCCGATATTGGCGCCGTAATCGTTTTTGAGTCCTTCGTCGGCAATGGCCGTGTTATAGGCAATCTGCCGGTCCAGGATTGCCTGCACATCGGCGATATCACAAGTCATGGCAAAATCGTAGATATCTTCAATGGTCATGCATTCGTAGTCGGGTTTGCCTTCCTCTACGGTCGTTACGATTTCCTTTTCGAGCAGGATTTCGCCGTTGCGCGTGATTTTGGTGATGTTGGTATGTTCGTTGACTACCTGAACTTCGGCGCTGTCCTCGCCTTTGCTGACCTTGACGATGATATCGAGAACATGGTCAGATTGGGCAAATTCCACGTTTATTTCCGTATGCGCGAGGTAATCACCGAGCTTTGCCTTATCGTCTTCGCAGGCCTTAGCGATAACTTCGAGCCCTGCTGTTTCGTCACCGGCGACAATGCCGATAGCGGCGGCAGCTTCGATGCCCTTGCGGCCGCCGGTGTTGGGGACGATAACGCTCTTGACATTTTTGATGATGTTGCCGCTGGCGGCGATGGTGACTTTATCCGGCAGGCAGCCGAGGACGGCGCGGGCTTTGGCGGCACAGTAGGCAATGGCGATGGGCTCGGTGCAGCCCATTGCGGGCACCAGTTCCCGCTTGAGGATTTCGACATAGCAGTTATAGATGGGGCTGTTTTTTTCCATTATGGTATCTCCATTTCGTATATAGTGATGTTTTTCATTATAATGGATTTTTCTTTAGAAAAATAGATGGAAATAAAATATACATTCTTGACTTGAAGTCAACTTCAAGTGATAGAATGAGAAAAAAGATGAGGAGGAAATCATGAAGCGTAGAACATTTATTGCGGGCGGCCTGGGTGCATTGGGCCTGCTGGCCGGTGGCATCTTTTGGGCAAAAGGGACATTATACCGCAAAGCGGCCAACAGCATGCGGCAGTTGACCGGTGATTTGGATGCGCAGTTTTTGCGCCAGCTGATTACGGCAGACAGCGCCCATAGCCGCATGCTGATGTGGCAGGCGGAAAGCCCCTTGGTTAATCCGAGCATAGAATATCGCCTTAAAGGGCAGGAAGATGCCCGGATTGTTGCTGCAAAACAGGATTTTTTCACCGATGATGGTGTGGAGAATAATCAATATACAGCTGAATTGACGGATTTAACAGCCGATACCGAGTACGAATACCGCGTGGCTGCCGAAGGGGCAGCAGGGGCGTGGCATTCTTTGCATACGGCGGGAGAGGAAGATTTCCAATGCCTGATTTTCCCCGATTCACAGTCCAGCGATTACAGCGATTGGGAACAGCTGGCGCAAAATGCGGCACAGCGTAATCCACAGGCGGCCTTTTTCATCAATATGGGCGATATTGTGGACAATGGGGAAGATCATACGAAGTGGCAGGCCTGGTTTCATGGCGTGGACGGCATAATTGACCGGATTCCCTTCGTGCCATTGATGGGCAACCATGAAACCTACAATCTGAATTGGAAGGTGCGCCTGCCGGAGGCCTATTTGAAGTATTTTGCCGTTCCGGATAATGGCAGCGCAAATTTTGGTCGGTATTATTATTCCTATGACTATGGTGATGTACATTTTATCGTGCTGAACAGCCAGTGGGACGAAACGGAGGAATTTAAGCCGGGCTTGCGGGACGAGCAGGCAGCCTGGCTGCGGCAGGACGCTGTGGCAAGCCGGAAGAAGTGGAAGATTGTGCTGGTGCATAAGGACGTTTTGCAATACCGCATCCATAACCGCCCGGAGCGCAAGGAAGGGATATCCGATGTGGGCGAAGTCTTTATGCCGCTGTTTGATGAACTGGGCATTGACCTTGTCTTTACGGCGCATTTGCATACCTACCGCAACCGGGGCCATATCCAGAACTTCCAGCGCAGCGGGAAGGGACCGCTGTATATCCTTACTGGCGTGGCGGGAAATGTGCGTTATCCCGGCTTGTGGATTGACCATAAGCTCGATGAAGTTGTTGCACCGCAGCCGGAAACGGATAACTACCTGACCATGGATGTAAAGGGCGATGAAATCACCGTCCGCTGCTTCCTGCCGGACGGCAAGGAAATCGACAAGGTAATTTTGCAAAAAAATCATTGACAACCATGCATTCACTATGATAAACTAATCAAGTCATGAACAAGAAGAAGCCACCGCTTCTCACCTGATGACCGCAAGTAAAGGTCAGTTGGGTTTATAGCATTGAGTTTTTAAAGGTGGCTTTGTGCCGCCTTTTTCTTGTTTGGATAAGAGATGTAGACTTTAAGCAGGAGGTGTTTTACTATTAGCAAAGAATCTTTACGCATCAATGAGGAAATTCGCATCCGTGAAGTCCGCGTGACCAGCGCTGAAGGTGAGCAGCTGGGCATCATGGCAACTCGTGACGCACTGCGCATGGCTGAAGAACAGCATCTTGACCTCGTCGAGATTGCGCCGAAGGCAAAGCCGCCGGTGTGCCGCATCATGGACTTCGGTAAGTACCGCTATGAACAGCAGAAGCGGGAAAAGGAAGCGAAGAAGAAGCAGAAGGTTATTAACATCAAAGAAGTTAAGCTTCGCCCCAACATTGAACAACACGATTTTGACGTCAAGTTGAAGAACGCACTTCGTTTCGTAGAGGAAGGGAACAAGGTCAAAGTGACCATCATGTTCCGAGGCCGTGAGCTTTCGCATCCGGAACTGGGCAAAACTGTCCTGGGCCGTGTGGCAGAAGCACTGGGCGACCGTGTTTCCATTGAACGCAATGCCAAACTTGAAGGAAAAAATATGACGATGATTGTTGCACCGAAAGTGCAGAAAGCATCGAAGCCCAAACAGCCTGCACAGGAATCCTGATGCAAAGGCTAATTTAAGGAGGAAAATGTAATGCCAAAGATTAAGACTCGCAGAGCAGCAGCTAAACGCTTCACCATGACTGGTAGCGGTGAAAACTTCAAACGCAA
>CACZIV010000091.1 GCA_902781305.1 Pseudoselenomonas ruminantium
AGCTTGTCGGTATCAATTGGCTTGGTCAGATAGTCATTAAAACCAGCTTCGATATACTGCTCCCGCGCACCGGAAATGGCATTGGCGGTCAAACAGATTACCGGCGTATTCCTATTCGGTCCACTTTCCTGTTTCTTCAACTCGTGCAGCGTCTCAATACCATCTTTGCCCGGCATCATATGGTCAAGGAAAATGATATCGTATTTTTTTTCTTTAGCCAGCAACAGTCCTTCGTCACCGTCGTTTGCCGTATCCACCTGAACCTTCGTCTGCTTAATCAAACTCTTAAACACCGTCAGATTCATCGGATTGTCATCCACCATCAGAACCAGCGCCTCAGGTGCCGTAAATTTCTCGCGATATTTTTTATGTCCTTTTAACAATTCCTGATAGGACGCCTTGTAATCGCCCAACGGCTCCCACTTGACCACACGCTGCCGCAGCTTAAAGGAAAACGTCGAACCCACACCATAAGTGCTTTCTACCTGCAGGGATGAGCCCATCTTTTCCAGCAGGTTCAGCGTGATGGTCATACCCAGGCCAGTGCCTTCCACGTTGCGGTTGCGCTTTTCCTCAATACGTTCAAACTTGGAAAACAACTTCTCCATATCCTCCGGCTTTATCCCGATACCGGTATCCTTGACCGCCACACAGAGCAGCACACTGTCCGGGTCATCCGGGACACGCTCAAATTTTACGGAAAAGGTCACACTGCCTTTTTCCGTATATTTCACTGCATTCGTCAGGATATTCGTAATGACCTGCTTGATACGGATTTCATCACCATAGAGCAGTTTCGGCGTCTCCTGGTCAAAATCCAGCAAAAGCTCCAGCCCCTTGGCATCCGCCCGCGTGTGAATCATATTCACCAAATCATTAAAAACGGAGGAAAGGTCGTAATCCACAGGGACGATTTCCATCTTGCCCGCCTCAATTTTGGAGAAATCGAGAATATCGTTAATCAGCCCTAACAGGGTACTGCCCGCTGTATGAATATTTTCGGCATACTCAATTACGTTTGGCTCACGGCTTTCACGCAGAATCATCTCATTCATCCCCAACACCGCATTGATGGGGGTTCGTATCTCATGGGACATATTCGACAAAAATGTAGATTTCGCTTCATTAGCTGCAGCCGCTGTTTCCGCTTTCTGGTTCAATTCCTGCGCCAGGCGGGATTTCTTTTCGTAACGCGACATGATAAATAGAATTACCGATATGACCAACAACAGGACAATGATGGTCAGAACCAAAGTCCTTCTAAGCTGCGCAAAGGTAGCTGTCGCATCAAACACCGACAAACATAGCCAGCTGTTCGCCACCGGCATGCTGTACACGACGTACTCCGCATCACCAAACCGGAAGGAAAAATATTTATCCTCGGTGGAACGCAGCTTATCCACAAGCACCCTGCCAAACGTTCCTTCCTCCGTAAGATAGCTTTTCCCTACTTCTGCCCGGTTCGAATGCGCTACAACCTGATACTTTCTATCCAAAACAATTTCAATATCCGAATCTCCCTTGGCAGCCAGTTCCTCGGTCATGGCCTGCAGATGCTTCAGGGAAAAGTCCATCGCCGCAACGCTTTTCACATCACAGAGCGACTTGGATAACGTAATCATCATGGTATGGGTTTTCGCATCCAGATAGGGGTCTACGACTGCGACCTGCCCGATATTGGCCAGTGCCCCTCCATACCAGGGACGTTCCTGCGGAACATAATCCGCAGCGGGAACCCAGCCCGTTCCATCAATGAACTCATCTTCCACCACAGCATACAGGCCCGTCGAATTTCCTGCAGTGATGTGTTCGGTTGCAGCATACTGTTTCTCCAAAAAGTCGATCATTTCCGCATGGGATTTCCCTTTGCGAATCATATCATCCAGCGTATAAGACACTCCTCTGATGATATCCACACCGGTGGATAGGTATTCATTGATTTGATTCGCTGACTTGGTGGCAACCAGTTCCCGCGTTACGATGACTTTCTGCTTCATCTCGGACTGCAGCATGGTGTAATAGGCCATGACCACAGCTAGAAAGAACAGAATAATAATTGTCGTCATATCCACTCGTTTCAGGACAGACTCAGCTTTTTTCTCTTTTTTGGCATCCATACTCGTCCTCCTGATAGAGCTACCGGACAATGATAATATCGCTTTTAAACCACTTTTGGGAGATTTTCCCCAGCGTTCCATCTGCCTTCATTTCACTGAGGATTTTTTGCACCCTGTTCCGCAGTTCTTTGTCATTTTTCCTGAACCCCAGAGCCAAATCCTCTTCACTCAAGCTGTCAGGAAGGATAAAATATCGCTCACTGCTTGAACGGATGAAATAAAATGCAGCCAGTGAATCCACAAAGCCTACATCGACATTTCCTTCTTTTACCTGTTGGAGAACCGCCACGTTATCCATAAGCGGAACAATCACAGCATCTTTGTTAAATTCCGATTTCCTAAAGACATCATCTGTTGTAGAACCGGTCTGTATACCAATCTTCTTTCCCTTGATATCACTCAGCCACATAATATTGCTGTCGCCCCGGACGACAAAAACCAGATTATCCTTTATATATGCTTCCGAGATGCTCATCGTCTTCACAGCCTGAGGAGTTACAGACATACTGCCGATACAATCGATTTTCCTGCTATCCAGTTCTTCTTCCTTGTCTTTCCAGGCAATGGGACGCACCACAGACGTAACTCCCAGGCGGGAAGAAATCTCACGCGACAGGTCAATGTCAAAACCGACTAATTCCCCATTCTCGTCGGTAAAGCTCATAGGCGGGAAGTTATCGTCAACACCAACGACAAAACGACCGCTATTCAAGACCGTTTGCAGAGAAATGTCCTGCGGACGCATTGCCTCCCGCGAACTATCGCCAAAGACGATTAGGGCAAGCGGCAGCAAAGCTGCACAAACAGATACAAGCAGCAATTCCCGCAGTTCCTTGGACACAGGCTTTTTCTCCGGCACATCGCATACCTTCTGCACAGTCTTTTGTACATCATAATCCTTCACCAAACGCCGCAGCGTCAGTGAAAGCAGCAACAGGCTAATCAGGTTAGGAAATGCCATTAAGCCTATGAGGGTGTCCGAGATGTTCCATATATTGTTTAAGTAGTCATTGCCGGACGCATCAAGCATCTGCGCGCCAGAGGCCCCCAAGACAATCATGACAATCAGCAAAAGTTTCATGACCGACTTGAAACGCACACCAAACAGATACGTCACCGCCGTCTCTGCGTACCAATACCACCCCAGTATCGTCGTTGTCACAAAGAGCAATAGCGCAATTGCAAAAATATACTTGCCGGACACGCCTAATACCAGTTCAAAGGAGCTGAGTACCAGCTGCGCTCCTGTCAAGTCAGGATAGAACGTCATCGTGCCCGTAACGAGAATGGCCAGCCCCGTAATGACACAAATGACAAAGGTATCCACAAACACTTCAAAAATACCATAAAACCCCATCTGAACAGGATGCGCACAATCTGCCGTGACATAGGCCATAGGCGCAGAGCCCATCCCTGCCTCATTGGAGAATACACCGCGGGCAACCCCCCGCTGAACGGCTTCCATAACGCACCAGCCTGCCACCCCACCGGCAAATACCGCAGGGTCAAAGGAAAATGCCATACGGAACATATCCCCAATAGCCACAGGAATTTGCGTCCAATGGCTCAGCAACAAAATACCGGCACTCACCAGATAAAAAACAATCATGAACGGAACCACAAACACCGTCACACGGGAGAGGCTGGTAAGCCCGCCGATGATGACCAGACCTACTGCCACAGCCATCATAATGCCACTGTTCATATGGTCCACATTCCAGCCCATGAACAGCACCTCAGCTGCCGAATTGGCCTGCACGGCTGCCCCCATTCCTAAAGAAGCAAACAGGGCAAACAGCGCAAACAGAACCGCCAGGAACTTTCCTATCGGTTTCCAAACGCCACCCCATTCCCCCAAACCATACTCCAGGACATACATGGGGCCGCCACGCCAATCCCCCTGCGCATCCTTTTTACGGTAGTGAATGGCCAGCGTGACTTCCGCAAATTTGGTACACATACCAAAGAACGCCGATATGAGCATCCAGACCAATGCCCCAGGTCCACCCAGGTGCAAGGCTGTTGCTACCCCCGCCACGTTGCCGGATCCCACCGTTGCCGCCATCGCCGTAACCATTGCCGCAAAAGAGGAAATGGATTTATCCCCTTCGCCCCTTTGTCGAAAGCTAAAGACCTCGGCAATTGCCGGAAAGAAATAGCGGAGCTGGGGCACGCCCAGCAGAAAGGTCAAATAAATGCCCGTCCCCACCAGCAAAATCATGCCCGGAGGGCCCCAAACAAAGTGGTTTGCCACTTCGTTGATTTGCATAATGAATTCCATTTATTCCCTAATCCTCCTCAAAAAGCCCCGCCTCTGACCGTTTCCCTTTTTCCCGTTTCAAAGCCTTGACTGCAGATAACCTTGCAGCCTATCCCATATGCGGGCACCTGTATACATTGTTAAGATTATTCGACAACTTACTAAAAAAACCCTGTTATATACACACCAAATAGATAACTTTTTGCATACTTGCTAACTTTTTTATATCTTGTATAATACTCTTAGCGGATAAATGTGCAAACTTTTATGTTTGTCGATGTTTAAGGAGAGCATATGATGAAAAATTATTCCTATCAGCCCCAAGGGGTATGCAGCAAGCAAATCGACTTCAGCATTGATGATGCGGGCAAGCTGCATGACGTTCAATTCACCGGCGGCTGTCCGGGTAATCTGGCAGCCATCAGCAAACTGGTCGAGGGCGCAGATGCGGCAAATATCGCCGCTATGTTGAAGGGCAATGATTGCCGTGGACGCGGCACTTCCTGTGCCGACCAGTTATCCAAAGCATTGAACGAAGCTTTGGCCGAGGTAAAAGGCGCCTAAACTTTTTGAACATACAAACCAACAAAAAACGGCGGTTGCTTCAGATGATTTCACCTGTGCAACCGCCGCTTTCTATGCTCTTTCTTTTTTACTATTGTTCATTTTTAGTCTCGGTCAATTTTTGTTTAGCCAGTTCCCGCTGTTTTTTGCGTTCATGGTAAAGTTCATGGCGCTTTCTTGCGGCTTCAAAAGCAGCTTTGGCTTCCTCTGTCTCCAGTTCCAACGGCGGCACGGCCATCGGACGGCCATTGCGGTCCAGTGCGACCATCGTGAAGTAAGCGGACAGGGCATGCTGCGGCCCCTGCTCGGCTTCTAATACTTCTACCTCGACATTTACCGCCACTTCCATGGAGGTATGGCCGACATAAATGACCTCTGCCGTGCAGGTGACCAAATCACCAATCAATATCGGTGTATGAAATTCCAATTCATCCACGCGTGCCGTTACCACATTGGAACGGCTGTATTTGCGAGCTGCAGCATAGGCTGTGGAATCCATCATCTTCATCAGTTCGCCGCCATGAACATTCCCATTAGGGTTCGTCTGGCTGGGCATCATGACTTCGCTTAAATAAATCTTTGTCGACATCTATTTTCCTCATTTCTGTTCTTACTTTTATTTTATACAATAATATCGCATAATTGTCACAATCTGTCAATCCGGAAATGTAAAAATTTTGCCAGCAAAGCAGCGATAATGGACAAAAACAGCAACGGCAAAAATGCCGTTACTGTCAGACAAAAATTTATCTTAAGCCTATTCAGAAGCCCAGACCATCAAACCAGCTTTTGATATCTTCCGCTTTGGCCTGCGGAGAGAACAACTTGCCCGGCTTCCATTCCGCCTTGCCCTTGGTCAGCTTCTGCAGATAGTCAGCACTCGTGCCGATATCGCTGCCGCCGGAGGTGCAGATGGCAGTCAATTTCTTTCCTTTGAAATCATAGCTTTCCACGAAGGTATCCATAATATGCGGTGCCTGTCCCCACCAGATGGGTATTGTGGCAGGCACGGCAGCCATAACAGTCACCGAACGTTTTATCCCGCAGTTCTACTTTCCCCGTCTCATGTCCGGCTTCCTGCGCGCCACGGATAAATTCATCCGCCAGGATTCCCGTGTTGCCATTTTTTCTCATGCTGCCATGAATAACTAAAACCTTCATCGGTAATCTTCAGCAGCATATCCATAGCCTCCGGCATGGGGTCGCCGGCCAAATCATAATAAAGCTGCTTCATGCCCGCTTCCATATCCACCGGCTTCATCATCTGCATGCCTGCCAGCATGGCAAACATCGCCTTGGCCCGCTGTTTCATATAGGGAAGGAACCACAGTGCGGCACAACCAGACGAACCTTCGGATAGCGTTCCAACATGCCACTGGCAAGCAAATTGACGACAGTTCGCGTGGTATCGGCAGGATATTCAAACAGGGCCATGACCTGCCCTGTCACCGTCCCTTTGCGCGGAAGCTCCCTTGCCGGGCTGGGATGCAGGATAATCAGCGCCTGACGGCGGTTTAGTTCCGCAAAGACCGCTTCCCAACGTGCATCGCCCAGATAAATGCCCCCGGCATTGCTCGGAACTTTCACGCCCAAAGCCCCCAGTTTATCCATCGCATACCTTATCTCTGCAATGCTGCCCTCACTACTCGGAAAGGGCAGGGCTGCCGCAAAGCCAAATTTATCCGGATACTTGCGGCAAAGAGCGGCCGTTTCTTCATTGATTTCCCGCGCTACCTCACAGGACAGCTTTTCATCCCCGTTATAGATATGCGGTGTTGCCGGCGACAGCACCGTATAATCAATCTGTGCTTGCCGCATAAACTCCAAATGCGCTTCTTCCGACCAAGCGGGCAAAGGATAACCTTCCTCAGCCGCCGCATCAAGGTATTCCTCCTCAATTCACGCCTAACAGCTTTCGCAGACAATTATAGGAAATCTCATAGATGGACAAATACTTATAATCCACGCCCGCTTCGGCCATCGCTTTTTTCTGTTCCTCCGTCACCACGGCATAGGGATAAATCCCATAGATAAAGGGGAAATACGCATAGATAAAGCTCTGCTTGGCC
>CACZIV010000092.1 GCA_902781305.1 Pseudoselenomonas ruminantium
CAGGTGGAAGGTTATATGGATGAACGGAAAAATGTCCTGATTGCCACCGCCAATGCAGAGATGATTATGCGGGCAACGCATGACACGGAATTAAAGGATATCTTAAATGATGCCGCCTTGGTTGTGCCGGATGGGGCTGGTACGGTATGGGCAGCCCATCATTTAGGTTATGAAATGCCGGAAAGGGTAGCGGGCTATGACCTGGCGCAGGAACTTATGCGCATTGCGCCGAGCAAGAAACAGAAGGTGTTCTTCTTTGGCTCGGCTCCGGGCGTAGCGGAAAAAGCCAAAGCCAAGGCTGAGGAACTTTATCCCGGTATTGAAATCGTCGGTACGCGGGATGGCTATTTCAAGGCCGAAGATGAAGCGGCGATTATCGAAGAAATCAAGGCTGCGCAGCCGGATTTGCTGCTCGCCGCCCTTGGTGTGCCCAAGCAGGAGAAGTGGCTCCATGCACACCTGAAGGAACTTAATGTACCGGTGTCCATCGGCGTAGGCGGTACGCTGGACGTTATGGCTGGTGTGATGAAACGTGCTCCGTACTGGATGCAGAAAGCCAAGCTCGAATGGCTGTTCCGCGGTCTTTTGCAGCCGAAACGCGCAGGCCGTCTGATGGCTTTGCCGAAGTTTGTGCTGAAGGTGCATAGTTATAAGTCGCGCCGTGCGTAATGTTTATCATTGATAAGGAGGTGGAAGCTTGACCCCTATTATTTCTGAGGGTTATCCCTTTATTGGTGCCTGCTTTTTGCTGGCGCTTCTCGTGGGCTTTTCCATTAGCCCCTATGCAGCGGTAATCCCCATTGTACTGATGTTTTATTTTTGTTATTTCTTCCGCAATCCCAAGCGGGAAATTGCGCTTGATGAAGATGTGATTCTTTCTCCGGCTGACGGTACCGTGACGGATATCGTGCCGATGGAAACGGACGAATTTGTAAAGGAACCCTGCAACAAGGTCGTTATCTTTATGTCCGTATTCAACGTGCATGTGAACCGCAGTCCGATTCGGGGCAAAATCAAGCTACAGAAGTATTTCTGTGGTCGTTTCCGTCCCGCTTATAAGGATACGGTGGGCTTTGAGAACGAGCACCATGTACTCGGCATTGAAAATGAGCGCATCCGTATCAGTGTAAAACAGATTGCCGGCATCTTGGCCCGCCGCATCGTTTCCTATGTGACTTTGGACGATGAAATGAAGCAGGGCGAGCTTTACGGCATGATTAAATTCGGTTCCTGCCTGGAAGTGGTAATGCCGAAAAATGTGGAAATCGCCGTGACCAAGGGGCAGAAGGTTTCTGGCGGCTTGACCGTTTTGGGGAGGATAAAAGACTGATGGATTACAGACGTTTTCTACCGAATTTATGCACGTCCATGAACCTCGTGTTCGGTATGTGCTCCATACTTTCGACCTATCATGGTGATTTAATCTGGGGCTCGATTTTCATTTTACTGGCACTCGTTGCTGATGGTCTTGACGGCAGAACCGCACGTTTCTTTGGCGTGTCCAGCGAAATGGGCAAGGAAATGGATTCGCTCTGTGACTTGGGCTCCTTTGGCATTGCGCCGGCATTTTTGGCGTGGGTATTTGTGTTGCAGCATCATGGCCTGCTCGGCATGGCTGTGGTGATTATCTTTGCCGTATGCGGCATGTGGCGCTTGGCGCGCTTTAATGTCAATGCGGATGTCGTGCATGGTTACTTCATGGGGCTGGCAATTCCTGCCGGCGGCAATATCGTAGCCATGACTACCCTGCTCTTTGTGAGTCTGGGCATTGACCCGTTGGGCTTTGGTATCGCTTATCCCATCATCATGGCCATTGTGGGCTATCTGATGGTGAGCCATGTGCATTACCCCAATTTCAAGGGGGATGGGGCAGAACCCATTTACCTGCTTACGAAGATTTTTGCGTTTGTGATGTTTGCCGGTATTTTGTGGCTGGGCCATGAGGCTTTGCTCCCGGCGTTGGCGGTGGCAGTATTCTGCACCTATGGCGCAGCCGGTATACTCAATACAATTATTGCACTGTTTGCAAAGGAAGGCTGATGATTTTTGACACATCCATTTGACATCATCATGGTGCCGATGCAGATAATGATTTTCCTCTTTACCCTGTACTTCTTCATCATTGGTTTCTGCGGCATGTGGCGGCGGAAAGAGAAGAAGATTAAAACCCCGAAAAAGACGTTTGCGCTCGTGGTGGCTGCGCATAATGAGTCGGCGGTTATCGGTCAGCTGGTAGAGAACCTGGGCCACCTGAACTATCCGAAGGATATGTACGATATCCATGTGGTTGCCGACAACTGCGACGACAATACGGCCGAAGTGGCCGCGGCCGCTGGCGCCATCGTCCATGAGCGCACGCACCCGACGAAAAAGAGCAAGGGTTACGCACTCGATTGGATGTTTGACCGCCTGTTCAAGATGGACAAGGAATATGACGCCGTCTGCGTGTTTGACGCCGATAACCTCGTACATCCGCAGTTCCTGATGGAAATGAACAACCGCCTCTGCAAGGGCGATAAGGTTATCCAGTGCTATATGGATGCCAAGAACCCTTACGATACCTGGGTGGCTGGTACCTTTGCCATCGCGTTTTGGGTTATCTGTCATATCTCCCATTTGGCCAAGTCCAATATCGGCCTGTCTGCCTGCTTGGGCGGTACGGGCATGTGCTTTGATATGGAAATTTTGAAGCGTCACGGCTGGCAGGCAACCTGTCTGACCGAGGATATGGAATTTACCATGAAGTGCATGGCTGAAGGCATCAAGACCAGCTGGGCACATGACGCCATCATTTACGATGAAAAGCCGCTGACCTTCAAGCAGTCCTGGAATCAGCGCCGCCGTTGGGCACAGGGGCAGTTTGATGTGGGCAACCGCTTCATTCCGAAGATGCTCAAAGCCGGTTGGAAGAACAAGGATATCCGCATGTGGGATGAATGTATTTATCTCATGCAGCCGCATTTCCTGATGATTTCCACCATCTTCATCATCATCAGCTATATTCAGCTGGCGTTCCCGCCGTTCTACACGAACATCTATAACTTCATGCCGTCGCAGCTCATGACTGCTATCATGCTCGGTCAGTACATTCTGCCCATGATTATCCTGATTAAGATTCGGGCAAAATGGAAATCCTGGCTTTACATGCTGCTTTATCCCGTGTTCATCTACTCGTGGATTCCCATTATCTTCCTGGGCTTCATCCACCGCAACGAACACGAGTGGAGCCATACCAAGCATACCCGCGCGATGAGCATGGATGATATTGTGGGCAACGTGAAGAATACGAAAGATATTTTGAAGTAAATCCGCAAGCCTTCCCTTAATGGGAGGGCTTTTGTGTTATAATAAAAGGGAACATAATAGCTATGGTAAAACCACTGGCGTAAAAGTATCATGTTAAAGAAGTCTGCCTGTTCGGCCCTTATGCCCGGGGCGAAGCTGATGAGAACAGCAACTTCGATTTCCTCGTTTTCGGTGGCATGAGATATTCAGATGAATAGTGAATAAAGAAGATTTTTGAGGAGGGGACAAAATGTCAAAGCAGATATTTACCCTTGAGAATATAACCGCTATGGTAAAACCACTGGCGCAAAAATATCATGTTAAAGAAGTCTACCTGTTCGGTTCCTATGCCCGGGGCGAAGCCGATGAAAACAGCGACTTGGATTTCCTCGTTTTCGGTGGCGAAGGCTTTAAGCTCACCCGGATATTTGCTTTTGGTGAAGAGCTGCGCGAAATCCTGCAAAAGCGTGTGGATGTTTTTGAAATCAACGAAATCAATCAGGATAGCGAATTTTACAAGACGATTATGAGAGAAAAGGTTTTGGTGGCATGAGATATTCTGATGAACAGAGAATAAAGAAGATATATGAGTATGCTACACGTTTGCAACAATATATTGAAGACAAGGGAATTACCAGGGAGGCACTTCTGTCTGATTATTCGTTGCAATGGTTGGTGACAACACCTCTGTATAACATAGGAGAGCATGCATATAATTTATCGAAGGAATATAAGACAGAGCATAGTGAAGTACCTTGGACAATGATAGCAGGCCTGCGTCACCGCCTGGTGCATGATTATGATGGCACTAACTGGAATATCATTGTGGAAGTGGTATTTGAGGAAATACCTGCTTTGATAGTCCAGATAGAAAAACTCTTCGGAAAAGCATAATTGCCAATTTTTGTTTGTTGCTGTGATATTGAAATAGCAATATGAAGATGTTATAATCATGTGTACTTTATCTGTAGGTAAGGAGTTTGATATATATGTATACGTTAAAAGTAGAGGGCGCTTTTGAGGCAGCCCATCATGTAAATGGCTATCCCGGCAAATGTGCTCGCCTGCATGGACATAACTGGGTGGTGGAAGCTGTCGTCAAGGGCAAGGAACTGGACGAGCTGGGCATGTTGGTGGATTTCAAAATCATCAAGCAGACCTTGAAGGATACGTTGGAGCGTTTTGATCATCGCTATCTCAATGAGCTGGAACCCTTCAAGAGTGGTGTGAATCCTACGGCAGAGAATCTTGCCCGCATTATCTTTGAGGAACTCGCAGGTAGTGAAATCTTCCAGCGGGACAGCAAGCTTGCCGCCATCACGGTTTTTGAATCGCCAAAATCCAGCGTGACCTATACCGAGGATTGAGCCATGAAAGAAAATCTGATTGAAATTTTTTCCTCCATTCAGGGAGAAGGCAAATATGTGGGCTGCCGTCAGGTATTCGTGCGCCTAGAGGGGTGTAATCTCGATTGCAGTTATTGTGACACGGAGAATGCGCCGGGCAGTCATCCGCAGTGTGAAGTGGAAACCTATGCGGGCAGTCGCGAGTTTGCCAAGCTCCCCAATCCGCGTTCTGCGGAGCAGGTAGCCATGGAAATCAACCGCCTTTGTCAGGAAGTACCTCATCAGGCGGTGAGTTTTACTGGCGGTGAGCCGCTGCTGCACGCAGACTTTATCCGCGAGGTGGCCAAGGAAGTAGAAGTGCCTGTCTTTTTGGAAACCAATGGTACGTTGTACAAACAACTGGAGAGCATTATCGATATCACCGATATCATCAGCATGGATATCAAGCTGCCCAGTATCGTGAGCCGGCCACAGTGGGAGGCACACAGGAAGTTTATCGAAACCGCCAAGGAAAAAGACCTCTACATCAAATTGGTGGTGGCTGATGAAACAACGGAAGACGAATTCCGCAAGGCTATTGATTTGGTAGCGGAAACGGCACCGGAAACGCTCTTTATCATTCAGCCGGTCACGCCCTACGGCGGCTGTCAGGCGGCCAGTCCGGAAAAAATCCTTATCTGCCAGAACTACGCCCTGACCAAACTCAAGGATGTACGCGTAATTCCGCAGACGCATAAGATGATTGGGCAGATTTAATTTCATAAAACTCACACGGCAAGGCTTACGGATAGTTTCGTATAGCCTTGTTTTTATTATGTTCAGGAGAAAGATGTGCGGCGCCGGTCAAAAAATTGCAAAATACGGGTAATGAAAGCAAATGCTATTACCGCAGACGTAATATCCGCAAGGCAGGAGAGTACAAATGCGTAAAATGAACATTTTTCAGAGAGGGCTGTGAAGGGGGAGAAATCACTTCTGCGCAGCTCTCTTCGTTTGTTGAATGCTTGCATTTTCATAAAAAAGACATTACAATAGTATTCATGTAGCTTATTATGCTTTACAAATTAACAGGTAGTCTGGAGGCGGCTTATGAAACGAGTATCCGTGGAGCTTATTCCTCGCGATGAAGAAACTTTGCGCGGGGAACTTACGCTTTTACAGAAGTACGAAGGCAAGATTGACGTCATTAATATTCCTGACCTCTTGCGGTTTGACATTCGCAGTTGGGAAGGTTCGGCGATGGCGCAGGAGTATTTCCCCATGTCCATGCCCCATATCCGTGCTATGGATATTGATTTGGACAAAGAGCTGCCCATGAAGGATTATCTGCGGGAAAAGGGCATCAAGGAAGTCCTGGTGGTGCAGGGTGACCCGCCGCAGCGCATGACCCATGAGGTTTATCCGACGGAATCCACGGACGTCATCCGCAAGTTCCGTGAGGAAATGCCGGAAGTGAAGGTCTATGCGGGCATTGACCAGTACAGAAGTTCCATGCGCCATGAGCTTTACCGTACCCGCCGCAAGGTGCAGGCAGGTGCGGCAGGTTTCTTCACGCAGCCGTTCTTTGATATGCGGATGCTGGAAATCTACATGGATATGCTCGATGGCCTTGATGTGTACTGGGGCGTATCGCCAGTGGTCACGGCAGCTTCGCAGAGTTATTGGGAGCGTAAGAACAACGTCATCTTCCCGAAGAACTTTGCGCCGACCCTGGAGTGGAGTGTGGATTTTTCCCGTCAGGTCATGGAAATGGCAGACAAGCAGGAAGCCAATGTCTATCTGATGCCCATTAAGACCAACCTGGAAGAGTATTTAGCAGGCGTGTTTGCTTGATAAAGTCTATTTGTGTATTTTAGGAGAGTGAATCATGTTTAAGATTCTGAAGAAAGAGGAGTTATCGCCCAGCGTTTTCTCCATGGATATCGAAGCCCCGCGTGTGGCGAAGAAATGTCTGGCTGGCCAGTTCATCATTCTGCGGGTGGACGAGGAAGGTGAACGCATTCCTCTGACCATTGCGAATTTCGACCGCGAAAAAGGCATCATCAATATCGTATTCCAGGTAATCGGTGCCTCCACGATGGCGCTGGCCGCAAAAGAAGCCGGCGAGAGCATTGTGGACTTTGCCGGTCCTCTGGGTCAGCCGTCCGAAATCAAGAAGTTTGACGGCACGGTTGTTGTTGTGGGCGGCGGTATCGGTGTTGCGCCGACTTTCCCGATTGCCCGCGCCATGAAGGAAGCAGGCAACAAGGTTATCGCCATCATGGGTGCCAAGACCAAGGACATTCTGATTATGGAAAAGGAAATGTCCGAGGTAACGGATGAAATC
>CACZIV010000093.1 GCA_902781305.1 Pseudoselenomonas ruminantium
TATATCGACGCCATGCGGGCGCTATTCAAACTTGATACGATAGGAGAGACAGCAACCAGTGAAGAAAGACACAATCGTTATCGGTACGCGCAGCAGTAAGCTTGCTCTCTGGCAGGCAGAATATGTAAAAGGCCGTTTGGAGGAAGAATATCCCGGTCTAAAAGTCGAACTCAAATTAATGACCACCAAGGGGGATAAGATTCTCGATGCCCCCTTGGCCAAAATCGGTGGCAAGGGCCTGTTCACGAAGGAGCTTGAAATGGATATGCTCTCCGGCGGCATTGACCTGGCGGTGCACAGCCTTAAGGATATGCCGACGGAACTTCCGGCAGGGTTGACTCTTGCTGCGATTACCAAACGCTTTGATCCCGGCGATGCCGTGGTCAGCCCCAAATTTAAGACATTTGCAGCGTTGCCTTGTGGCGCAAAAGTAGGTACATCGAGCCTGCGCCGCAAGGCACAGCTTTTGCATGCCCGCCCGGACCTCAACATCTGCGACCTGCGGGGCAATGTGAATACGCGCTTGGCCAAACTGGAAAGCGAAAACTTTGACGCCATTATTTTGGCGGTGGCCGGACTCAAGCGTCTGGGATTTGGCGAGCGCATTACGGAAGTTCTGCCCCGCGACATGGTACTGCCCGCTGTAGGGCAGGGGGCACTGGCCATTGAAACCCGCGAGGATGATGCGGAGATGCGCGAAATGCTCGCGTTCCTCAATGACGAAGCTACGGTGTATTGTGCCAAGGCAGAACGTGCATTCTTGGGTAGGGTCGAGGGCGGCTGTCAGGTGCCGGTTGGTGTTTACGCTGTGCCAGCTGACAACGACGAAATTCAGGTAGAAGCCGTAATCGCCTCCTTGGACGGTCAGCGTCTCTACCGCGATAAACTCAGCGGCAAGGCTAGTGAGGCGGAAAAACTGGGCGTAACGCTGGCCGAAAAACTCCTCGCCGCCGGCGGGCAGGAAATCCTGCAGGAACTCGGTTTGTTGCAGAATAAATAAGACAGAAAAGGGATGACATAAAATATGGCAGGAATGGTTTATTTAGTAGGTGCAGGCCCCGGAGATTACCGGCTTATCAGCATGAAGGCAGTGGATTGCCTGAAGATGGCCGATGTTGTGGTCTATGACCGTCTGGCTGATGACCGCATCTTGCGCTGGGCGCCGGCAGATGCCGAATACATTTATGTGGGCAAGGCATCGAGCAACCATACCATGAAACAGGAAGACATCAACCAGCTGTTGGTGGACAAGGCCAAAGAAGGCAAATGCGTCGTGCGCCTCAAAGGCGGCGACCCCTTTGTATTTGGCCGGGGCGGTGAGGAAGGCCTGCTCTTGCGCGAAAACAATTTGCCCTTTGAAATCGTGCCGGGCATCACTTCGGCGATTTCCGTGCCGGCCTATGCGGGTATTCCCGTGACCCATCGCGCGGTGGCAACTTCCTTTGCCGTGGTGACGGGCCATGAAGACCCCACTAAGGGCAAGAGCAATATGCGCTGGGAACACCTCGCTATGGGCGTGGATACGCTTGTGTTCCTGATGGGCGTAGCCAATTTGCCGCATATCACGAGCAAGTTGATCGAAAACGGCCGCAGTGCCGATACGCCGGCTGCCGTTATCCGTTGGGGCACTAAGCCGGAACAGCGCACGCTGATTACCACGGTCGGCAAGGCCGCTGAAGATGTGGCGAAAAACGGCATTAAGCCGCCCGCTATCTTTATCGTGGGTGAGGTTGTGAAGCTGCGGGACAGCCTGCAGTGGTTCGATAACCTTTCCCAGCGTCCGTTGTTTGGCAAGCGGATTCTCGTAACGCGGGCACGCAGTCAGGCATCCAAGCTGACGGCAAAACTGGAAAACCTCGGCGCAGAGGTTATGGAAACACCGGCTATCGCCTTAGCTGACCCTGCAGATAACTATGCCGCCTTGGATAAGGCCATTGACCATGTGGCGGATTATCACTGGTTGATTTTTACGAGCGCTAATGGTGTAGGCCGTTTCTTTGCCCGCCTGTTCAAAGCAGGCAAGGATGCCCGCGCATTGGGTTATGCCAAGATTGCCGCTATCGGTTCGGCAACGGCAGAGAAACTCAAGCAGTATGGCCTGGTGGCTGATGTAATTCCGCAGGAATACCGCGCCGAAGGTGTGGTAGAAGCGCTGAAGGGTAAACTGCCGCCGCATGCCAAAATTCTGATTCCGCGTGCCGAAGAAGCGCGGGAAATCCTGCCGGATACCTTGCGTGAGATGGGGGCTGAAGTTGAAGTCGCACCTGCATATCGTACGGTCTGCGGTCAGGTGGACGGCGAGGCTTTGACGGCAGAACTCAAAGAAGGAAACATTGATATGGTGACCTTCACCAGCTCGTCCACGGTTAAAAATCTCGTCAACATCATCGGCTCGGCAGAGGTACTGAAGGACGTAAAGACCGCCTGCATCGGCCCCGTTACGGCTGACACTGCCAAATCCTTAGGCATTGAGCCGGATATTATTGCCAAAGAATATACCATTGATGGTCTTGTAGAGGCCATCTGCAAATAATAGGAGATGTTATATCATGTATGAACAGAAACTCCGTCCGCGCCGTATGCGCATCAGCCCCGCTATGCGGGCTATGGTTCGCGAAACCAGCCTGTCGGTGAAGGACTTTGTCTATCCGCTGTTTGTCGTGCCGGGCGAAAACGTCCGCGAGGAAATTCCCTCCATGCCGGGCTGCTATCATCTGTCCGTGGATGAAGCCGTCAAGACGGCGAAAGAATGCTGGGAACTGGGCATTCCTTCCGTGGAAGTATTCGGCATTCCTGAATATAAAGACGCCGACGGCTCCAGCGCCTGGGATATGACGAGCCCTGTACAGCGCGCCATCAAGGCCATCAAGGCCGAAGTGCCCGAACTTATGATTGTGGGCGACGTCTGCATGTGCGAATACACCGACCACGGCCACTGCGGCCATCTCGAAGGCCATTATGTGGATAACGACAAGACCTTGAAACTCCTGCAGAAAGTTGCTGTTTCGCAGGCACAGTGCGGTGTGGATATCATCGCGCCGTCCGATATGATGGACGGCCGTGTGGCGGCTATCCGCGAAGCTCTGGACGAAAACGGCTTTCAGAATGTCTCGATTATGAGCTATGCGGTTAAATACGCTTCGGGTTACTATGGTCCCTTCCGTGATGCCGCCGACAGTGCGCCGGCTTTCGGTGACCGCCGTCAGTATCAGATGGATCCGGCTAATGCCCATGAAGCCATCAAGGAAGTTGACCTCGATATTGCCGAAGGCGCTGACATCATCATGGTAAAACCGGCGCTGGCTTATCTCGATATCGTGCGTCAGGTGCGCGACCATATCCATCATCCGGTGGCTGTCTATAACGTCAGTGGCGAATATGCCATGGTCAAGGCGGCAGCCAAGAACGGCTGGATTGACGAAAAGCGCATTGTCATGGAAACCCTGCTTTCTATGAAACGTGCCGGTGCTGATATCATCATCACCTACCATGCTATGGATGTGGCACGCTGGTTGAAGGAGGATGCAAATGCTTAATCTGGAAAAATCCGCTGCTGCTTTTGCTGAAGCCAAAGAACTCATGCCCGGCGGCGTCAACAGCCCCGTGCGTTCCTATAAGAGTGTGGACTGCAATCCGCCGTTTATCGACCATGCGTTAGGCGATAAGATTTACGATATCGACGGCAATGAATACATCGACTATGTTGGCTCCTGGGGGCCAATGGTCGTGGGACATGCCCATCCGAAAGTCGTCAAGGCCCTGCAGGAAGCTGCCACCCGTGGTACGAGCTATGGCGCGCCGACTTGCATTGAGTCGGAACTTGCAAAGCTCGTGATGGAGGTTTATCCGTCCATCGAAACCATCCGCATGGTCAACTCTGGCACCGAAGCAACCATGAGCGCTCTGCGCCTGGCACGCGGCTATACGGGACGGGAAAAGATTGTCAAATTCATTGGCTGTTACCATGGCCATAGCGACAGCCTGCTCGTCAACGCCGGTTCCGGCATGGCCACCTTCGGCGTGCCGAGTTCGCCGGGCGTAACGAAAGGCACGGCACAGGATACGATTTCCGTACCCTACAATGATGAAGAAGCCATTACGAAGGTGATGGAAGAAGTCGGTGACGAAGTTGCCGCCGTTATCGTGGAGCCGGTAGCCGGCAATATGGGGCTTGTCCTGCCGAAACAGGGCTATCTTAGAAAACTCCGCGACCTTACGGAAAAACACGGCGCCCTGCTGATTTTTGACGAGGTTATGTGCGGTTTCCGTGCCTCCTTGGGTGGCGCACAGGCAGCCTATGGCATTACGCCGGACTTGACCTGCCTGGGCAAAATCATCGGTGGCGGCCTGCCTGTAGCGGCTTACGGCGGACGAAAGGACATTATGGCGAAGGTTTCGCCGTCCGGCCCCGTTTATCAGGCAGGCACGCTCTCCGGCAATCCGCTGGCCATGACGGCAGGTCTGGCCACGTTGCAGATTATCACCGCTGAACCGGAATATGGCAAAGCCGATTACAGCCGTGAACTGACCTTAAAGACGAAGAAACTGCTCCTCGGCTGGCAGGAAAAAGCCAAAGCCGCAGGCGTGGCCATTCAGGCACATCAGGCCGGCTCCATGTTCGGCATCTTCTTCAGTGAGCAGGATGTGCTGAACTACGAAGATTCCTGCAACGCCGACCAGGAAAAATTCAAGGTCTGGTTCAAGGCCATGCTTGAACAGGGCATCTACCTTGCCCCGTCCCAGTTTGAAACCCTCTTTATGAGCGGTGCGCATACGGATGAAGATATTGATAGAACCATTGCGGCGGCAGAAAAAGCATTTGCAGCTGTGGCGGCTATGGGAAAATAAAATAACAACAATAGTTAGGCTTGACCGGTCAAATGTTGACTGGTCAAGCCTTTTATAAATGGAAAATATAAATATGAAATGTAAAATGAAACATGAAATATAAAACAAAATGTAAAGAATAAGCCAAAATATAAAGTAAAATATAAAGGATAAACATAAAATATAAAGAGAAAATATAAAATGACAAGAGAAGAACTGCAAGAAATGGTGAAGTCTGTTCACTATAAGCAAAAATACTGATGGGCTTGATTTATGAATATATATAAAACCATATAAACAAAATAGTTTGAATCTTGATAATAGTATTATATAATATAAAGTGGGTAAGATGTGAGGTTGAGAGGAAAGTCTGAACAGCATAACTAATAAGCGGCATAAAGAAGAAAAAGGAGGGCAGAGACATGAGGTCGTATGTATCAAAGTTATTTGCGTGTTTAGTGCTTACCTTGCTTTGCACGGCAATTTTGCCGTCGGCAGCACAGGCAAGACCGGTCATCAAGTTCCAGATTGAGCATGTCTATATGCGTCATGCGGGCGAGGTGGAAGTTGTCGGTTACTTTCGCAACAGTGGCAATCAGGGGGCTTATGTCAAGTGGATGGACATTGACCTTACGCTGATTGCAGACAACGGTCAGCAGATGTGGGCAGATACGGGTATCCGCCATTATGTGAAGGATGTCTATGTACCGGCACATAAGTATGTTGCTTATACCTGTTACATTCAAAATCCGGGTATTCCCGAATATCACGGCAAATATCGTCATCGTTGGCATTCCAAGACGCATTGGGAAAAGGCGGCAGGTTAAATGATGCGTAGGAGGAGACTACAATGTATGCACATGAAACGATACAGAAAATGCTGCGCCTAATGCTGGTAATCGGAGCGGCAGCCTGTTTTATCAGCGGTATCGCTGTGGGAGAACCTGCCGTGGCGGCAGCAAACAACGCCGGCACAGCAGTGCAGAAAGCAGCGGCGGTCAGTGAGAGCCGCATTCAGCCGATTGTAGGAACTTGGCGTGAGGCAGGTGCAGCTGATGCGCGTACTTTGGTCATCTATGCGGATGGCAAGTATGAAATGACTTACAAAAACGGCAGGGCATTTGGCATGGTTAAGGTAACGGCTGAAGAACATCCGGATGGTTCAACATCCTATTGGTATTCGTTTTTGGAAGGTGGCGGCGTAGTTCTTGAGGATAAGAACACAGCTTCGCCTTGGTATTCGGCATACACAAGTGCTAATGAACAATGGGCTGCCTTTGCCAAGGAAGAAAAGAAAGCAACGCAGACAGACCTTTATTCCGGGCAGGATGGAGCCATGCATTTTGTGCGCTACGCCGAAAATGGCTACGATCAAAATCGTGTGGGCATTAAGGCAGAAGATTATGTTGGTGTCTGGGGCTGTGGCCGCTGTTCTGCCGTAGTCAGCCGGGAGGGCAATGGTTTCCTGGTAGAAATTCAATGGGCAAGCAATGCCGCTGAAGGCAGCCGCTGGGTTTATCATTGCAGCTATGACAATTTTGCGGCGATTCTTTTCAGCAATGGCGATGGCACGCGCATCGACTATGTTTATGCGGAAAATGGCACAAGTAAAGAGAATATGGCCTATAATGACGGTCATGCGCTCTTTGTCCTGCGTGATGGCATAATGCTTTGGCAGGACAAAAAGGAAAACACGGATAATGGTGTGGAGTTTACCAAACTTCCTTGATAAATAGCATTATGTCTGTGTGACTGGAAAGGCATTTTGTGGAGGCTTTTAACAGTCCAGCATAACTTATAAAAAGTTGATAAAAAACGATAAAAAGTCTAAGCAACTTAAGCAAACTTACTTTCCGATACAGAAATAGTACAATGCTCATCAAGGCATGGTATAATTATTCGTATAAGGGAGGTGAGTGCGATGATAAAGGCAGTC
>CACZIV010000094.1 GCA_902781305.1 Pseudoselenomonas ruminantium
GTTCGCAGGCCAATGGTTATGAAGCCTAACTCTTAACCGCTAAATGTAATTGACGAATTCGATTACGCATACGCTGCCTAAGCTTCGGCTTAGCAGCCCCCTCGGTATCACTAGCTGCGGGCAGGGCTGAGGGTTTCAAATAAGCGCAGCAGTTTTCCTTGTTTTCGCAAAACAAGGTGGTGGAGAACTCTGAATCCCAGAGTTGCGCTTCTATGATGCTGGCATCCTCCAGCTATTGCGATAATGCCTTGTGATGTGGATGTATTTCGGACAGGAGTTCGATTCTCCTCATCTCCACCAAAATGCAATATCAGCGCTGACTGGTCATTTTTGACTTGTCGGCGCTTTTTTGCTATTTGGGAAAAAAATATATTTTGCTCTGCCAAAATTCAGCAGGAAATTTTAGGTTGCATGTAGAATAGTTGTTTCAAATGGGTATAAATCAAGGCTGATGATGAGGTAAAATGTAAGGGAGTGAAAACATGGGTATTAAGCAGAAGTTCATTGTGCTGGCAGGTATAGTGGGCATTATATTGACCATTGTATCGGTAACAGGCTACTTTACGGCTTACGATAATCTGTCGGAAGCCGTAAACGAGGAGATTGTGGCCAATGTCAACACGGAACGAGAGGTAGTGGATGGCTGGCTGCGTGAGAAAGCCAAGCCGGTTACTTCACAGGCCGATTTGATGACCGATGTGGAAAAGAGCGGTCTGGAATTTGACAATGAGGACATGAAAATGCTCCTGAGTGTGGCTGCGTCCGATAAGGATATTCAGGAGATGACCCGTGGTGATGAGAATGGCATGTTCCTGCCGTATAACAGCCCGGATGAAACGGGCAAGACTGACCCGCGCAAGCGTCCGTGGTATGCGCAGGCACGCGAGGCTGGCAAGACCGTATATACGGATGTATATACCAGTAAGAGTACCGGCGACTTGGTTGTGTCGGCAGTAGCGCCGTTCTATGGGGAAAACAAGCAGTTCCGCGGTGCCATCTGCGGCGACATTACCCTGACGGTGCTGAAAGAACAGGTACAGCATATCAAGTATCGTAATCAGGGGATAGGCTATATTGTTGAAAAGACGGGCAAACTTTTAGCAACGTCCGGCAAGGAACAGCCCATGTCGGAAGCGAAGGACATCAAGGGTGTAGGGGAGAAACTGGACAGCATGTTCCAGACTGGCAGCGGTTATTTCACCTATACGGATGCGGATGGAGCAGAACAGCTTTTTGCCTATACTACGGTACCGACTACCGGCTGGTTGATTGGCATGGCTGTACCGACTGATTTTGTATTTGCACCGATTCAGCGTTTGCGGCTCATTTATGGTGTGCTGATTGTGGTAGGCCTGTTGCTCGTCATGGGGATGTGCCTTACCTTTGCGGCCCGGATTACTAAACCCATTGTGGCGCTGGAAGGTCAGGCCAGCCAGTTGGCTGATGGCAATTTGCGCGTACCGCAGCTGCCTGTGGAGTCTGAAGACGAAATCGGCTCGATGACGCGGGCATTTAACACCATGCAGGAACATCTGCATGACTTAATCAGTAAGATGGCGGCGACTTCGGAACAGGTAGCGGCAGCGTCTGAAGAACTTACGGCTAATGCGCAGCAGTCGGCAGATGCCTCTGTTCATGTTGCCGAAACCATCGGCGAAGTATCGAATGGGATGGACCAGCAGCTGGCCGATATTGATGGTGCCAAGAAGAATGTGGATGCAGTCTTTATCGACATCACCGCCATGACGGAAAAGACCAAAAAGGTTACGGAGGCTGCGGTAGGAACATCCGAGGCAGCCAAGCAGGGCGAGCTCTTGATGAAGGATGCTACGACCAAGATGGCTCACATCGAAACGAGTGTTATGAATTCTGCCGATGTGGTGCGTACCTTGGGCGAAAGCTCACAGCAAATCGGCCAGATTGTGGAGGCGATTTCCTCCATTGCCGACCAGACCAACCTTTTGGCACTCAATGCCGCTATTGAGGCGGCTCGCGCCGGTGAACATGGACGGGGCTTTGCCGTTGTAGCGGACGAAGTGCGCAAGCTGGCTGCTGAATCGCAGGAATCGGCAGAGCAGATTAAGGAACGCATTTTGACCATTCAGAAGGATACTGCCCATGCGGTATCCGCTATGGAAGAAGGCAAGACGGAAGTCCAGCTAGGGGCCAAGGCTATCCGGGATGTGGGCGAACAGTTCCAGGATATTATGGGACAGGTTAACGACATCCGCAACCAGATTGATGAAATCAGCACTTCGGTCAATTCCGTATCCTCTGGAGCGGGAAATATCGTCGATGCGGTGGATTCCATTGACAGCGTGAGCCGCAGGACGGCCGACCATACGTCCTCGATTTCGGCATCGACAGAAGAACAGTCGGCATCTAACGAGGAAATAGCCGCTGCTTCCCAGTCCCTTGCTCATTTGGCATCGGATATGCAGGCTGCCATTAACAAGTTCAAATTGTAAGCTTCAATAGCATAGAAATACGGAACCGGAAAAAGCCCGACAGCAGGCTTTTTCTGGTTCTTTTTTGTACGAAATTATTGTAGACAAGTGGGAGCTGCAAGGTTTATAATTGTAGGCGGAAAAAATTTTGACAGAAAGGCTGGTGAGGATAATGGATGATCACCCTGATACGGTAAAACCAAAGCGATGCACATTTACAATAGGGAGCGTCAGCACCATTATCCTGGCAGCATAAGATAATGGGCATGGTGCTCTCCATATAGAGAGGAGATATCCATGCTAAAGATTTACAAATCCTTGGAGAGTGGCCCTTTGCAGGAGTTGACGCTCAAGACCCTGGAGAAAGGGGCTTGGATAAATATTGTTGACCCTACGCCTTATGAGCTGAAAGTGGTCAGCAATCTCACCGAGGTTGACCCGGATTTTTTGCGCTCCGCACTCGATGATGAGGAACGCTCCCATACGGATATTGAGGATGATTCCGTCATGGTTCTGACCAACGTAGCCGTGAACCGCGGGGAAGACAGCTACGATGCCCTGCCTTTGGCCATCATTGTCAGCGAGGACTACATCATCACCGTTTGTCTGGAAGAAACGCCGGTTATGGCAGAGTTCAATGAGCGTACGGCAAAGCTTTTCCGTACCTATAAGAAAACCCGCTTTCTGTTCCAGATTTTGTACAAGTCGGCGACCTTCTATCTGCGCTATCTGCGTCAGATCAGCAAGCTTTCCGACGATATTGAAAACCAGCTGCGCCACGATATGAAAAACAGCGAAATCTTGCGCCTGTTGGAATTGCAGAAGGGCCTGACGTACTTTAACGCGGCTATCCGTTCCAATGGTGCGGTGCTCGACAAGCTGTTGCGCATGCGCAATAATCCCGCCCTCACGCCGATTCTCAAGGCTTATGAGGAAGATGAGGATTTGCTGGAAGACGTTATTATCGAGAATAAGCAGGCCAAGGAAATGGTGGAGATGTACAGTAAGATTCTCGCCCGCATGGCCGATACCTTTACGTCCATTATCGCCAACAACCAGAACCTCGTGATGAAGTTCCTGGCGGCAATGACGATTATCATCGCTATTCCCACAGTGGTATCCAGCTTTTTCGGCATGAATGTGCCGGTGCCGTTTACCAATGACAGCCATGGATTTTTCTACATTATGATGATAGCCTTTGGCATCAGTATAACGGGAGCTTATGCCCTGTGGAAAAAGGATATGTTTTAAGTGAAATCAGAAAGGAATTTTGAATGGAACAGTTTTCATCGATTTTTTTGGAGTTTATCGCATCCTGGGGATATGTAGCAGTAGCCATCCTGATGGCGGCAGAAAATGCCTGCATTCCCATTCCGAGTGAGCTCATTTTGGGCTTTGCCGGTTATTTGATTTTTGCCGACCAGATGACCTTCACCGGTGCGTTGATTGCTGGTATGGTGGGCGGCATGGCCGGTTCCATCTTTGCTTATGCTGTGGGTCATTACGGCGGCCGTACGTTCGTGGACAAGTACGGACATTATTTCTTCGTCAAAAAATCCCATGTGGATATTGCGCAGAACTGGTTTGATAAATACGGCCTCAAAGCGGTATTCTTCAGCCGTATGCTGCCGGTGGTTAGAACCTTCATTTCCCTGCCCGCAGGCTTTGCCCATGTGGATATGAAAAAGTTTTTGACGCTGACTTTCCTGGGCTCGCTGCCTTGGACGGCGCTCATTCTCTTTGCCGGCATGATGCTCGGCAAGAGCTGGGAAGTTATGCTGAAGGTCGGCCATCAGGCCAGCTTGATTTTCGTCGGTGTATGTGCCGTGATTATCGCTGTGATGTACCTTCGGTATCGTAAGCGCAAGCAGGAAAAACAGGCATTGGAATAAAATAAAGACAGGTTATCCGCTATTGGTAATGAAATAGTGGATAACCTGTCTTTTTTGTGCTTAACAGCCGATTTTGATGGTATAATGGAAACTCTGTGTTTCGCCTGCAGCAATGGTCAGGCTGCCTTCGCGGTCCTTGAATTCACCGCTGAAGCCTTCGTAGTCTGCATGACCCTGCCAGGGTTCGAGACAAAGGAAGGGGGCGCCGCCCTGTGCCGGAGTCCAAAATCCCCAGAAGGGATAGTCTTTGGCAGACATCGTAACTTTCTGGGCACTCTTGTGTGAGCAGATGGTTACTTCATCCGATTTCAGTGCCTTGTAGGCCAAAGCGTCGCCTTTAAACATTTCGTAGTTCAAATCCAGAGTCTGACCCTGCAAATGTGCTTGTCCCGGCGTGGTCAGAAATTGTCCCTTGTCGTTGAGCGGCATATTTACGTTGTCCTCAGCCTGATTAAAGGACAGATAGTAATCGCTGAATTCCTCACCCTGTACCAACGGGCAGCGGAAGGCGGTATGGGCGCCAATGGAATAAATCATTTCCTTATCATCGAGATTCTGGACTTTCCAAATGACTTCCACTTCATTATCCTTTAAGGCATAGGCAATGTTCAGCTGGAATTTCCACGGATAAACCTTTAAGGTATCTTCGGACCATTTCAGTGCGAACTCAATATAGTCCTTTTCTCTTTTGACCAGTTCGTATTCGGAGATACGTCCGAACCCATGTCCGGGCAGTTCATATTCCTGGCCATCTACACGATATTTTCCATCCTGAAGTTTGCCGACGATGGGAAAGAGTACCGGTGAACTGTATTTCCACCAGGTGGGATTGCCGTCCCAAAGATATTCGGTTTCATCGGCGCGTTCCTTGATGGAGCGTAGTTCTGCACCATAGCTGCGCACCTGCACGCATAATTGGTCATTTTCTAAACTGTATAGCATAATATTCACCTCAATATTATACTAACATAGATGCTAAAAAATGATAAGTATGATTAGATACAAAAAAGGAGCCGTTTCACGGCTCCTTGAATTTTTAAATGGCAGGGGTAGCTGGACTCGAACCAACGCATGCGGGATTCAGAGACCCGTGCCTTACCAACTTGGCGATACCCCTGTGTGACGTCTGTCAACAGAAATAAATTATACGGAGTTTTTACCTGTTTGTCAACACTTTTTTTGAAAAAATTATTTTAAATTGGCAGTCTGGGGAATATGGCGGTATTTGCTGCGTTGCAAGCGGCGTTCCCGATAGAGCCCCAAAAAGCTGCGCCGCTGCTCGTAGAGCAGGAATGCTGAAAGCAGAACAGCAGCAAGGTCAGCTGCCGGCACGGCCAGCCATACGCCGCTAAAGCCAATGAGTTTTGGCAGCAGCAGCAGGAAAATGACAATCCCGGCAAGGTTGCGGGCGAAGGAGGCAATAGCCGAGGTTTTGCCGTCGGATATCGCGGTAAAGAATCCGGAGGTAAAGAGGTTAAAGCCCGACAGCAGGAAGCTGAAGCCAAAGAGCAGGAACCCATTCACGGTAATGCTGTAGGCGGAACCGCCGTCCGGCAGGAACAGGTGAATGAGCGGCTCGGCGAGCACACGGGAACCGATGAACGCCGTAAGGGAGAACAGCGCAATGCCCAGTAGGGCAAGTTTCATCAGCCGCAACAGCTCACGGTAATTTTTGGCTCCGAACTGGTAGGAGAAAATGGGGGCAATGCCATTGGAAAAACCGACGAGAACAGAGGTTAAGAGCATTTCGGCATAGAGGATAACGGAGATAGCAGCTACGCCGTCCTCGCCTGCCCAGGCAAAGGTAATGACGTTAAAGAGGAACGTGGTCACGCCGATGGAAAGTTCCGTAACGAGTTCCGAAGAGCCGTTGTACATGGCCTGCCCCAAAGCCCGCCATTCCATGTCCGGCTTTCTAAAGCCGATAAGGCGGCTGCGGCAGGCGAAGTAATGCAGGCCGATAAGAGCGGCAGCCGTTTCGCCAAGGCCGGTGCCTAACGCTGCACCAGCAATGCCCATGCCCATTTTTGCCATAAAGAGGTAGTCGAGGACTGCATTCAAGATACCCGATACCAACGAAACCAGAAAGCCCTGAATAGGACGGCCGTCAGCGATAAAGAAAGCGTTAAAAATCAGCATTAACGCAGCTGCCGGGAAAAAGGGCAGCAGGGTCGCGATATAGTTTACGCATTCTTCATAGAGGGCGGGACTGGCACCTAAGAATGCGAGCAGTGGCTCCATAAAGAGCCAAAGCGTAAGCGCCAGGAAGGTGCTTATGACCACGCCGCTGATGGTAATCAGGGTGAACCGTCTATGGGCAAGCTCGCGATTGTCCTCGCCCAAGGTTTTGGCAACCAGTGCCGAACCGCCGGAGGCGAGCATAATGGCCAGCCCCAATACGAGATTGAATGCCGGGCAAGTGCGTCACTGCCGACGAAGCGCCCGATAAAGATGCCATCGGTTACGGTGTAGAGTGAAATCACAATCATCATGCCGATGGACGGGGTCGCAAACATCAACAGTGACCACATACTGTGGTGATAAGATAGTGGATTATGGGTGTTCTTACGCATAAAAATTTTCCTTTCGTTAAACATAATTTTCTTGAACACTTGATTTTTATACTGTATATTAAGCATAAAGGATACAGTAGCTGTAATGTCAAGGGGGATTTTTCATGGCACGTCACATGACCTTCCATGTGGGCGAGTTTGCCCGCATGACCGGTGTAAATAAGCGCACCTTGCACTATTATGACAGCGAGGGGATATTCAGTCCGGACAGCGTGGAGCCCAATGGCTACCGCGCCTATTCCTCCCGCCAGTTTTACCCCTTTTACATGATTCGCATGTTCCGGGATATGGGGCTCGATTTGTCGGAAATCAAAGAGTACATGCAGGGGCGCACGCCGGAAAAATTTGCCCGCTTGCTGGCCGAGCAGGAAGAATGGTTAGAGCAGGAAATGGCTAAGCTAAAGCGCATGCGGCAGATTGTAGCCAACCAGCGGCAGCTTTTGGCAAAGGCGCAGGAAGTACGGCTTGATGAAGTGGAGGAGCAAGAATTTGCCGACTGCCGGCTGGTGGTTTCGGAAAACTTGCGCCAGCTTTGCTTGCGGGAGGATTGGGAAGGCGTGGAGAGGCAGTTTGCCACGCACTTGCGCGATGTGATGGAGGGCGAAGTCCTCACCGGTTATACCTTCGGGGCGATGGTGTCTCCACAGGATTTTATGCGTCCGGGACATGAGCAGGTGGTCAGCTATTATTATGTGCCCACGGATAAACCGTGGCGGCAGCTGCCCAAGGATTACCGCCGCCTGCGCAAAGGCGGACATTTTTTGGTGACTTACTTTGCCGGCGATTACATGAATACGTCCGTGTCCTATGCCCGTCTGCGGAATTATATGCAGGTACACGAGCTTAGCCCGGCAGGCTTTGCCTATGAAGAAAGCTTAATTGAAGATATGAGCACAGCCAATGCACGGGAATTTATTACCCGCATTGCGGTGCCGGTAACGGAGAATCAGCAGTAATTTTCATTTATTTTTAAGTGGGAAAATGATATAATGTTAGCACATATCGACAAATAAAACGGATTTTTTTAGCAAACTCTAAGAATTAGATGTTAGCATAGCAAGGAGGGAATGCCATGGGAGCGTTCACGTTTACCGTTGAGAAGCCCTGTCCGATTTGTGGAGAGTCCACGCGTGTTGTAAAGACGAAGTCGAAAATCGCTGTGGATAGCACCGATGAGGATTTTTGTGTTCATTACAAGGATTTTAATCCCTATTTGTATAAAATTTGGTTTTGCGAAAAATGTGGCTACGCGGCAGACGAAAAAACCTTCCTAGGTTCTATGCCGGTGGTGCATAAGCGGAAAATCAAGGAATTTCTGGACAGTCGCAAGCTCGGAATGGAGTTTGTCGAAGAACGGACTGTTCCTGACGCGGTAGCAGCTTACAAGCTGGCTATTTTTTATGCGGAAATGACCGAACAGCCTTTGGCTAAGCGGGCCGGGATGTATCTGGGGCTGGCATGGATTTTCCGTTATTCCGGGGAACAGGATAAAGAAACGGAAATGATGCAGAGAGCAGCCGACCTTTACGACCAGTCCTTGATGACGGAGCGCTTTCCCCAGAATGGTATGAGCGATGATACGGCTGTTTATTTGATTGGGGCTATTTATTATCGGTTGAAGGATTATGAGAAGGCCACGCAGTATTTGTCCCGCCTCATTGGCGATCAGAGCTTGCGTGACCGGGATGTACAGTTATACAAGCGCGCCCGTGATTTGTGGCAGAGCGTCCGTGAGGATCAGGGCGAGGCGGAAAAGGAGGAGAAAAAGTGATTGATTTGCCAGTGAGTTGGCAAGAACAGTTGCAGCAGATAGACTGGGCCAAAGTGCAGGAGAAAGTTGCTGACTATGGCCCTGCTTTGCGTGTTATTCGGGATACATGGGATCGGGAAACCCTGACAGAAATTAGTCAGGGTAACCTCTTTGTCTCGGATAAAATGCTTAATGAGGCCATTGCCAGGAATATCAAAGAAGACAGCCCGGCAAGGTCTGTTCTATTGGAGTCCAAGGAAAACGGCCGGTTGAATGTAACGATTGATACCGTTAAACTGGGGAAAGTCGAGCTTTCCGGAGAGGTAAAGGAATTTGTCCACGACGGGGATAAATCCTATATGGTTTACCGTGTGCGGGAACGGAATATTCCCAATCACGGCCTGATGTCCTGGGTCTTTTCCCGGATTTCCATGGCTATGGCACAGCGTATGGTGGGGAATCTGCATATTTCCGATGATATACCGGTGGAAATAAAGCACAACAATGTGCGCATTGATTACAGTAAGGTGCTGGCAGATTCGGATTTTGGCAAGACCATGTTCCATGGCCATCGCTTGTTGGATATGATTGAGATAGAGAAAGCCACGCCGAAAGAAGGCGGGATTATGTTTCAGACAAAGCTCAATATACCAGATGATGTAAAAGATGATTTGAAAAATCTTTTGCCACAGAAAAAATAAAGAATGATTTTTTGTAGGATGATGATTGAGAGGAGAGAGAGTTTTTGTACAGTCTGTACAAACGGGGGACAGTATGCGCAGCTGCGTTTATGGCAGTGATGATGCTTATGCCAGCTGTTTTTGCCCGTCACAAAGAGGTAAAGCCGGATAAAATACTGTTTATTCCGCATGATAACAGGCCCATTTCGGACAAGCAGACGGCAGAAGTGGTGAAGAAACTGGGATATGATGTTGTAATCCCGCCGGATGAGATTTTGGGAGACAGGCAGAATTTGGGCAATCCGGATGCTTTGTGGACATGGCTGGAGGCTAACGCCGTGGATGCCAAGGCTGCCGTTATTTCTTCGGATTCGTTGGTGTATGGAAGCCTTGTAGGTTCCCGCAAGCATAATTATAACCGGAATGAAGTGGTGGAGCGCGTGGAAAAATTTTCGCAGTTCCGCAAGAAAAATCAGCAGCTGCCGCTGTATGTCTTTGGTTCTATCATGCGAACCCCCCGCAGTGGCGAGGCGTCCGGACATGAAGAACCTGCCTATTACCGCAGCTATGGTTCCGATATTTTCCGCTATACCGTTTTGCGGGATAAAGCGGAAGTGGAGGGTCTCAGCTATCGGGAAAACAAGGAAAAGGCCTTTTTGGAAGAGCTCATTCCGCAAAAGAATTTGTCTGACTGGTTAGGCCGGCGGAAAAAGAATTTTGCGGTCAATGAGGAACTCATCAAATTAACTCGTAAAAATGTATTTGATTATTTCGTTTTGGGCCGGGACGATAATGCACCTTATTCCCAGACCCATATGGAAAGCCGGCATTTGACGAATTTTGGCAAGGATTTGGGCAAGGAAAAGTTCCAGACCATGGCTGGTATTGATGAAATGGCGATGCTTTTGCTGGCCAGAGCGGTTAACCATATGCGCAATGAGACACCATCCGTCTATACACGCTATAACTGGGGACGTGGCCCATATACCGTACCGGCTTATTCGGATGAAAAAATCAGTATATCCATAAACGATGCGATTATTGCAGCAGGTGGTGTGGCAGCTGCCAGGCCGGAACAGGCAGATTTGGTGATGATGGTGAACACCAATCCCAATGGCAAGACTTATGAGGCTAATGAACGAAACAATGATGGCGAGGAACGGGAAGGAACCAAGTATTTTGCTGATTTGGTCAGTGAATATGTAAGCAAGGGATATCCCGTAGGTATTGCCGATATTGCTTTTGCAAATGGTTCTGATAATGCACTGATGGAACAGCTGAAAAAACGGAATCTGCTCTTTAAGATTCGTGCTTATTCCGGTTGGAATACACCGACGAACAGCTCCGGTTTCCTTATCGGAGAGGGAATGTTGGTACATCGCATGAAGAAAGATGATGTGGAGGCGCTGCTCCTGACCCGCTATCTGGATGATTGGGCCTATCAGGCCAATGTCCGCAATACGATTGCCCGTCAGCTGACCTGGCTGCGGGGCGATGGTGTGTACGGTAGTCTGGACACCAAACGTGAGGCCGTTTCTTTGCGTACGCAAAAGATGATCAGTCGTTTTGTTGACGTAAATCTGCCGCATTTTTCCAGTCTGGAGGAAATCTATGTTTATTTCCCCTGGAATCGTATGTTTGAGTCCGATATTCAGCACCAGGCATATAAGGAAATTCATTTCTTCAAAAAGTAAATTTGAATTGTAGGGGACTGTTGCACAAATTGATATGCTCCCCCTATGAGAGACAGTAAAAAATAAAACTGTCATCATAGGGGGATTTTTCTATGCCAAACAAACAGAAAGTAGCAATAGAAGAAAAA
>CACZIV010000095.1 GCA_902781305.1 Pseudoselenomonas ruminantium
GGAGGTCAGCCGCCGGATTTACAATATCTATCTGCGCTATGTATCACCGCAGGACATTCATGTGTACAGCATTGATGAGGTGTTTATTGATGTGTCGCCTTATTTGGGGGTACGTAAAGTTACAGCCCATGAGCTGGCCATGCAGATGATTCGCGATGTGCTGCAGGAAACGGGCATAACGGCAACGGCGGGAATCGGCACGAATCTCTATCTGGCGAAAATTGCCATGGATATTGAGGCCAAACATATGCCGCCGGATAAAGACGGCGTACGCATTGCGGAACTGGACGAAATAAGCTATCGGGAAAAACTTTGGAATCACAGGCCGATTACAGATTTTTGGCGTGTGGGCAGAGGTTATGCGAAAAAACTGCAGGAACATGGTCTCTATACCATGGGGGATGTGGCCCTATGTTCGCTGGGCAGCGCCCATGAATATCATAATGAGGACTTGCTCTATAGGCTGTTTGGTGTTAATGCGGAGCTGTTGATTGACCATGCCTGGGGCTGGGAGCCCTGCACAATGGCGGATATCAAGAATTATCGGCCGGCAAGCAATAGTATCAGCTCAGGGCAAGTCTTACAGGAACCCTATGCCCATGAAAAGGCACAGCTTATCGTATGGGAAATGACGGATTTGCTGGTGTTGGATTTGGTGGCAAAAGGGCTGGTCACGGACCAGATTGTGCTCGATATTGGCTATGATGTGAGCAATCTTCAGCGGGCAGAGCTGAGGGCACAATATAAAGGGCCCTTGCATATTGACCATTATGGCCGTACTGTGCCGAAGCCTGCACATGGCTCGATAAACTTAGATGGGTATACATCATCCAGCAAAGTCATTTTGCAGGCTGTAGGGGAGCTTTATGAGCGCATTACGCTTTCGGAACTTTTCGTGCGGCGGGTGACGGTTACGGCTAATCACGTTATCCGTGAGGCTGAGGCAGCAGAGCAGAAGATGGCAGCGGCGGAGCAGTTGAACTTGTTTGATACCGCGCCGCAAAAGGTACAGGAGCGGGCGCAGGCGGAACAGGCCGCTAAGCGGGAAAAATCCTTGCAGCATGCCATGCTGGCGATTAAGGAAAAGTTTGGCAAGAATGCAATCTTAAAGGCCAGCAATCTGCGGGAGGAAGGGACAACCAGGGAACGCAATAATCAGATTGGAGGGCATAGGGCATGAGCGAAAAACTTCCCGAACGGTATCAGGCCATTTTGCACAGGCCGCATCCGATTTCGTCAAAGCACCCGCCTATGCCACGGGAAAAGCGGGCGGCGCAGTTTGCCCCCTTTGCTGCTTTGACCGGATATGGCGAAGTCATTCAACAGACACAGGCGGAACATGAGGAAGCTGTGCGTAAGTTTCGTCAGGGTGACAGTGATTGGGATTAAGGTTAGGAGACTATGATGATTGAACGAATTGACAGTCCCGCCAACAAGAAAATCAAGTTGGCGGCGGCCTTAAAACAGCGCAAACAGCGGGAAAAGACAGGCCTGTTTGTGGCCGAAGGCATAAGGCTTTGTGAAATGGCGGCAGAAGCAGGCTGGCAGGTGGAGTTTGGCCTGTTGACCAGTCAGGTGCTGGAACAGGAGCGGGGCGCCAAGCTGGTCGAGAAATTGACCGGTCAAAACTGTCTGCTCTATGAGGTGCCGGAAGCGGTGTTTGCCAAGGCGGCAGGCACAGAAACGCCGCAGGGGATTTTGCTCGTCATGGCACAAAAAAATCCCTCCCTGCCGCAAACAGCAGAAAGGGAAAATCCTCTGTATGTGGTTATGGACGGCGTGCAGGACCCCGGCAATGCGGGCACGATTATCCGTACAGCAGACGCCGTGGGGGCAGATGGTGTAATCCTGCTCAAAGGTTCCGTGGATGTGTATGGGGATAAGGCCGTGCGCTCCACGATGGGCAGTATTTTTCATGTGCCGGTATATAGCGGTGTCAGCGTGGCAGAACTGACGGATTTTGCGCGGCGCAATGATTTGCAGCTGCTGGCTACGGCACTTGATGAGACGGCAAAGCCGCATTTTGGACAGGATTTTACCAAAGGAACGGCGGTGGTGCTGGGCAATGAGGGCAATGGCGTATCGCAGGAAATTCTGGCGGTGGCACAAAAGACGTATATTCCCATGTATGGGCAGGCGGAATCGCTGAATGTGGGGATGTCGGCGGCAATTGTGCTTTATGAGGTATTGCGGCAGAGGAAGTTTTAACATCGATGCGGTAAGGCGCCGGCGACAGATGATGCTTTGGTTTCACGAAAACTTGCTTACTGCCAATGGCAGTAAATGCCTAGAATTCCCTGTTTGATGCTGACGGCCAGTTTGGACTGGTCAGGCAGCAGTTCGTTGCTGACGGCGTTGGGGAAGGCTTGGGTTAAGGCAGCGCCAGCAAGCGGCCAGCGGACGTTGTTGATATTTACGCCGGTGCAGGAAGCGGTGAAGGGGAGCAGGGAAATGGCGTGGGGCGGCTTATGAAAGTGGAGTGTGGTTTCCTCGTTGTCCTTTACAAAGAATATCGTTTCCTGCTCGTCACTTAGCAGGCAGGGCGTTTTTTGATTGGCACAGGAAAACAGCAGACTGTACAGGTGGTCGAAGCGGCCGCCGAAAGCTCCCGTGATGATGATGGCGGGGGCTTTTTGCATTTTTTCCAGGGCCAGCTGGGTGTCGGTGAGGTCTTTGGCAGTGGGGAATTCCTCTACGGGGACGCCGAGGCTTTTGCCCCAGTTCCAGGTGTCGGGGGCGGCGCTGTCGCCGTCGCCTAAGATATAGTCGGGAATAATATTCTGCCGGTGGCAGGTATCAAGGCCGTGGTCGGCGGCGTAGGTTTTTTCGGTGGGGGGAAGCTTAGAGAGCCAGCTGGCGGCAGGCGCGCGGCCGCCGGTAATCAGCAGCCAGGGCGTATCCGTGTAATTTTCTCCGTAGATGGTCAATTGGGGCAGGGCGATGCCCTGTGCAGCAGAGTTATGCATAAACATTACCTCGAATTTGTGTTATAATGATAAATATAGCATAACATGGTAATGGTTAGCGGGCAAATTATTCTGAAGGGAGAGCTGACGATGGTTAAGTTTACTTATTATGGACATGCTTGTTTTCTGCTGGACGATGGGCAGTACAAGGTGCTGTGTGACCCGTTTTTGACTGGTAATCCCAAGGCTGTGGTGAAGGTTGAAGATGTGGAGGCCGATTTTATTCTGATTACGCATGCCCACGGGGACCATCTGGGCGATGCGCCGGAAATCGCTGACCGCACAGGAGCCGGACTGGTGGGGATACCAGAGGTCCTGGGCGTATGTGAAGCGCGGGTGCCGGGGCTCAAGCAGCATCCCATGAATTTGGGCGGCTCGCTGACGCTGCCATTTGGCAAGGTGCGCATGACATTGGCGCAGCACAGCAGCGGCGTGCCGGGCGGTATTGCCTGCGGTTATGTCATTTATATGGGCGGCTTGAAGATTTACTTTGCCGGGGATACGGCATTGTTCTCGGATATGCAGCTGATTGGCAAGAAGGACGATTTGGATTACGCCATCCTGCCCGTGGGTGATAATTATACCATGGGGCTTGAGGATGCAGCACTGGCGGCACAGCTCTTAAATGCCCGCCATGTGATTCCGGTGCATTACAATACTTGGCCCATCATCAATCAGGATGTGCGCCATTACAAGGAGATTACTGAGGCCATGAGCCGGGCAGAGGTGCATATTATTGAGCCCGGTGGCACTTGGGAAATGCAGGCATGAGCAGCAAGGAAAAATTAATTGTTATCTTAGGGCCAACGGCGGTGGGCAAAACCGATTTATCCATCGAACTGGCGCAAAAATTAAATACCGAGATTATTTCCGGCGATTCCATGCTCTTTTACAAGGGATTTGATATCGGTTCGGCCAAGCCTACGATAACGGAACGGCAGGGGGTTATCCATCATTTGGTGGACAATCTGGAACCTTGGGAAAATTTCAATGTGACGGATTTTGTGGCCGAGGCGCGGCGGCTGATTACGGACATCAACAAGCGAGGGCGGATTCCCATTATTGCCGGTGGCACGGGGCTATATATCAAGGCCCTGCTGGAAGGCTATGAATTTAACGAAACCGCTGACCACAGCGAATATCGGCAGGAAATGACGGCATTGGCTGAAGAAAAGGGAAAGGAATATGTCCATGACCTTCTCGTGCAGGTGAACCCGGAAGCGGCGGCAGAAATTCATGCCAATAATCTGCGCCGTGTGATTCGGGCGCTAGAGGTAGCGCACTTCGGCGGGGAACAGATTTCCCGGCAGAAGGAATACGGCGAGGGCGATTTATGCTATGATGTTTATGTTATCGGCTTGAACCGCGAGCGGCAGGGGCTCTATCAGCGTATCAACCAGCGGGTGGAGCTGATGTTTGAGGCAGGCTTGGAAGATGAGGTGCGAAAGCTGCTTGCAGGCGGTGTAACGCGGGATATGCAGGCGATGCAGGGCATTGGCTACAAGGAAACCGCGGCGTATCTCGCCGGGGAAATGAGCAAGGCCGAGGCAATTGACTTGATACAGAAAAGCACCCGCCATTTTGCCAAACGCCAGTTGACCTGGTTCCGCAAGATGCCCTATATTCACTGGTATATGGCAGATGAACTGGAGGAGACGCGCCTTTTGCAGAGCGTTTCGCAGGATTTAGCAGGATTTTTCCGGGATTTGGCGAATTAAAAATATATATCGCAATGACATGGAGGGGATTATATGCCAGCAAAAGCAATCAATTTACAGGATACGTTCCTCAATCAGGTGCGTAAGGAAAATATCGGCGTGACCATTCATCTGGTTAATGGTTTTCAGATTAAAGGCAATGTAAAAGGATTTGATAATTTTACGGTGGTGCTGGATGTGATGGGCAAACAGCAGATGGTTTATAAGCATGCTATTTCTACCATTACACCGGCAAAGGCAGTCAATTTCAACTGTGAAAAAGAAGAGAACTAAATCATCGCTGAAACGGCAGTCCCCTTGGTTTGTAAAAACTAAGGGGACTTTTGGCAGGATTTTGTTTTTTTTAGAGAATTCAACAGTGAAAAGATGGTATAAAGCCAGCAGTGGGGAGGGAAAATTATGGAAAAAAACAAAGATACACCAACGAAAAACGAAAAATCATGGGAAGATTTTGTACGGGCATTGCCCAAGATGGAAAAGAATATGTTGAGGGAAAATGCGCCTTTGCAGCCAAAGGTCATATTTCATATTATTCGTGAGGAAGGCGAGGAAGAAATGTCACGTTCTTTTCGGGCATTGGCTTTTTCGGCTTTGGCTGCTGGTGTGTTTGTTTCTTTCTCTTTTCTGTTCCGTGCCTGTTTCCGCATGTATATGGCGGAATATTCATGGGAACCATTGATATCGAGTCTCGGCTATACCGTGGGCTTTTTGATTGTGATTTTGGGACGGATGCAGCTGTTTACGGAAAATCCCATCACGACAATCATTCCCGTGCTGGAGGAATTTTCCTGGAAAAGGCTTTGGTATGTGATAAGGCTTTGGACAACGGTGTTTGTGTTTAACATTCTGGGCACCACGCTGGCAGCACTTTTCCTGTCCCTTCCCAATGCGGTTTCGCCCGAGGTGGCGGTTGCTTTGCATGATTTGGCGGAACATGTGACGAGACTCAATGCGCTGGACAATATTATCAAGGGAATCCCTGCCGGAATAATTATCGCGGCTTTGGTATGGCTTTCGCCCGGTACGCGGTACTTCCGCTTTTTTGCCATTACGTTTTTCATCTACTTCATCGCTTTGGGCGAGTTTGCGCATGTGGTGGTGGGCTCCTGTGAAATGGCCTATGAAGTCATTGCGGGTGAGGCTGATTTTATGGATTACTTTTTCCGCTTCCTGCTGCCTACAGGTTTGGGCAATGTAATCGGTGGCACGGGGATATTTACCATTCTCATTTACAATCAGATTAAAGGGGATTTGGCCGCTAAGGCAAAGTGAAAAATAAAGGGTATCGGAATTTTTACAAAAAATATAGAAGTTTCTGTGAAATAGGCAGGGATTAAAGTTCATATGGCGAAGTGTATCTATAGGAGTGATTTTTGCATATCCGTAAGGAGGTTATTATCATGCAGAAGAAAAAACTGGTGACAGCGGCAGTTATTGCGGCGATGGGCTTTAGTGTCGGCTTTGGAGCTATGGCGCATGCGGAGGTTAGTCAGGCTTCACAGGGAGCAGTGCAGACAGCCAGACCCGGTCAGGATTCGAGTGAGGATAAAAAGCTGGCCTCGCAGCGTTTTGTCAGCTCGGAACTCATTCAGTCAAAACTGGACTATCAGATTTGCCTGCCGCGCTGGTATGATGCCGGTAAGAGCTATCCCTTGATTGTTGTCGTCAATGATGTGAACGGAGAAACGGACGGCAGGGCCTTGCTGAAGCAGCCGGACGGCGTTGGTGCATGGGTGGATGAATTAGAGCGCAACCAGCAGTATGCAATCGTTCTGACCGTGCAGTCGACAAAGGATTTCGAGCAGCGTGTCGGACGGCTTTCTAATACCGAGGGCATGGAGATTATGCGTTCGCTGCTTCAGGATGTGCGTCACAATTATGCCGTAAATAAAAATGCCATTTACGGTATCGGTGAGAACAAAGGCGCCTGGGTAATCCAGCTTATCAACGAACAGCTGCCCAGCTATTTCAAGGCAATCTATCTGGATGAGAATACCGCTAATGGCAAGGCAGACAACAAAGCTATCCATGACTGGCTGATGAAGGAAATGGCAGCACAGAGCTGTTGCATATGCTTTCGCACGTATGCAGCAGCTCTTTATTTTTACAGGACATGACATAGGCAGCTATGGAAAAACTGGAACAACGGCGTTATAATATTAGCAGAGTTTTGCAGAGGGGCTATGGTCTTGGTGAGGCAGGCTTCTCTTTTTTTTATGCTAAGGAGTGTTTATGAAATTACGAGGTTTTGAAGTGGTAAGCGAGTGGCAGGATAAGGATATTCACTTGCCTTTGCGGCAGACCGGTGCCAGTGCGGGGTATGATATCGAGGCAGCGGCAGATTGCGTTTTGCCTGTTGGCGGTATGGTGCTTGTGCCTACGGGCTTGAAAGCCTATATGCAGGCAGGTGAGGTCTTGACGCTCAATATCCGTTCCAGTATGGCAGTTAAGCATGGTTTAATGCTCGCTAACAGCGTGGGCATTATTGATGCGGATTATTATAACAATCCCGGCAATGAGGGGCATATTATGGTGGCCTTAGTCAATATGGGCAAGGAAGATTTTGTCATCCATAAAGGCGAGCGGGTCGCACAGGGAATTTTCCTAAGCTATCTGACCACGGATAATGACCGGGCAGGAGCAGGGGCAGAGCGTCAGGGCGGTTTTGGCTCCACGGGCAAAGGAGAATAAAGATGGCTGAGGAAATGGATTTATTTGCGGCGGCCGCACAAAACCAAAACAGTACGGGAAATGGCAGTGGCAGTGCCACGCGGTTTGCGCCTTTGGCACAGCGCATGCGGCCCCGCAACTTTAATGAATTCGTGGGGCAGCAGGAGGCCGTGGGCGGCGGTCGTTTTCTGCGGCAGATGATGGAAAAAGACCAGATATCCTCCATGATTTTCTATGGTCCGCCCGGTACCGGCAAGACTACGTTGGCGCAGATGATTGCCAGCATGACTGGTAGTGAATTCAAGAAACTCAATGCGGTGGCGGCGGGGATTGGCGATATCCGGCAGATTGTCAAAGAAGCGGATGACGCGCGGAAATTTTACCAAAAGCGCACGATTGTGTTTATCGACGAAATCCATCGCTTTAACAAGAGTCAGCAGGATGTGCTTCTGCCTTATGTGGAGGACGGGCGGCTGATACTCATTGGCGCGACGACGGAAAATCCGTTTTTTGAGGTCAATCATGCCCTGCTTTCGCGGGTGCGGATTGTGCGGCTCTATCAGCTGACCGATGGACAACTCGTGAAAATTCTGCGGCAGGCACTAACGGACAAGGAAAGAGGGCTGGGCGGTCAGCCGATAACTGTAAGTGATGAAGTAATCCTCGCCATGGCGCAGATGGCGGGCGGCGATGCCCGCATGGCGCTGAACATCCTGGAGGGAACGGCATCTATGCTGCCGCTTACCGGCGGTGAGATTACGCTGGATATGGTGCAGGAGATTCTCGGTCAGCGGGTACAGCGCTACGATAAGACGGGCGATAACCATTACGATACGGTGTCGGCCTTTATCAAGAGCATGCGGGGCAGCGACCCGGATGCGGCGCTGCATTATCTGGCGCGTATGCTCGCGGCGGGAGAAGATGTGAAATTCATCGCGCGGCGTGTGGTGATATGTGCGTCCGAAGATGTGGGCAATGCTGACCCCATGGCGCTGGTGGTAGCCATGAATGCGGCCAATGCCGTGCAGTTTGTGGGCATGCCGGAGGCGCGGATTATCTTAGGTCAGGCGGTGACCTATATTGCATCTGCGCCTAAGAGCAACGCCGCCTATATGGGGATTGATGCGGCCCTGCAGGATGTGCGCAGCAAGAATTGCGGTGCAGTGCCTGCTCATTTGCGGGATGCGCATTACAAAGGCGCGGCAAAACTGGGGCATGGCACGGAGTATATCTATCCGCATGATTATCCGGGGCATTTTACCGAGCAGGCCTACTTGCCCAAG
>CACZIV010000096.1 GCA_902781305.1 Pseudoselenomonas ruminantium
AGCTACAAAGGCAAAATGGCGACCCGAAGGGGACTTGAACCCCTGACCTCCGCCGTGACAGGGCGGCATTCTAACCAACTAAACTACCGGGCCATGTGACTGTGTCACTTACAGAACATAATTATACGGATAAAACCGTCCGTTGTCAATAGCTTTTCACCAAAATTGATAAAAAAATAACCTTTCGCAACGAAAGGCTATTTTCCTCTTTAGTTCAAGGCTTCGACAAACTTCTTCAAGTCTTCTGCAGCTTTGGTTACGCGGGACAGGTTCGCCGTGATTTCCTCGGTGGAAGCGGCCTGTTCCTCACTGATGGAACCGGTGGTTTCGATGGTCTTGGAAATGCCCTCAACCGCCTTGTTCATTTCATTCAGCGTGGACTGAATCTTCTCCGTTGCTTCGCGGGACTGTTCGGCCAGTTTACGCACTTCTTCTGCTACGACGGCAAAGCCGCGGCCCTGTTCACCAGCGCGGGCTGCTTCGATTGCAGCATTGAGGCCCAACAGATTGGTCTGACCGGCAATGTTGGTGATGAAGTCGATGACCTTGATGGTATCTGCATTCTTTTCCTGCAGGAGCTTTGCCTGCTCTACCGATTCCTGACCAGCTTTGGCCAGCGCACTGGCACTCTTAGCCACCTGTTCAACTGCTTCATAAACGGTCTGGGTTGAAGTTGCGATTTCTTCGATTGCTGAAGACAAGCGCGCATTGATTTCTTCCCTGTTCTTGATATCCTCTGCCATTTATAATCCTCCCCCATCTTAATAAATTCATCTGAGGTAAACGCCCATTACATCTCCTATAATGCCTTGCTCTTTTTTAATTCCACACACACGGCCAAAAACCTTCTTTTCCGCGAAAAATTTTTCGCAGATTTAACAAAAGGATTCTTCGCCCTCAAAACCGAATATTGTAGGTATATGGAATCGAACGAACAACGAACAGCATGATGCGGAACGAACAAGGAAGGAACGAGTTATGGAGAATGGTATTTCCCTCTATCCCGGGCAAGGCATACCCTGGGACGAAAGCACAGCCATGATTGAGGCAGCTGCGACCAGCAAGCTAAAGCGCCTCTTTATCTCTTTGCCGGAATACGATTGTGATTTAGGAGACATCAAGGGAGAGCTGTCGGTAATCCTGCAGACTGCCCGGCAGCATAATCTGGAAGTCATTGCCAATGTTACCCCCTATGCGATGGAACGGCTTGAACTGCGGGAATTAAGCCCCTCGCTGCTTCGTATGTGGGGCATAAAGAAATTGCGGCTCGCCGAAGGCTTTTCCCCGGAGGAAATTGCCCGCTTGTCGCAAAACCGGCAGGGCATTCGCATTGTCCTCAATGCCTCTACGGTCACGCATAAACTGTTGGCCGCCCTTATGGAATACAAAGCCAATTTTCAACAAATTGAAGCGCTGCACAATTTTTATCCCCGGCGCGGCACAGGTCTCAGTGAGGATTTTTTGCTGCAAAAGACCCTGCTCCTGCACAAGGCCGGCATTCGGGTAGGCGCTTTTGTGCCCGGAAAAAATCGACAGCACAGTTTGCGCGCTTCCAGCTATACCACATTGGAAAATCACCGGGATGAAGATGCCTTTCTGGCCGCCCGTCACTTAGTCGCCTTGGGCATTGATATGGTATTTATAGGGAATCTGCCGGATAAGGATGAATTATCTGCCTTGGCGGGCTTGTCTGACCAGGCCGTAACCATTCGCGCCCAATGGCAGACCGATAACCCTATTGAGCGTGAGCATTTATCCCGCGTGTTCACCTCGCGTCAGGATGTTGCCCAAAATGCCGTCCGTGCTGTAGAAGGTCCATCCCTGCTGCAGGAAAGCGGTCTGCATATCGAGCCCCAAACAGCACCCCGACAGCGCCCCTTAGGGGCCATCACCATTGATAACGACAACAATCTGCCCTATACCGGCGAGGTCGAAATCTGCCGTATCGCCCAGGCGGCGGATGATGGCGTAAACGTCGTCGCGCAGATTGACGCCAAGGAATGCAATCTCATCGAATACATCAGCCCTGGGCGCAAATTTTCCTTTATCTTCCACGACTAACCCGCAAAAAAATGCCGCTGCTAAGCACGTTGAGCTTAGCAGCGGTTTTTCGCTTATGCGTATATTATTTTTTGGTGATGTCCTTGCCGAACCATTTTTCGGAAATCTTGGCCATCGTACCATCGGCCTTCATTTCATTCAGTACCTTCTGTACCTCATCACGCAGCTGCTGGTTGTCCTTGGCAAAGCCGATACCAAAGGTGCTCACTTCACCAATCGCCACATCCACAGCTTCGAGCGCTTCCGGATGTTTGCTCATGTAGTAACGGCCCGTGATTTCATCGCCGACGACAGCATCAACACGGCCATTTTCCAAATCCATGAACGCGGAAACAAAGTCCGAATACTTCTTGACTTCCTTCACTTTTTCCTTGAAGAAAGCGCTGCCATCCATGTATTCTTCGGCGGAGCTGGCACTCTGCGTACCGATGACCTTGCCGGCCATGGAAGCTTCATCTTTGATGTCCGTTCTGCCCTTCTTCACGAAGATAATCTGACGGTTATCCATGTACGGGTCAGAGAACAGCATGTTTTCCTTGCGCTTCTCGGTGATGTCCAAGCCATTCCAGAGAATGTCTACGCGGCCGCTCTTGAGTTCAGCCTCTTTACTGGACCAGTCAATGGCCTTGAACTCTACTTCACGCCCCAGACGTTTGCTGGCTTCCTTGGCCAGGTCAATATCAAAGCCCACGATTTCATTGCTCTCATTCTTGAAGCCCATCGGCGGGAAGTTATCATCGAGCCCCACCACGATTTTCTTGCCTGCATTGCCTGCTTTATCCGCAGTATTGCTGCCGCAGCCAGCCGTTACCGCCATAGTCATCACCGCTGCCAATCCCAGCGCAAAAAGTTTTTGCCATTTCATATTCAAAATCCCCTCTCATTTTTACTTTAGCACATTAAAGAACTAATACATGATTCATTATACTGTAAATTTGTAAACTCTGTCAAGACTTCGCCCTCATTTTCTTCTCCACAAAAATAAATAGAGGTTTTCGCCGGCAAAAAGCGAATTATAAACATATACATCGAATCGTGGAATTGTGTTCCGCGTAAGGAGGGGTTTACTGTGCGAGCTGTTTCGGTAGAAGATTTGAAACCGGGCATGATTCTCGCCCGCACCATTGTTAATGATGACATGGTCGTGGTCTTATCGGAAGATACATTACTGACGAAGGCACATCTCACGCGCCTGACCTTTTTGAATATTCCCGTTGTCTATATCAAGGACGAATACGAATTGAGCCGCAATTATCAAACGGCATCGAGTATTTTTAACCGCAGCAATGCTTTTGTCAAAGAGTACGACAGCGTTGTGCAGGAGGCCAAGAGTATTTTTGAGGAGACGGAAAAATCCGGCAATGTTCCCCTGGCAGAAACGCAGGACATGGTCAAGGAGGCCATTGCGCCCATGGCCCGCAACAGCGGCGCCATTGACTACCTCTACGAACTCAACCATCGCTCCAGCGATTTATACAATCACGCCCTGCGGGTATCCATCCTCGCCGGTGTCATCGCCAAATGGATGCACTTTAAGCGTGCCAAAACCCGCGAACTGATTTTATCCGGCTTCCTGCACGATATCGGCAAATGCAAATTCCCGCAAAGACTATTGGATAAAAACATCAACAACCTGCAGGGGGAAGATTACGAAGCCTATATCAAACATACCGTAGACGGCCAACATATCTTAAATGGCGTCGCAGGTCTTTCCGATGGCATTAAGCTTGCCGCCCTGCAGCACCATGAACGCATGGATGGCACAGGCTTTCCCTTTGGCAACAGTGGGACAGATATCCACGAATACGCCCGCATCATCATGATTGCCGACCTCTACGACAACATCACCACAGAGCGGCAGGGCTATGTCAAGCAGACGCCCTTTGCGGCCATTGCCCAACTGACGGAGAATATGTATACCTCCTTGGACCCGGAAGTCTGTGTCCCCGTCCTCACCCATATAAAGGACGCTTTCCTGGGGTCGCGCATTACGCTCAACACCGGAGAAAAGGGTATTATCGCCGCCTATCCCAATGATTTTGCGGCCCATCCCATTGTCAGCATGTCCTCTGGAATGCTGATTAACCTCAACGAACATCCGGAGCTCGTAATCACCGAATACAATCCCAAATAGCGATTTAAGCGCAATAAACCGCCGCTCCTCTTTCCAGGGGAGCGGCGGTTGTTTTCTATACGTTTACAATTTGAACTGTCCAATTGCGGTCTGCATATCGGTCGCCATATTGGCCAGCGACTGCGAAGCTGCTGCAATTTCTTCATTGGAAGCCGACTGCTCCTGCGTAGCCGCAGAAATCGTCTGCGTATTTTCCGAGGTCTTGCGGCTGATGCTGTCAATGGAATCCACTGCCGTGACGATATTGCCCGCGCCAGCAGCGACCACTTCCACAGATGTGTTGATTTCATCCATTTGGGTCTTAATGCCATTGACCATGGAAAGAATGCCTTCAAACTGCTCGCCGACTTCGCGGATAGCGGCGGTTCCCTGCTTGACCTCATCCGTGCCTGCATTCATGGCTTTAACCGCTTCATAAGTATCCGTCTGAATGGACATGATCCGTTCCTTTATCTGCTCTGCCGAATCCTGCGACTCAGCAGCCAGTTTCCGAACTTCTTCTGCTACAACGGCAAAGCCACGACCATGTTCACCGGCTCTGGCTGCCTCAATGGCTGCATTGAGGGACAGAAGATTCGTCTGCTCGGCAATCGAGGAAATCGCTTCGACAATCTGTCCAATTTGGCTGCTGTTCTCGCCGAGTTTCTGTACCACGTCAGCCGAAGCCAAAACACTCTTTTCGATATTGCCCATGCGTTTTACGGCATTTTCCATCAAAGCAGCGCCCTGCTGAGCTGCTTCCGCAGTACGTCCGGAAGTTTCCGTGACCGTACGAGCCTTTTCCGCCATCGAGGTAACATCTTCATAAACCCGGTCCACATTGGACTTGGCCTGGTCGATATTATGGAGCTGGTCTTCCATGTTCATGGAAACTTCGCCCACGGTTTCCGCCACATGTACCGATGCTTCCGCCGACTGCTGGGCATTGGCGGTAAGTTCCTCCGAAGATGCCGCCACCTGTTCACTGGTCGCCGCCATCTTGGAAATCAAATTGCGCAAATTGCCGCTCATGGTATTAAAGGCATTCGTCAGCGAGCCAATTTCATCACTGGACGTTACCGGCAGATTCTCAACCGCCAAATTGCCCTTGGCCAGCTGCGTAGCATGCGACTCCAAACCTTCAATCGGCGTTGTAATCCGGTTAGCAAAGGTCTGGCAGATAAAGGCGGCCAAAAGCAGGCCCACCAGCGTCAGCACGGCAAATACAATCTTCAAATGCGTAAGTGCGGCAAATACGAAATCACTGGGAACCGAAATGCCCATAAGCCAGCCGGTTTCCGGCACTGTCGTATAGGCAAACAGCTTGTCCTGCCCATCAATGGTTACTTCAAAATAACCTTCTTTATTCTTGAGCATTTCATCAAAATGACTGCCCAAACCGCCAATTTCCTTGAAATTCTTCATCGGCTCACCGGCACCGGAGGTGGCCAGAATATTACCATTCGCTTCAGTGATGATGCCTGCACCTTCACCATGATATTTCATGGCATTGACCTGTTCCGTCAGTACATCCAGACCAATATCTACGCAGGTAGCACCGATGAACTGACCATTGGCTTTGACCGGAGAAGCTACAGATACCACCAGCTTATTGGTATTGGCATCAATATAGGCTTCGGTAAATACCGTCTTGTCACTGGCTTTGGCATCCTTATACCAGGGACGCTGGCGCGGGTCTTTCTTGCCCGTGTTTTCCCCGGAATAGTAACCGGAGAACCAGCCATCCTCAGTCCCTGCAGTCATTTCCAAAATTTCTTTATCGGAAATCGTCGTGCCCAAGGTTTCCTGCGTGTGCATGACTTCCATATTGCCGTTCAGGCTGGTCATATGGTTCGTCGTCGCTACGCCAAAAGCTTTTTTCTCTTTGAGCCACCCGTTCAGCTCATTGGCCTCACTGGAAATCGTAGTCCGCAGTTCGCTGTCCACGCTTTCCCGCAGCGCTGAGCTGGCCATATAATAACCTACGATGGATACGATTGCCAAGAGCAACCCCATCAAGCCAGACAGCGCCATAAATTTTTGTTTTAATCCCATAAAAAATCCTCCCTTTGCTTCGTTATCCAAACATCATCCCATGCTTCATTTAGATAATTCCACTTTGAGAGGAAAAGTCCTGCTATTGTATACAAAAAAGCACCCCGCAGGGTGCTTATCATTTAACTGGCAACGCCCTATCCTCCCAGTCCGTCTCCAGACAAGTACTTTCGGCGTATGAGTGCTTAACTACTGTGTTCGGTATGGGAACAGGTGG
>CACZIV010000097.1 GCA_902781305.1 Pseudoselenomonas ruminantium
AGCCTGCTTGGTGACATTGTTGGATATACCTAGAAGCCACGAGTATTCTTCAGAATTACGAAGAACGGTGAACTCCTTGCGAAGGTCATAATCACTTTGAAGTTTTCTGCCCTCCTTGAAATTCTCCATTTGCTTATCTAAAGCCCAGTTAAAGGCAAATCTTGAAGCACCCGCGAACTGAAACAACTTAGTCTGCTGTTTGTTGTTCGGCAAGAGTTTTATTCTGACTGCCTTTATCATCGCACTCACCTCCCCTATACGAATAATTATACCATGCCTTGATGGGCATTGTACTATTTCTGTATCGGAAAGTAAGTTTGCTTAAGTTGCTTAGACTTTTTATCGGTTTTTATCAACTTTTTATAAGTTATGCTTGACTGTTAAAAGCCTTCCCCAACGGGGAAGGCTTTCTTTTCATTATTTATCCGCTGTCGGGTCGCCCACTAAGAACAGATAGGCGATTACGATAATGCCCAGTACGATACGATACCAGCCAAATGCCTTGAAGTCATTGGTCTTGATATAGCTCAAGAGGAACTTGATGGACAGGATGGAAACGATAAAGGCCGTAACCATGCCCACCACCATGATGACGATTTCTGCACCCGTGTAATGCAGGCCGAACTTGACCATCTTGAGAAGGCTCGCGCCAAACATGACGGGAATAGCCAGGAAGAACGTAAATTCCGCCGCTACGATACGGCTGGTACCAAAGAGGATACCGCCGATAATGGTCGCACCGGAACGGCTGGTACCCGGCACCAGGGAGAGCACCTGGAACAGGCCGATAATGAAAGCCGTACGGTAATCCAAGTTCGCCAAGTCATTAATCCGCGGACGGCGGTGCTTGTTGTAGTTCTCAATCCAGATAAAGAGCAGGCCGTAGAAGATAAGCGTCGTAGCCACCACCGGCGCCGTCATAAAATGTTCTTCCATGTACTTGTTGAACATCAGGCCAATAACAGCCGCAGGAATGCAGGCCACGATAACCTTCATCCACAAGCTCACCGTATCCCGTTTTTCCTTTCTCGTCTTCCAGCTTGACCAGGGATTGAGTTTTTCAAAATTCAATGCCACAACGGCGAGAATCGCACCTAACTGGATAACCACCAGGAACATATCCATGAAATCCTTGCTGACATCCAGCTTGATAAATTCGTCCACCAGAATCATATGACCGGTACTCGATACCGGCAGCCATTCCGTCAACCCTTCTACGATACCGAGAACTACTACTTTCAGCAGTTCCACTATGCTTAAATCCACCGTATTACTTCCTCTCGTTACTCTCTATTAATTTCCTCTTCTGTTCATGGGTAAGCTGCTTGATATGCCACTCACGGCTCTGCGCTTCCCGTTTTTCGGCAAAGGTTTCAAAATAGACAAGACGCACAGGCAGGCGGGCGCGGGTGTATTTCCCGCCCCGGCCGGCATTGTGCGTCCTGACCCGCTTTACGAGGTCATTTGTCCAGCCTGTATAAAAACTGCCGTCACTGCACTCTAGAATATAGGTGTAGTTCTCATCCTTATTTGGCATCTTTAATGGTAACTTTTTCCATCACGACTTTTTCGAGCGGACGGTCAGCAAAATCCGTATCGCTATGGCCGATGGTGCGGACAACATCCATGCCCTTAATCACCTTGCCGAAGATGGTGTGCTTGCCGTTGAGCCAGGGCGTCTTATCGAGCGTGATGAAGAACTGGCTGCCGCCCGTGTGGGGCATACCCGTATTGGCCATAGCCAGAATACCTTCGCCCGTGAATTTCAAATCATCGAGGAATTCATCTTCGATGGTGTAGCCCGGACCGCCCATGCCCGTGCCATCCGGGTCGCCGCCCTGAATCATAAAGCCATCAATCACGCGATGAAAAATCACGCCATTGTAAAAGCCCTTTTCCGTCAGGTCGATAAAGTTCTTCGTCGTAATCGGCGTCTTATCCTCAAAGAGTTCGATTTCAAACGTACCTTTGTTGGTTTCAAATACTGCAATGCGATTAGCCACTTTTTTGCCTCCATTATCCTTGCCGCCGGCGATACATCCAGCCGAAAGAGCCGTCATAAGCACCAGCATCATAATCAATATCTTTTTCATTGTACAAAATTCCTTTCTCTATTGCAACCATTAGTTGGTCTTTTTCTGCCCCAGAAATTCCACCACCTTGCCACCGGCGGCAAAGTAGATATTCGCATTGCTGTAATTCTTATGTACAGCGTCCAAATGGGGCTTCATTGCTTTATAATAGGCCGCCTGTACCCCCCCATCCCCCCCCCCCCCTGCAAAAGCATCAGCTAGCGCCTTAGAGGACAATAACGCGTAATGGATACCTCCACCAGTAAAATTATCCGATAATCCTGCAGCTTCTCCTAGCAAAAAACAATTTTCTGCCGGCTGCAGCAGCACATCACTACCATCGGGAATCAGGGCCCCACGTATTTTGTTCTCAATGTTTATTCCCATATCCTCACAACAAGTCGCAAAGTGCTTTCTGATTTCACTGTCTCTGCACCCCAATTTATGATAGACACAGCCAACAGTAGCATCTTTTCCGCGGGGAATATACCAAAAATAACCATGGTCAGCCGGACGCAAATAAATAACCGTTTCCCTCAGCGTAAGGGGCACTGGTGCTTCCAAAGCAAGAGTCGTGCTTTGCCGCTTCCCTGTAAGCAAACGGCGCACAATCGATGTTGCTCCATCTGCACCGACCAAAGTATTATACTTGATTTCGAAGGTCTCTTTGGTAACAAGATTTACACAGCACGCCACCTGCCGTTCTTTATCGATAGACCGCACCGTGGTACGATCCATAAGCTGCCCGCCCGCTTCCAAATAGCGATTCAGTATATAATCATCAAAATGCTTACGGGGCAAAGCTTTATAGGAAACTACTCCCGGCTCATAACCAGCGGCCTTCTTCACGGCCATTTTCGCCGCCATTTTACCGCCTTTCTGCAGATAATTACGCAGGCTTGCGACAAATCCCTGCGCATTTTCATCCTGTACCGAACCTTGCTCTGTTCCCTGTACAGCCTGATGCTTCTTGGGCATGGTATGGCTCATTTCATAATCATCATGGCGGACAATCATCGTTTCCATAGGCATAGTCACGAGCCCCGCTTCAGCCAGCGTTTTACCGAAAATATCCGTAAAGGCCTTATCTGCCCTGTGCTCAATTATTCCTGCGCACAGCTTATTCTTCTTTTTTGCATCCAGCATTTCCAGCAACAGCACATCCTTGCCCGCCTGTTTTAGCAAATATCCTAAAGATGCCCCGGCTGCTCCGGCTCCCACCACTAATATATCCGTTTCTTGCATAAACTTCTCCTATCTGCTGTTATTCCCGTAACGGTGAATCACCGTCCCATTTTTTACACCAGGTGAACTGAATCCATGACCCATAACCTCACTTGCCGACATGATAATCACAAAGGCATCCGGGTCAATGGCGTTTATAATCATCTTCATCTTGGCCACCTGCGTTAAGGTCACCACCACGAACACCACATTGCGTTCCCGGCGTGTAAACGCCCCCTGACCATGCAGGAAGGTTACGCCACGGCCTACTTCCATAATGCCCTCGGCTATGGCCTCGGCCTGATTGGATACGATTAGGAGCGCCTTGCGGCTGTTGAAGCCTGCGATAACCTTATCCGTCACCATGGCATTCATAAACATGCAGATAAGCGTGAACATCGCCGGTGCCACGCCGAACATAAACGCCGCCGCGAGCATCACCAGACAGTTAAAGCCGAAAATCACGCCGCCCATATTAAAGGAATAAAACTTCTTGGCAATGGCGCCCACGATATCGAAGCCGCCGGTACTGCCATTCATGCGGAACACAATACCATAGCCAATGCCATTGAACACGCCGCCAAAAATCGCCGCCAACATGTAATCGTTGACCGGTGCATAGGCGTTAAGCGGCTTGGTGAAGTCCAGACAGAAGGAAAAAATTGCCGTGCCGATGACCACATCACAGGTGTAGCCCTTGCCGAGCAGCCGCCAGGCTGCCATCAACAGCGGAATATTATAGGCAAAGGTCTGCGCACCAATGGGCAAATGCGTGAGGTAATAGACAATCATGGCAATGCCCGTGGCACCGCCCGTCAGCAGATGGGAAGGCACCAAAAAAAGATTGATGGAGCAGCTGGCAATCATACAGCCCAGCGTAATTCCTGCATAGCGCAGCAGACGGTGTTCCAGCAGTTTCAGCTGTATCATCTGCCCAAGCCCTCCATGTGCACACCTTTATCCTGTGGCAGAGCGGATACATCAATATTCAACAGGCTGCCATCTTCGTCTCCATCACCTTCGAAAAGCATCGGCTCGCCTTCCTCCGCCATGGCAGTCCGTTCCGCCTCATCCAGCGGCAGATTGGTTATCCGCAAATCCAGCAAATGCCCATCATCTGCATCCACCTTTAACAGCAAATGCTGATGGGGATGTTGTTCCCGATTGTAAATCAGATAATACGCACCATCAATAAACTGGCGCGTATTTTTGCCATAAACCTTTTCCAGCCAAAATTTCGTAGCCCCTTGGCGCACATTACGGCGGGCAGTATATTTATCCATATCCACGACAAAATCCACCACTTTGCCCGTGTACACAGCTACGCTAGCCTCGCTGCGGTCTTTATAAACATAGGTTTTGACCTTGACGCCCTGCTTGATGACGATTTTGTCATAGAGCGGCTCGCCCCACTTCGCCCGCAAAACGCTTTCGCTGTCGCCGAGCATTACCCCCTTGCAGGAAAAATCCTCGTCCACGACACTCCCTGCTGCCAGGCAGATTGTGCTCCACAAACAAAGGAGCAGCAAAGTCAAGGAAAGCCCGCGACTCATCTTCTTTACCATAAGTTCCTCCCGAAATTGCCCTGTTCAAAAATCTTAATTTCGCGGCCATCGGCAGTGGTCCCCACAATTTCCAAATCCCGGGTGCCAATCATAAAGTCCTCATGCACCAGCGAATCGTTGACACCATGCTGCAGAAGCGTCACGCTGTCCATCTTCTCGCCGCCCTCAAGGCAGGTCGGATAGGCCTTGCCCAGTGCCAGATGACAGGAGGCATTTTCATCAAACAGGGTATTGTAGAACAAGATTCCGCTCTGCGAAATCGGCGAATCAAAGGGCACCAGCGCTACTTCGCCTAAATAGCTTGCCCCTTCGTCCGTTTCCAACAGACCTTTGAGGATTTCCGCACCCTTTTCTGCCGTATAATCGACCACTTTACCATCCTTGAAAACCAGCTTGAAGTTTTCAATCAGGTTGCCGTTGTAGTTTAGCGGCTTGGAGGCCACAACCGTACCATTTACGCCATCACGCTTGGGCATGCTGTAAACTTCTTCGGTCGGCATATTGGCGGCAAACTCTGTCCCAAGCTCTGACTTTTCCGCACCACCAGCCCAGATATGGCCTTCCGGCAGTTCGATTTCCAAATCGGTGCCGCTGGCATTCTTATAGTGAAGCTTGACGAACTTCTGCTCGTTGAGGAACTTGGCCGCCTGCTGCAGGAAATCGATATGCTTGCGCCATTCAGCAACCGTATCGATACCTTCACCAATGCGCACCGTCTTAAAGATGGCCTGCCAAAGTTTTTCCACAGCTTTTTCAGCTGTGTCTTCCGGGAACACCTTGGTTGCCCATCCCTTGGTCGGCACGGACACCACGCACCAGGTATTCTTGTTGCTCATCAGGCGTTCACGGTACTCCAACAGCGCCGCACCAGCCGCCTGATTGGCCAGTTTGAGCTTCTCCGGCTCAATATCGCTGAAAATCTGCGGGTCACGCGCCGCAATGGACACAAATGCCGCGCCCTGCTCCGCATAGCCTTGATAGAATTTTACCCGCCATTCCGGGAACTCGGTAAAGAGTTCCTTCTTGCCATGCTCATAGCGGATATGGGCAGCCAGTTCATCCCCCCAGCTGATAACCACATCATGAGCACCAGCCTTAAACGCCGCTTCACTGATTTTGCGGGCGAAGTCCGCACATTCAATCGGGGAATTGATGACCAAAATCTGGTCCTTCTGAATATTTACCCCGACATTTACCACTAATTCTGCATATTTCTGCAACAATTCTGTCTGCATCACAAAGCCTCCGTATCAAAGCAA
>CACZIV010000098.1 GCA_902781305.1 Pseudoselenomonas ruminantium
GAAATCAGGAAGATTGTACCCTTTAGATTGTATTTTTTCAGTATGGGATAAGCATTGCGGTAGTTATCGGCATAACCGTCATCGAAGGTGATGATAACCGGCTTGTCGGGAAGTTCCGTGCCGTTTTCCCAGGCATCAACCATATCTTCCGGGGTAATGGTATGATAGCCGTTGTCCGCTAGATACTTCATCTGCGCTTCAAACTGGTCTGTGTGGACGGTGAGGGCGTTTTCATCCCGGTCGTTTATCTGATGGTAGTTCAGTACCGGTACAGCGTTTTTTGCACTGCACATGATGTAGGTGCAAATTGCTGCGCCTGCAAGTATAACCGCCAGCACGATTAGTGCCAGCCGCTTTATCCATACGGTCATAATGGACACATCCTTTGATTTTCTATGCTTGTCGCATACCGACTACTATATAACAATGATAAGTTCTTGTCAATATAAACGCCCTCCCAAACGGGAGGGCGGAAGTTTCTCGTGGTTTAATTGAGGACCCGGCAGGCTCCGGCGTAATGGGCTACGCGGTAGTCGCGGGAGAGGGAATCATAAGCGATGCCGTGAGAGGAAGATGCGTGAATCATCTGGCCACCTCCGACATAAATGCCGACATGGGAGATATTTACATAGTCACCGGCAAAGAAAACCAAATCGCCGGGCATGAGTTCCGACTTGCTTACCGGGCGGCCGGCAGTAGCCTGAATGTCCGCCGTCCGGGGCAGGTGAATGCCTTTCTGGGCAAAGACGTACTGGACAAAGCCGGAGCAGTCAAAACCGTTGGGCGAAGAACCGCCCCAAACATAGGGAACGCCTAAAAACTGCTGGGCTAAATCAATGATACCATTTGCGCCGGCGAAGTAGGATTTATGGTTGCTGATAGCAGGCATAGCGCGGTGGAAAAGCGCCTGATAGGAATTGCTGCCGATTTTGCCATCGACATCGAGATGATTGTCTTTCTGGAATTCCGCTACAGCGGCTTCGGTTGCCGGACCATAATCACCGTCCACGACTACATCATAGCCGCGGCTGGCCAAAGCCTGTTGGATTTCGATAATGTCGCTGCCCGTATCGCCAAGATGGAAGCTGGCAGCCTCTGTAATGTTTGCGTTTGCAGTGCCTAGAAACAGTACCGCTGCAGCCAGCAGGCTGCATGGTTTAGTCAGTCGCAAGTAAAAAACCCCCTTAACAACTTTGAAAACACAACTGGGGTCAGTATATCATATTAGGAGCTGGTAGGTCAAATTGGTCACAAGAAAATAGTTATAGCAAAATCGAAGGAATAGCGTTATAATATGATATTGTGTATTTTATGACTAGGATAGTATCGTGATTAGAATAGTAAAAGAATTAAAGGAGATTGTGCATTTTATGCAGAGAAACGAACTTTGCTGGTGTGGCAGCGGCAAAAAGTACAAGAAATGCCATGCGGATTTTGATGAACGCATCAAGGAAATCAAGTTTGATGTGTTTAAGGGACAGGTGCGCCCGCCGAAGAAAATCATCAACAATAAGGAAGATATTGCCCGCATCAAGGCAGCAGGCGTGATTAATGACGGCGCTTTGGATGTGGCAGCTTCCCTGATTAAGCCGGGTATGGATACGGCTACGATTGATAAAGCCGTTCAGGATTATATTGAATCCCACGGCGGTTATCCGTCCTGTCTGCATTATGAAGGCTTCCCCAAGAGCTGCTGCATTTCCATCAACGATGTGGTCTGCCATGGCATTCCCTCGAAAAAGACCATTCTCAAAGAGGGCGATATCGTCAATGTGGATATCACTACGACTTTAGACGGTTACTATGCTGACGCTTCCCGTATGTTTATGGTAGGCGAAGTTTCGCCGGAAGCAGAGCGTCTGGTAAGGGTGACGAAAGAATGCATGGAACGAGGCATTGCAGCAGCGCGCCCCTGGCATTTCCTGGGCGATATCAGCGCGGCCTGCGGTGACTATGCGCATGCCAACGGTTATTCCGTGGTAACGGATTTGGGCGGTCATGGTGTCGGCAAGGACTTCCATCTTGAACCCTTTGTGGCCCATGAAGGCGATGCGGGCACGGGAATGCTTTTGGTGCCGGGCATGGTGCTGACGGTTGAACCGATGATTAATCAGGGCCGAAAAGATGTGTACGTGGATTCCAAGGACAACTGGACGGTGCGTACGAAGGATAAGACGCTGTCGGCTCAGTGGGAAAAGACGATTTTGATTACGGAAACAGGTGCGGAGGTACTTTCGTCGTAATGACTATGTTTAAGGAATTGGGAATCTCCCCAAATATTTGTGAGACACTTGCCAAACGCGGCATTCGCGAGGCTACGCCGGTGCAGGAGAAGGCGATTCCCCTTGCGCGGGCGGGACGGGATATTATCGTGCAGGCACAGACCGGCACGGGTAAGACATTGGCCTTTTTATTGCCGATTTTAGAAAAAATCAAGCCGCAGGCCGAAGTGGCACAGGCACTGGTCGTAACACCAACCCGCGAACTGGCCATTCAGGTGGCCAAGGTCGCTGCTGTGGTGGGCGAGGCTGCGGGCATTTCCTCCCTCGTCATCTATGGTGGGCAGGATATTGAACGGCAGAAACAGAAACTGCGTCGTAAGCCCCAGCTCATCATTGGCACGCCAGGACGTCTTTTGGACCATCTGCGCCGTCAGACCATCAATCTGAGCCAGGTGAACAAGGTGGTTCTCGACGAAGCCGATGAAATGATGAAATTGGGCTTTATCGAAGATGTGGAAGTGCTCTTAAAGGCATCGGCCAGCGACCGCCAGTTTATGCTCTTTTCGGCGACCATGCCGGCAAGGGTAAAAGCTTTGGCCGCACAGTATATGAAAACACCGGAAAATATTCAGATTAAGAGTGAGCATATCACGCTCGATGCCATTGAGCAGGTAATCCTCGACACCACGGAAGAAAATAAGATTGACCGCCTTTGCGAATGCATCAACAGCGACAATCCATACCTGGCGATGGTCTTCTGCCATACCAAGCAGCGCGCCCATATGGTCACGATGGCACTCGCGGCCCGTGGCTATCTGGTGGACGAGCTGCATGGCGATTTGTCGCAGGTACAGCGTGCATTGGTCTTAAAGCGGTTCCGCAAGGCCGAACTGCAGATTCTCTGCGCTACGGATATTGCGGCGCGTGGGCTCGATATCGAAGGCGTGACGCATGTCTTTAACTACGATATTCCCCATGATACGGAAAGCTATATCCATCGCATTGGCCGTACGGGCAGAGCAGGGCAGGACGGCAAGGCCGTGACCTTTGTCAACGCCCGCCAGTATGATTTGCTGCGCCGCATTGAAGCCGGCATCAAGAGCCGTATCCGCAAGGAGCATTCCGAGCGCCATCACAAGCGCTTGGAGAAGCAGGCCAAAATCATGGATGAAATCAAGAAGGAACGGCAGGAGAAAAAGGCCAAGGCAAAACCGCTCTCGAAGTATGCCAACCGCAAAGGTGCGGCACACAAGGGGCGCAATGACCGCAGCCGCCGGGCAAAAGTCCGGAATAAATCCAATGCCACTAAGCGTTCGCATATAGGCAAGCATTAAAGCCTGAAAAATTCTAAATTGTAGCAGGAATTCCCCCTTTTTAGTCGAATTGGTACCAATGTAGACTAAATAAAGGGGGATTTTCTCATGATTGGTATCAAAAATGTAATTGCCGTGGTTTGTGGTGGGGGACCGGCTCCCGGCATTAACAGCGTTATCTCCGGTGTCGTCAATGAAGCAACCCGTCAGGGCTGGGATGTATTGGGCATGTATGATGGTTTTTCGCGCCTGGCTCGTGGCGAGAAGAATTATGTCCGTCTGGAGCCGAAGAACATCAGCCGTATTCATCTGACTGGCGGCTGCATCCTCAAGATGTCCCGCTTCAATCCGACCAAGAAAGAATCGGATTTGCGCACGGTTGTGGAAACGCTGACGGAACTCGGCGTTACGCATCTGGTGACCATCGGCGGTGATGATACGGCGTATAGCTCTGCTGCTGTTTCCGATTATGCCCGCAAGATGGGCCGCACCATCAATGTGGTACATGTGCCGAAGACCATCGACAATGACCTGCCGCTGCCGGAGGGGATTCCGACATTCGGCTTTGAAACGGCTCGCGCTTTTGGTACGCAGGAAGTCGAAAACCTGATGGAAGATGCCCGCACGACGAATAACCGTTGGTACTTCACGATTGCCATGGGTCGTACGGCAGGTCACTTGGCACTGGGCATGGGCAGAAGTGCCGGCGCAGCGCTGACCATTATCCCTGAGGAATTCCCCGAGGATAAGATTCCTCTCCAGCAGGTCGTGGATATCATCACGGGTGCAATCGTAAAACGCTATCTGACCGGCAAGAACTACGGCGTAGCTGTTATCGCCGAAGGCGTTATCGAAAAGATTGCTCCGGAAGACTTTAAGAAACTCGGCACGGTGGTAACGGACGAACATGGCCATATCCGCTACAGCGAACTGGACTTTGGTGAAATCCTCAAACAGGCTGTGCTGGCTGAAGTGAAGAAACTGGGCATCAAAGTCAGCATCATTGATAAGGAAATCGGTTATGAACTCCGCTGCACGGCGCCGATTGCTTATGATATCGACTATGCCCGTCAGCTCGGTTACTCTGCTGTACAGTTCCTGATGTCCGGCGATAGCGGTGCGTTGATTTCCATTCAGGACAACAAGGCTGTACCCATGCGCTTTGAAGATATCAAAGATCCGGCTACTGGCAAGACGATGGTGCGCAAGGTGAATATCAATTCCGTACATTATCAGATTGCCCGCGGTCTTATGATGCGCCTCGAAAAAGGCGATTTGGATGACCCGGGACTGGCCAATGCTTATCGCATGGAGCCGGCTGAGTTCAAAGAAAGATACAGCTATCTGTTTCCGGAGGAAGCGCCGGCGACGGAAGAAGCATAATGCTGAGCTTGGGTTAACGGTTAGTTAACATCTATATGCAAAGACGCGCGGTGACCGGTAATACCTTTCCTTCGCCATAGACAGGCTTGTCAAAAGCTGCGGAAAGGCATCACCGGTCACCGCGCTTAGTGTGTACAATACAATGAGGCAATAAGACGCCCGGTGGCTGACCATACTTTTCCTCTGCTTAGGCAGGCTTGCCAAACGCGACGGAAAAGCATGGTCAGCCACCGGGCTTAATGCGTTATTGATGTGTGCTTTACATCGTAGCGTAAAGTCGCCCGTGGGGCCGGTCATATTTTTCCTTCGCCATAGACAAGCTTGTCAAAAGCTGCGGAAAAACACGACCAGCCCCCTCCCTCCGTCTTGTGTCTAGAACTTTTCTAAAAAAAATTCAAAAAAACTTTAAAAAAGGTGTTGACAACTAAATCCATATGCCCTATAATCATTTATTGTCAGCCGCCGATACGGCGCAGCGATGAAATGTGAAAGCGTTTCAAAGCGAAGGTTATCGCGGGGTGGAGCAGTCGGTAGCTCGTCGGGCTCATAACCCGAAGGTCACAGGTTCAAGTCCTGTCCCCGCAACCAATTTGATTAAAACTTTTTGAAAAAAAGAGTTTGACAAGGCTGGCAGGATATGATAAAGTAATCGCGGGATGGAGCAGTCGGTAGCTCGTCGGGCTCATAACCCGAAGGTCATAGGTTCAAGTCCTATTCCCGCAACCAAATGTTAATGTTGCTGATATAGCTCAGTCGGTAGAGCGTATCCTTGGTAAGGATAAGGTCACCAGTTCAATCCTGGTTATCAGCTCCATATATGGCGGCATAGCTCAGTTGGCTAGAGCATGCGGTTCATACCCGCAGTGTCAGGAGTTCAAATCTCTTTGCCGCCACCAATTAGTTGATTAACCCCTGTTGCAGGGGTTTTATTTATGTTTTATACATATAAATAAGTCGCTAAGAAATTTTTTAACTTGTCAAGGGTTTTATGTTGACAGGCTTTTGCAAGTGTGCTAAATTGTATTAGTGACATTATGAAAGAGTCATAGTTTCTGAGCGTAAGGGGTGTAAATAGAGATGCGCAACAATATCACGTTGGAGTGCACGGAGTGCCATAGCCGTAACTACCGTACCAACAAGAACAAGAAGAACAACCCGGATCGTCTGGAGTTCAATAAGTACTGCAAGTTCTGCAAGAAAAATAATCGCTTCTAGCGGATTGAACGGAGATGTGAAGTAACTGTGAAGAAATTCATAGACGAAGTAATCGCCGAAATGAAAAAAGTATCATGGGCGACCAAGAAAGAACTGGCCAACTACACCGTGGTTGTCGGTATTGCCGTGGCGATTGTCTGCGCGCTGATTTGGTTCTGTGATACCATCTTTGCAAGATTGTTCCACATCATTTTACGGTAAGCTAAGTGAGGGCAGCATGGCAAACGAAGAGATGAATCTGCGGCAGGATAATCCCGGCAGAGCATGGTATGTCGTACATACCTATTCGGGCTATGAGAACAAGGTTAAGGCCAATCTCGAACGCCTGATTCATACGGCCAACATGAGCAACATGATTTTCAATGTTGTGGTTCCCGTTGAGGATGAGGTCGAAATCAAGGACGGCAAGAAAAAAGTCGTTCCGCGAAAAGTCTTCCCAGGCTATGTGCTGGTTGACATGATTGTCGATGAGCATTCCTGGTACGTTGTGCGCAACACCACCGGTGTTACCGGTTTTGTTGGTTCTGAAAAGCACCCGATACCGCTTACCGATGCTGAAGCGAAACGTATCTTGAAATCCATGGGCGAGGAAGAGCTCAAACC
>CACZIV010000099.1 GCA_902781305.1 Pseudoselenomonas ruminantium
TTTTTCATGGGTGACGACAATCTGCGCATCCTTGGGGATATTGCCGATGGCGGCGTTGGTTACGGAGATATGCGTGTAACCTGCATTGCGCAGTTTCTTGCGCAAGCTGGCGGCACCGAGGGCGCTGGAGCCCATGCCGGCATCACAGGCATAAACGATGGTCGTAAGTTCGCTGCCGCTGATGCGTACAGCACTTACAGCGACCTGACCGCGCTGTTTGCGTTCCTGCATAGCTGCTTTTGCTTCTTCGAGGGATTCGCCGCTTTCTTCCGTGGCGGAAACTTTAATGAATACCGATGCTACGGCACAGGAAACCACCGTGGCTACGAGGAAGTCTGCCATGTTCGCGATAAAAGCACCTTTCGGCGTCATGGCGAGCACGGCGATAATGGAACCCGGAGAGGACGGGGCGATAAGACCGCCGCCTAAGAGCTGCAGCGTTGCTACACCGGCCATACCACCGGCGATAACAGCAATCAGGAGTACCGGCTTCATGAGAACATAGGGGAAGTAAATTTCATGGATACCGCCCAGGAGGTGAATAATCATCGCACCGGGAGTGGAATCTTTCGCCATGCCTTTGCCGAAGAACCAGTAAGCCAGCAGTACGCCAAGGCCGGGGCCGGGATTTGCTTCGAGCAGGAAGAACATGGACTTACCAAATTCTTCGGCCTGCTGAATGCCCAGCGGCGAGAGCACTCCATGATTGATGGCGTTGTTGAGGAACAAAATCTTAGCGGGTTCAATGATAACGGATGCCAGCGGTAAAAGACCTGCTGCCACAATGCCTTCCACGCCAGAGCGCAGCACGCCATTAGCAGCCAGCACCACGGGGCCAACGCCGACAAAAGCGAGCACGGCCAAAACACCGCCTAAGATACCTGCCGAGAAGTTATTGACGAGCATTTCAAAGCCCGTGGGAATCTTGTCCTCGATGGCGGCATCAAATTTCTTCATCAGGTAACCAGCCAGCGGGCCCATAATCATGGCGCCCAGGAACATGGGAATATCGGCACCGGCGATAACCCCCGCCGTGGCAATCGTACCGACCACGCCGCCGCGATGTTTGTAAACAGCCGCACCACCGCTATAACCTAAGAGCAGGGGAATGAGCCATTTGCTCATGGGGCCGCCCACCTGCGCCAAGTATTCATTGGGCAGCCAGCCCGTGGGAATAAAGAGCGCCGTCAAAAAGCCCCAGGCGATAAATGCACCAATGTTCGGCAAAACCATACCGGACAAAAACCGGCCAAATTTCTGCATTGCTTCCTGAAAACCCAAGCTCTGTGCAGAACTCGTCGCTGTACTCATGGATTATCCCTCCATCAATTCCTTGTATTTCTTGGCATGAAACTGGCGGAAAATGCGGATTAACTCATCATGGATAAGCCGCTTATCCCCTTCATGCAACACTTCGATAAAGCCCCACCGTTCGAGTAGAATGGCGGATATATAACCTATTGTTTCCAGTTCATACTGACTGCATTCCTTCGGTGCCACCATCACCGCCGCCGTACGGATTTTCTCCGTGGGTTCGGCGGGATAGAAGAAAAAGTCACCGACATGGACAATGCCAAAATGAATTTCCTGTACATAGCTGCTGCGGCAGTGCAGCAGAATCATATGATTGCCGCTGACCGCTGTGCTGCCCTTGTCTTCCCGGGCCAAAAGCTCCCGGGCCACGTTCTCCGCTACCTGCTTATCCGCACTTATGAGCCTGCCGGCCAGCCGGGAAATTTCCTGCACCGTCATGGACTTTGCATCCTCCGCGAAGAAAAAGCCCTCGATAAGTGTCAGGATTGCCTGTTCGTAAGCGCCCATGACTTTAAGTGCGCTGACAAAATCCGGCTTGACGGCGGCTGCCGGGGCCTCTACCCGCTCGGCTGGCAGCTGCTTGTCGAGCAGGCCGTCAATTTTTTCCTGGTCGGCAGGTGTGAGCAGGGCACTTACGACCACCACCGGCAGCGGTACATGCGGTATCGGCACCGTTGCGATGATAAAATCGGCCTCGTGCTCACGAAAGTAAGCGGGGGTAAGCTGCATGGTGGAAACCATATCGTGAACGATGAGATTGTCATACTGCTGGCGCAGGCGGCTTGCGAGCAAGCGACTCGTGCCCATCCCCGTGGGACACGCCACAATCACACGGCGCTGCAGTTTCTTGAGCGTCTGATTGTCGTTGAGCGCCGCGCCCAGATGCATGGCAATATAGGCGATTTCCTCCTCCGGAAAGACGATGTCGAGCTCCCCTTCGATATCCTTGACACTGGCTGCCGCCAGCTGCATAAGTTCCGGATAATTGCTGTTCATCTCGCCAAGCAGCGGATTGCGTATCGGCATCCCCATTTTTAATCTGCTGATGGACGGCCCCAAATGATTGACCAGCCCCGTCAGCAGTGCCGAATTGCGATATAATTTCTGACCACTGATTTTTTCTGCCGCCCCCATCAGGCTCTTGGCCATGCGCACCAGATGGAAGTTATCCAGTGACGCGGGCATGCCCTGTGGCTGGTAGCGGCTGCGGGCGCCTAAGATATGCATGGCGATATAGCCGGTCTCCGCCTCGTTTATCGTGATGGCAAATTCGTTAGCGATTTTCGCCCCCAAATCTGCCGCCAGCTTAAACTCAGGTTTCGACTGTAAATCCGCCAGCACCTCGGGTGCCAGTTTGATGGGTTCGTGGCGCCGAATCCTCTGTACTGCCAATGCCAAATGCACCAGCAGCCCCACAAAGGCCTGGTCGGACAGCCGCCCATCCAAAGATTTTTCCGTTTGCCGGATTAAGCGTTCCAAACGCTGAATGATTTCTTTATCGACTAAATCCAGCAGGTGGGAGGAAGCCATGCTCACCGCTTGTCCATCCTCAGCCAGATTGGCCTGCACAAGCGATAACAGCTCCTGCTCACCTACATTTTCATAAATATACGCTACGATTGCCTGCCGGATACTTGCTTCTTTGCCTTCGATATAGACACCCAGACCGGGTTTTCGGACAAGTTTCAGCCCATGTCCCTTAAACCAGCTTTCCAGCCTGTCCAAATCCTTGCTGATGGTGCCATCGGTTACGCCTAAGAGCGATGCGAGGGTAAAGAGTTTTACCGGTTCTTGATTGGGAAGCAGCTGGCTGACGATAATCGACCGCCGCTCCTCCGGAGTAAAAGTCTTGTCATTCACCTGCCCCAGAAATTCCTTGAGCGAAGCCATCGCTTCGGCACCACCGTCTATGGAAAAGCCCGCCCCTTTTTTGCGGGAAAGGTCAAGTCCATAAGGCTTTAGCGCCTCTGCCACGGCTGGCAGTTCTCTTGATACGGTTTTCGTGCTGACGCCTAACCTTTCGGCCAGCTCGCCTGCACTCTGGAAAGGATTTTCCCCTTCCGTCAAAATTTTTAAGATTGCTGTGGTTCGCTCACGCAGATTCATTTTCACTTTGCCTCCTATGATCACTCAGAAGCGTATCAAAACCGATTTAAGTAATTCGTGTTTCGATGGTTTTATTATACGGGTTATTCCGATTTTATACAAGTTAAAGACATTCAATCTTGTCCCGGACAGAATAGGACAAAAATAAAGAATTGACTGGTCAAGCGTACGAACTAGTCGTACAAACCAGTCAATCCTTCATTCGCTCTGTAATTTTCCTGCAGCCTGTTCATGACTGCACATCAACGATTTTGCCTGCCGTTCCCGTCGCCTTGCTGGTGGAAGCTGCAGTATAGCCATCTACTGCGGCATCACTCTTTTTCTTGAGATATGCTGTCGTAATCTTCTGCTCGTCTTCTGCGTTATCCGTAACCTTACGCAGCATTTCCTGGAAGGACTTTTTGCCCATCTGATAGTCCTTGACCGAAGTATCCGCCCGCTCTTTGAGCGTTTTTTCCACGCTAATGCCATTTTGCAGGGCATTATACACCATTCGATTAATGTCCTGCGGCTCACGAACAGGAGTGGCTGTATGCATGCCGGGGTGCGGGTCAAAGGATGAACGTATCCGTGGCATCTTCACGGAAAAATCCACAGCCCGGCTCATAATCCCTAAGGTTTCGCCAATCGCTGCCATGAGAAGCTCCTCCTTTCTAGCTGTATTACTTATATTTATTTTATCATAATTATTTTTTCTAAGCAATACAACCAGACGGATTATTACCCTCCGTCACCTGTGCAGCAAAAAGGAGCTCTCTTTTTTCAAGCGAACTCCTTTATTGCAATTTACACTTTAAATTGTTTAATAGCGGTCTGCATATCCGCTGCCAGGTTAGCCAAGGCCTGCGACGCTGCCGCAATTTCTTCATTGGACGCGGACTGCTCCTGCGTAGCAGCCGAAATCGTCTGCGTATCTTCGGCGGTCTTGCGGCTTATTCCATCAATGGAATCCACCGCCGTTACGATATTATTGGCCCCTGCAGCCACCGTATTCACCGAAGTATTGATTTCATCCATCTGCTGCTTGATGCCGTTGACCATCGTGAGAATCCCCTCAAACTGTTCGCCGACCTCACGAATGGCAGCCGTACCGGATTTCACTTCATCCGTGCCCGCCTGCATGGCTTTGACCGCCTCAAAGGTATCGCGCTGGATGGAATCAATACGCGACTTAATCTGTTCGGCAGATTCCTGCGATTCCGAGGCCAGCTTGCGCACTTCCTCGGCGACCACTGCAAAGCCGCGTCCATGTTCACCTGCTCTGGCCGCTTCAATCGCCGCATTCAGGGACAGGAGATTCGTCTGCTCGGCAATGGAGGAAATCGCATCCACAATCTGCCCAATCTGATTGCTGTTTTCCCCGAGTTTTTCCACGACATTAGCCGATGAGATAACACTCTGCTCGATATTGCCCATGCGCTTGACGGCATTTTCCATAAGCTGTGAGCCTTTCTGCGCGGCCTCAGCTGTGCGGTTGGATGTTTCCGTAACGGTACGGGCCTTGTCCGCCATCGCCGTTACATCCGCATAGACCTCATCCACATTCTTCTTGGCGCCGTTGATATCTTCGAGCTGTTTTTCCATACTGAAGGACACATTGCCCACGGTTTCCGCTACATGTACGGAGGCGTCTGCGGACTGATGCGCACTGGCGGTAAGTTCTTCGGAAGATGCCGCCACCTGCTCACTGGTAGCCGCCATCTTGCCAATGAGATTGCGCAAATTGGCGCACATCGTGTTAAAGGCATTGGTCAGCATACCGATTTCATCATTGGATTCCACCGGCAAATTGTTCACGGAAAGATTCCCATTTGCCATTTGCGTTGCATGCGCTTCCAACAGCTCTACCGGCTTAATAATACGGCCGGCAAAGCTCCGGCAGATGCCGCCCGAAAAGAGCAGCCCGATAACAATGAGCACGCCGAACACCATCTTCAAATGCGTAAGCGCAGCAAACACAAAGGAACTGGGCACAGAAATCCCCATAATCCAGCCTGTTGAAGGCACGGTCTGATATGCAAAGACCTTATCTTCGCCATTGATGTTCGCTTCAAAATAACCCTCGCCATTTTTGACCATTTCCTCAAAATGACTGCCCAGGCCATCTATTTCCTTAAAATTCTTCATCTGCTCACCGGCGCCGGAGGTCGCGAGAATATTGCCACTTTTCTCCATGACAATGCCCGCACCTTCGCCGTGGTATTTCAATTTGTTTACCTGCTCCGTGATGGCATCCAGTGCGATGTCCACACAGGTAGCCCCGATGAACTGACCATCGGCTTTAACCGGTGCGGCCACGGATACGACCAGTTTGCCTGTGCTGGCAGCTACATAAGCATCGGTAAAGAACACCTTATCCTTGGCCTTGGCATCCTTATACCAGGGGCGCTGCCGCGGGTCGCGTTTTCCCGTCTTATCGCCGGTGTAATACCCCATCCACCAGCCGTCTTCCGTCGCACCCGTCATTTCCAGAATTTCCTTATCTGACATGGTGGTGCCCAGAGTGGCCTTGCTATGCATAATGTCAAAATTGCCATTCAGACTGGTCATGTAGTTGGTCGTTGCCTCACCAAAGGCCCGTTTC
>CACZIV010000100.1 GCA_902781305.1 Pseudoselenomonas ruminantium
AACCAACTGCCTTGCCTGAGCCAACATCCCCTCTGAACAATCCACGGCCGTTACTTCGTAGCCCATTTGGGCCAAGATAATGGAAAAAAATCCGGGGCCGCAGCCCAAATCGAGCACCTTGCGGGTATCCGCAGGCAATTTTTCCCGCAAATAGTTCTGCCACGCCTCTACACGAAAACTGGCCAGTTCTTTCCGTATGATGTCACCATAATTTTCTGCATCTTGCGACCAATATCGGGCCATGCTTTCTATATCCATTACTTTGCCCCCAAAATCCAATGATCAAGAAAAGCCATCTGTTCCTCCGTATGGAACCAATGCTCTCCATTTTCCATAACCGTCAGCCCTGCATGATGCTTTTCGGCAAAATCCTTCATCGTTGCCAACGCTGTCAGCTGGTCTTTTTCGCCATACAGAATCTGCGTTGGCACATTCCATTTGATGGGATGATTTCTTACATATCGCAGATATTCCCACGATAAATCCTCACTGAACTCTGTATGAATTACGCCTTGCGCTTCCAGTTCCGCCTCCGTCACATTCGCCCACTTCATCATATCCAAGATAAGCCGCTCCATATCCACGATAGGGGAAATAAAATATGCTCTCTGAATAAGCTCATCTATACCCGCATTCATGCTGAAAAAAGCACCAATACTGTTGGCAATCAGGATAATCTTCTCCCCCTTTTCTGCCAGCTGTTCAACAGCAGTCCGAATTTCCCGACCGGTATCCCAGGGCGAAAAGGTCTGATAATCCAGCCCGCTAACATTATCATCGGGGAAAAGCGGCTCATAATGTTTGCTTTCCTCAGCAATTCCGCCTTTGCCATGTATATACAAAACCTGCATATTCGACCTCCCTATTAACGCCGTTTCTTTGGCTGTGCCAATACAAAGCTTTCGTCGATTCTTTGTTTAAGTTCCGGCATCGGTATACTGCCATCCAGACATATGGTATACCAGTATTTACGATTCATATGCCAGCCCGGAAAATACTTTTTCCCATCTACTAAGGCGGCCACCTGTTCTGCCGTACCATGCAAATCCATGATACGGATAGGCCGGCTGCCGCCAATGCCGATTTTGCTGGGATGGACCTTCATAAAGACCGCATACCATTTCTGCGACAAATGGGAACGGATAACCGCCGCATCCAAATCCTTCCACGGATATTCGAGTTCATCGCCATAGGTATTCTGCACATACTGCAAAAGTTCCTCTACATACTGCCCATGAAAACTGCCATGTTCACCGCAGGATGCACCAATGCGGTCAAGGACTGTCTGATAGGCAGCCCGGACTTCTCCTACAAAAGCTCCCTGGGCATTTTCCACCAGATGCAGCACATAGGGCTCCTCTGACTCCGTGTCCATCAGCAATGTGGACACACCATCCTTGCTGACCTTTACATGCAGCCTAAAACTGCCTGCCAGCAAATCTTCTGCGTAAAAATATACATCTCCATCGCGGCGAAAGCCAAAAAGCTTCAGCTTATCTGCCAGCAGTTTTGGCATTTCCCCAGCCGCCAGCTCATACCATACATCTGTCTTCCTCATTGACTCCTCCTTCTTGCTTGACATAATATAAGGTCTTCTATGACTTGTTAATAGTTTATCATAGAAGACCTTTTGATTCGATAGGATATCAAATTACGGAGACTTTTTTATACTCAATTTTTTATGGCTGCAACGGCCCATAATAATAAGAAGCTGTTGCCCCACCATCTACCAAAAATGTTGAACCCGTGATAAACTGTGCCCGTTCGCTCATCAAAAGCTCTGCTACATCAGCTACTTCATCAGCAGTGCCTGGGCGGCCTGCCGGGCATTTGGCAAACATATTCTTGTAAAAATCACCACGCGGACCATTGAACTCATCAATCGCCAAAGGGGTAACGATAATTCCGGGCGCAATATCATTTATCCTTGCGCCCCGTTCGCCCCAGCGGACAGCTTCATACATCGTACGCTTTTCATTACAGCGTTTGGCCAGTTGATAGGCATGCAGGGTATCCTTTATCTTTTCCGGCTGTAAAAAGTCAAGTTCCAACAGGTCCTCTGTCGGTGTCATCGCCAGTGCCCTGTCCTGCTCCGGCGTGAGTGCCGGCAGGCGATGACCGGACTGGCTGGAGATAATTACGCCTGCACCGCCCTTAGCAATAACTTTGCCGACTTCTTCCATCAATACTGCCGTTCCATAAAGGTCAACCTGCAAGATCACTTCAATCGGTGCCTGTGACGGCGAAACACCGGCTCCGCAGACCAATGCTTTTACTTCGCCGTATGCGGTTGCTTTTTGCACCATAGCCTGAATGGAAGTTCGCGAGGACATATCCATCACAAACGGCTCCACATCAAAGCCTGCCTGATTCATAATTTCAGCAATCGCCTGTGCATTGTTTTCGTTTTTATCACCGAGAATAATCTTCCTGCCATAGCCCATGCGGCGAGCAATAGCCATTGAAATCTGCCCGGCACCAGTGACAATCATAACCTCTTTGCTCATTTTTCTGACCCTTTCTTATGCAAGATTTTTCTTTGCCCAGGCAGCCACTTTTGCTTCAGAGCCTGCGGCGGCTCCTCCCTGTATAGCCAGCCCTTCACCGACCACGGCTCCCTGACAATACTTCTTTAATGACGCAGGAGCCCCGGCAATACCACTGCCCTCATGCGTCATCACAGGGAACACCTTTTTACCGCTGAAATCCAGTGCTTCCAGCTGAGTGAATACTGCCACAGGATAAGTTCCCCACCAGCACGGGCCGGCCACAACAATATTGTCGTATTCTGCCACCGAGTCCAGCATTTTCACCAATTCCGGGCGGTCATTGTTGCGCAATTCTTCTTTGGCTTCAATCGTACACTGCGTATAGTCAATCGCATAGGACTTTTTCGTTTCTACCTCGAATAAATCCGCGCCTACCGCCTTTTGGATAAACTCAGCCACAATCTCTGTATTACCTTTGGGTAAATCCACAATACTGCCGTTTAGATAATTCTGCCCTTTACGGGAATAATAGATTACCAATGTCTTGGCCATGTTCGTTGCCCCTCTCATAAATTTAATCTAATTTCTTAACGACCTTTGCCGGCACGCCAACAGCCATACAATTATCGGGAACATCTTTGGTGACCACGGCCCCAGTACCAACAATCGCATTTTCACCGATGGTTACACCGGGCAAAATGCTTACTCTGGCACCAATCCAGGCATTTTTCTTGATATGGATTTCCTTGGTCATGACCGTGCGGATATTTTTCGGTTCATGATTGACGGTAAACAGGCCCACTTCCGGCCCTAACATAACCCCATCTTCAATCGTAATGGTGCCCAAAGACATCATGGTCAGATTATGATTGGCAAAGACATTTTTGCCCACAAACACCCGGTTGCCACAGTCAATCTGAAAAGGCGGCGTAAAATACGAATCCGTAAATTCAGTATTAGACAGGAGCTCCTTTTCCTGTTTCAAGATGCTTTCTTTGTCGTTTACATCGGTAGCATTGATTTCCTGACACAGACTGGCACAGCGGTTGAGTTCACTATGCACCTGCTCCACATAATCTTCCTGCCGGATATCACATGCTGCGCCCTTGCGCATTTCTTCAAATACATTTATAGGCATAAATTTTTCCTCCATAAAAATACAATGCTTGACGTCACTTAATCATTGGCGTGAACATCAAATGCCCCTAACAGCATTTCCTTGACACCGGGACGGTCAGGGTCATGAATCCCCTTATCCGTATCCAGCGCACGCAAAGCATCCATTTCCGCCTCCGTCAAGGCAAAGTCAAAAATTTCCTTATTGCTTTTGATACGAGCTTCATGTACGGATTTTGGGAAGGTAATAATCCCTTCCTGATATTCGAAACGTAAAATCACTTGTCCGGCATCTTTGCCGTACTTAGCCGCCAGTTTTACAATCTCCGGATGCGTCAGCAGTGACATACTCCCCTGTCCCAGTGGTGCCCATGCTTCAATTTTCACATCATGCGGGGCCAACAATTTACGCAATTCTTTTTGCTGAAAAAAAGGATTGAACTCCACCTGATTGACCGCTGGCATGCTCGAAAACTGCGGTACATATTGCTGCCAAAGTTTTGGCGTCATATTGGAAACACCTATGGAGCGAATCTTACCTGCTTTTTTCGCCTCTTCCAAAGCAGCCCAAGCCTCCGTCACTTCTCCATAGGGCTGATGCAGCAAATACATATCCACGTAATCTGTGCCCAGTTTTTTCAGCGAAATATCAATGCCCTTCTGTGCTTCTGCATATTTGTAATCCTGCAGCCACAACTTGCTGGTTATCCATACCTCGTCACGGCGAACGCCGCTGTCCTTTACGGCCCGGCCTACTTCAGCTTCATTGAAATATGCTGCTGCCGTATCAATATGACGGATTCCCAATTCTAACGCTTTCTTTACCGCCTTGTAGGTACTGCCATCGGCTGGAATTTGAAAGGTTCCAAAGCCAACTGCTGGTATTTTATTGCCATCGTTCAGTGTGAAAAATTCCATTTGTTATACCTCCTCCCCATTAAAAAGCCCCCGTCTTAATGTGCGGCACGTAAGGTGCTTCAAGTGCCTTTATTTCTTCTTCATCAAGTTTAATGTCCAGTGCAGCTACGGCTTCTTCAATATGCTTTACATCCGTTGTTCCCACAATCGGCGCAGTGATATAAGGCTTAGAGAGCATCCATGCCAGAGATTCTTGCGCCATGCTGCGACCATGCGCCTTGGCAATCTTTTCCAAATTATCAATGACCACTTTATCTACATCATTGGTCGCATTCCAGACCATAGGCGAAACATCGTCAATCTTATTGCGTTCCGTCACCATTCCCCACGGATGGGCACAACGGCCACCAGCCAAAGGACTCCAAGGAACTACCGCCATTTTTCTATCCTGACAAAGCGGCATGATTTCCCGTTCTTCTTCACGATAAATCAAATTATATTGCGGCTGCAGGGAAACAAATTTCGTCCAGCCATGTTTCTCTGCGATATTCTGCATTCGTTCCAACTGCCAGGCAAAGATAGTCGATGCTCCAATATAACGAACTTTACCACTCTTTACCACATCATGGAGCGCCTCCATGGTTTCTTCCATTGGTGTGTTCGTATCTAACCGATGAATTTGATACAAGTCGATATAATCCAGTCCTAAACGCTCAAGACTGTGATCGATTTCTGCCATGATATTTTTACGGGAGGTACCGCCGCCATTTGGACGACCGGGACGCATTTCAAAATTCACCTTCGTTGCCACGACAATTTCATCACGGTTCAGACCAAAATCTTTGATGTAACGTCCCGTAATCTCCTCACTAGTGCCCATTTGGTAAACATTTGCTGTATCAAAGTAGTTGATACCGAGGTCAATGGCTTTCTTAAAAATTGCCTTACCTTCTTCATAGTCCTTAGCCCAAGGGAAAACGCCATTCTCCTTGCCCGGCTTGCCAAAGCTCATCATTCCCAGACAAATCCGCGAAACATCCATCCCCGTATTACCAAACTTTACGTACTGCATTCGTCATTACTCCTCCTACAATAGAATTATGGATTGGAAACGGATAGCTACCGTTCCTATCCACCTTGTTGTCTAAGCTGGTAAAATAGTGAGGTAATGGTTAGACG
>CACZIV010000101.1 GCA_902781305.1 Pseudoselenomonas ruminantium
AGTTCAGCAGAAATGCAAATAAAGATGAGCCTGACCATCTATATCGTGGTCAGGCTCGTTTCAGCTATTGATAACACCGGATGTTTTACCGCTTACGAAGTAACAAACGATGCCCCGCAGGAAATCCGTTGCAGCCGTTATTCCTTTGAATTTTTGTGTTTGCCCTGAAAAATACAAAAAGTGTCCCCACAGCTAACCAAAAGCTGTGGGGATTATTTTATAATGTATATTAATCACATTTCGGCAGGGAATCCCGCCGTTCTTCATGGGCGTAAACTGCATCCAGCGTAAGGTCAACAATCTTCCGTCCATTGTCACTCAGTTCCATATATTTTTTCATCTGCCGATGCATCGCAGGCACATCGCTCTGTTCATCATCGGCACCGCCTAAAATGTAATCGGCACTCACGCCAAACAAATCTGCCAGTTCTTTCAGCTTGCGCACCGGACGAATCGCACCATTTTCATACTTGTTATAAGCCGTCCGCGATATGCCGAGCTTTTCCGCCACAGCTTCCTGCGACCACTTCCGTTCCTCACGCAGCAAACGCAGCCGCTGTCCCGTGACACTCATAGAATCACTCCCTACTATAGCTAATATTTTGGCAGGAAATGCCCCTAGTCACAAGATGTGATTTTTACTCAACATGTAATTGACAACTCCTGTGAATTGTCGTATAATTCATAATATAAAATGTGAGTTAAATTCACAGGAGGACGCATTATGCACCGCATCCGTGAACTACGCAAGGCACAAAAACTCAGCCAGCAGGAACTGGCGGCCAAGCTCAGCGTTGACCGCTCCACTATTGCAAAATGGGAAACTGGCACCAACAGCCCCCGCATCGACAAGCTGCGACAGTTGGCAACAGTGTTGAATTGCTCCTTGGACGATTTAGTGTCCAGAAAAATCGCACATCAATCTAAATTATCTTAATATTTCACATTTCGCCAATAGGAAAATTATTTTGTTTTTTTATCATCAAAAGGTACCACAAAAATAACACAGTAGGAATTTTTCGCAGAAAGGAGTTCATTAGAATGATGATTATGTGCTACAAGATTCATGGCATAAGCCCTCCTTTTATGTTGTGATAGTTTTGTTGCCTTCATTATATAAATTAGAGATGGCTTATGCTATTTTATTTTGAAAATCTAATTTAATAATTAATGAGCAGTTTGGCAACTGCGAAGTTTGAGTTATATATGTAAACGAGGTGATACACTATGTTTTGTCAAGAGTGTGGAGCGGAACTCCAAAAAGACGCGAAATTTTGTCCAATATGTGGAAAGAGCACCTCAAGTGTACCACAACCAGTTCTAAACAGTGCTCTACATGAAAAAATAGAAAAAGAAAAAAACAAATACTCACAAATACAAAAATTGAGCACAATACAAATATTTCATTTCGAAAACACATCTGGTCTTATACCAAAACATACAGATATTACATCTGATGGTATATCTTTGACAGTAAAGCAATATAATAAAGTTCTTGTGTCTTTCAATGAAAAATCCGATAGCTTTGATATAATTGATATTGATAATATTACACAAGAAAAAAGACGACCTGTTTCAAGTATCGTTACGTCTATTCTTATATTATTATGTTTGATTCTTTTTGCATATGGTGGACAATTGGTCGGAGCGATTATTTGTTTGGTAGGTTTTATATCAATGATACAGCCAGACAAATATATGGTTATATTTCATAAACATGGTGTAGCTAGAGTTAGAGCGTCTTTTGGTGCAAAATCTGACATGGAAAAGTTTTTAAGTTTTATTCGTGCTAGAAATCCAGACTGTGTAAAAATTATTCTCTAAACATGGGGTATCCTTATGAAAATATGTGCATACTGCCAACGACAGGTTGAACCACAGAAAAAAGTTAATTGGTTTGTTTTGATAATTCTTTCGTTAATCACGGGTGGATTATGGCTTTTCATATACACTATATATTATTTTCTTTTCAAATCAGGTTCATGTCCCATTTGTGGAGGAAAAAGTTGGTTATGATTTTAGAGGGATTTCTCCGATATGGGAAGGCTATCAGGTACGAAAGGAGGTCTTTTATATGGGATTCTGGGAAACTGTAGGTAACGGATTAAAAACTGTTGGCGAAATAGTCAGAAAAGAGCAAAAAAGACAACAGAGAACGTATGATAATTATTCCAGATATAGCGATGAACGCCTATACAAAATAGCTGAGGGCGAAGATGACGATGGTTTCCTTGGACCACACAGTGCGACTGAAAAAAGAATTGCTCTAAAGGCATTACAAGACCGTTACAGGAGGTGAATCATATGGGCTATAGAAATAATTATTTCGACAATACAAAATCAAATCACGGTTGGTACACCTGCGTCCGTTGTGGAAAAAAACTCCGAAAAGGTGATGCCGATATAGATCACATATTACCACAAAAATATGGTGGTGGCGATGGGTTAGATAATTTACAGTGCATGTGCAAGCATTGTAACCGTTCTAAAGGTGCTGGTGTTGGAGATACTGTGCCAGATTATCTGCGAAATAATGTGAATCGGGCTAGAAGTTGGTTTGATAATTGATATTAGAGGTCTTTCTCCGATATGGGGAAGGCTCTTTTGATTGGCAAAAAACAGGGGCATTCTTCTTTTATGAGGAATCTCTTATCTTACAGTATTTGAGAGACTAGCGGAGATAAAAGACTCCTCTTGATTTTAGTCACATAGCTAATACTTTCTGGATAAAATCTATTTCACTAGGACAAATATCGTAAGGAGCGTATTCACCATAAGCCTCCTTATTCCCCACCGTAACTACCTGAACATCTGGCCTTGAATCTGCCAAATATTGACTAAGCGAAGCCATTCTGCGCCCGCCTTCAATCTCCACACCTATGCAACCTCGCTGTCCTATTTTCGTTGCGATTAAATAACACATTTCGCCAACTCCCTTCTAAAATCGTCTTCTGACTTTATTACGCCATCATCATATAACCTTCGTAAATTACTACCTATATCGGCATTCTTTTGCTTATACAAATAGATATGTGTCCAATTGGCAAAAAGTCGGTCTTTGTAAGTATTGAACTGAATCTCTATCGGATAATATTCATGCGTTGGTTGTATATATATGTGAATGCCACGATAGCCGTCATCTATTTTTTTGCCATATCTCATATCCGATATTCGTCGAATAATTTTTTCTGATAAATCTATGTCCTCATAATCATTACAAAGCAAACGAAAACCTAATAAATCATTATATACTCTTTCTACAGCAATATGTTGATCATATCTGTCATATTTTACTTTTATTGACTGCATCGATTTTATACGATAACTACTACTGAATTTTTCTATATGCTCAAGTCGTTCATTATAAAAGTATATCGCCTGTTGTATATCATTCATAAGCATATCTTTATCAAAATGAGACAATGAGCGCGACAATCTTGAATTTAAGGAAGTTTGATAACACAGCATTTCAAGAACTGAAAAGTCCAAGTTCATACTATTTCCTCCACTACTAGATAGCTAATTCACTGCGCGATATACGAAACTTTAGCTAAGTATTTAAATTCTCCCACATTTCATCTACTGTAGCAAAGGATTGGCTAAGATTCCTGTCCTCTAATGCATCATCCAAGACCTGCCTAGTTTCCGCATTAAGAACGTTTAGATCAATGATTTCAACCGAAATTTCACCTTGATTGTCCACTGGACGACAAAAAAGATGTCTTGCTGTTGCCATAATCAATCCCTCCTCATATATATTTTACAGATATTATGCTAAAAAAGTCAATCTCATTACAATAAACATAAACAAGCTTTGTCATCTTCACTACATATAATTCAAAAGGACTTATCAACAGTCGCCCGTTGATAAGTCCTTTCTTTATCTCAGTATGAAATTACTTGAGCTGTGCAGCAACTTCTGCAGCGAAGTCGTCCTGCTTCTTTTCGATGCCTTCGCCCAGCTGGAAGCGGGTGAATTCGGTAACTTTTACATCGCCAAGTACATCTTTGATGGTCTTTTCGGAATCCTTAACGAAAATCTGTTCGTTGAGGCAAACTTCCTTGTAGAACTTGTTGATACGGCCTTCAACCATGCGTTCGATGATGTTAGCCGGTTTGCCTTCTTCTTCAGCCTGCTTGCGGAGAACTTCCTTCTCATGTTCGAGAGCGGAAGCGTCAACGCCATCACGGTCAACAGCCATCGGAGCAGCTGCAGCGATCTGCATAGCGATGTCCTTGCCGAGCTGTTCGTCGCCGCCCGTCATATTAACGAGAACGCCGATCTTGCCGCCCATGTGGATGTAGCTGGCGAGACGGCCTTCCGTTTCGTAGCAAGCGAAACGACGCAGGGAAATCTTTTCGCCGATGGTAGCCGTAGCTTCGGTAATCAGCGTGGAAACCTTCTTGCCTTCGATTTCGCTGTCGTTCAGAGCGTCCATGTCAGCCGGCTTCGTAGCAACAATGTGCTCAGCAACCTTAGCCAGGAGTTCTTTGAACTGGTCGTTGCCAGCAGCAAAGTCGGTTTCGCAGTTGATTTCAACAACGCAGCCCGTCTTGCCATCAGCAGCAACGAAAGCGCCTACAGCACCTTCAGCAGCTACGCGGCCAGCCTTCTTTTCAGCTTTGGCAATGCCTTTTTCACGGAGCCAGTCAACAGCCTTTGCAGCGTCACCATCGGTAGCCGTCAGAGCCTTCTTGCAGTCCATCATGCCTGCGCCCGTCTTTTCGCGCAGTTCTTTAACCATTGCAGCCGTAATTGCCATTTATTATTTCCTCCCTAAATTCGCAAATAATATAAAAGGGTAAGGGATAATAGTCCCTTACCCCATAAGTTTTACCTTGAGCGAGTAATCAATTACTCAGCGGCAGCTTCTGCAGCGTCGCCGCCTTCACCCTGACGACCTTCCATGATGGCATCTGCCATACGGCCAGTCATGAGTTTTACAGCGCGGATAGCGTCATCGTTACCCGGAATTACGTAGTCAACTTCGTCCGGATCGCAGTTCGTGTCAACGATAGCAACGATAGGAATGTTGAGCTTACGAGCTTCAGCAACAGCGATGCGCTCTTTGCGCGGGTCTACTACGAACAGAGCACCAGGGAGCTTGTTCATTTCTTTGATACCGCCGAGATACTTCTCGAGCTTTTCCATTTCATGACGGAGGCCCTGAACTTCTTTCTTCGTCAGAACTTCAAACGTGCCATCAGCTTCCATAGCTTCGAGTTCCTTCAGGCGGTTAACGCGCTTCTGGATCGTCTGGAAGTTGGTCATCATGCCGCCGAGCCAGCGTTCGTTCACATAGAACATGTTAGCGCGGAGAGCTTCTTCTTTGATGGCTTCCTGAGCCTGCTTCTTCGTACCAACGAAGAGAACGCTCTTGCCTTCTGCAGCAACGTCACGCAGGAATGCGTATGCTTCATCAACCTTCTTAACGGTCTTCTGCAGGTCGATGATGTAGATACCGTTACGCTCCGTAAAGATGTATTTAGCCATCTTCGGGTTCCAACGGCGGGTCTGGTGTCCGAAATGAACACCTGCTTCAAGTAACTGTTTCATGGAAATAACTGCCATGTTGGTGCACCTCCTGTTTTTTTCTTCTGGGCTCCTCATCTTCTGCACCACCTCCATACCAAGAAAAATCCCGGCGCAATAGCTAAAATAAATTTTTACGCGCCAATCCGCAAAATCATGCGGTTTTCATCGCCGCTGGCCAAATAGACCCGCCGCAGACAATTTACCGTAATGGATTCGATAAAGTAATCCTGATAGGAAAACTTGCCCTGCTGGGCGGTTTTGATGATATCGTAGGGGCTGCCATTATCCCGGACAATCAGGGTCAGGTCAGATTCAGGCTCCTTGCCGAGCAGGATGGAAAATTCCATTTGGAACGGCTTGTCTGCCGCCCGCCTGCTGGCATGCGTGCCGATTTCCTCTACCAACACCGTCAGCAAATTACGCTGCTGTGCGGTGATATCTGCAACAGCCATATCCTCTGCCACCTGCCGGGATAACGCCACCACCTTCTCCACGGTACAATCTGTATCATAGGAATACTGGCGGGCAAGCTTTTCCTTGTCCAAAAACAGCTTGCCTTTACTGCCCGTCCACCACGAGTTAAACAAATAAGCCAGGACAAAGCCCGCACCTGTTCCAAGCCACATCTCATTCATGGAACAGAGTGCGCCCATTTCCATGCCCACATAGGGAAAGCCAAGCAGCAGGAAAACTTTCAGTAAAGCCCCATAATTCCGTTTTTCAATATAAATATAGTAGTTACTGTACATCAGCGTACAGCCTAAAAAGACGATAAACAGCAGGAAGCAGCGCACAGCCGCCCCCGTTTCGGCTATCATCTGTTCATCACGCACGCCAAAAAGCAGGGGCAAAAAGCCCGCCAGCGCCATGCCCAAAGCGGTAAACAGCAGACTGATAAGCACCGTTGCCCGGATGCCGATATCCATGGTCTTTTGAATGCTGTGCAAATTTTCTTCGGCATGATACTGACAAATCATGGGCTGCAAACAATCCACCAGCCCCGTATAGAGGGCAATAATCAGCGTGAGCAGATTGACCGCCACCGTCACGACAATCATGTGTGTTTCACCAAAATGGCTGATGACACAGGATGACAGTGCCACCGGCAGCAGCGACAAGAACAGCGTATCCAAAGAGTGATAAAAGCTGTAGACCACGCCATAAAGCACATCTTTGGTATGCCAGTACCAGCGAAAACGCAAGCGGCTGCGCCCACCGTTCAGGAAATAAAGCTGCACCAGCACCGCCGCGAGCAGGCCGCAGCTCGTGGCAATGCCCACCCCCATGACGCCAATCTGCAGGCAGAGGACAATATCCAGCAGCGCATTGACCACAAAGGTGCATATCGCCCCAATTACACAGACCCGTTCCTGGCCTTCCGCCACAAATACGGTATAAAAGAATACGTTTAAAAACATCAGCGGCGCATAAAACAGCAAGCCATTGTAATAGTCACGGGCATAGCCCATGAGCTGCGGCGAAATTTCCCAAAAGGCCAACAGGTTTTCGCGAAAGAAAAACATCCCGGCCACAAAGACCAGACCCACGCCCACAGCCAACAGTACCCCCATGCTGAACAACTGATTGACCCGCTCGCGGTCGCCCCGCCCCTGCGCGTAGGAAAGCATCATGGCCAGCCCGTCAGCAATCAGGTAACTGACAAAGATAATAAAGGTAATCAAGGGAAAAACCAGCGTCATGCTGACGACCGCGTTTTCCCCCACCAGCTGCCCTGCCGCCACGTTATCCGTGAGAATCAGCACATAGGCACTAGCCATCGAAAACATGGCGGCGGCAAAAACCGAACGAAAGCGGGTGGAAATTACCGTTTTTTCACCCCAAAAGCTAAAGCGGCTCACGGCAAAATCTCCGCTAATTGACGTTCATCTGCCTGCATAGCTGAAAGCATTTCATCATAGGCCGCGGCATACTGCTGCATTGCCTTTTCCGAATAACGGCTGGCATCATAGGTCAGTTTCAGCGAATAGCAACCATCATCGAGCACCGTCACCGCGATATCGAGCACATTTTCTGCGGCCGAACGCTTATTGGGCGGCATCTCCTCCACCTGACAGGGCAAGCCGCCAAGGATATAGGACGCTTTAATATCCGTATCCTTTTGCAGGATAAAGCTGGCACATTCACCTTCCAAATCGTCCTTATAAACCAAATCCAGTCCTTTGGCATAAGTAATGCCTTTGTTAATCTTTTCCTCCAATGCCGTAAGGAATTGCGTGATGGACATATCCTGCCCGAAATCCCATTTCAGCGGATACTGATTGAGCATCAGCCCCATAAGACGCATTTCCTTAATGGAGGTACGCGCATTATGCACCCAGCTCATAATGACTTCCTTGTTCCCAGTAACCTTGGCCATAGCGGCCATTGCGGCCGCGATAAAGAAGGTATTTTCGCTGTAAGGACGGTCAGCAAAGAATTTATGGTTGATGTTGTTGAGATCACATTCCACTGCGCCCTCATGCCAACTGTCCTCACAGCTGACATCTGTCGGCGGCAGGTGTTTTTGCGGGTCAAAACCGGCTAACATTTCCTGCCAGTAGCGATGGCCTTTCTCCTGCCCGGACTGCAGTTCCTGCGCTTCTTCCCATACATATTCCGCATAGCTTGCCGGCTGGCGTTTCGCTGTCTTGCGCATATAATGTTTATTGACTTCCCGCCAGAAAAGCAGGATAACCGCCGTACCATCCATAATGGCATGATAAAAGTCTCCATAGATATACTTACCTGAAGGAGTCAACATCAGATAAAGGCGGTAGAGTGGCCGGTCAATCAGCTTAAAGGGCTTTTCCAATTCCCGCTTGCGCTCCTCAAAGGCCATTTCCGAAAGAATTTCCACACGCACCTTGGACACGCTGCCATCAAACCGCTGGCAGACCTCACCCGTATCCGGATGGAAGACCAGCCGGCAGCGGAAAATATCATATGCTGCCAACACTTCATTTACCGCCTCAGCCAAACGCTCCAAATCCACAGCCTCATCCAGCTTGAGCAGTGCACCGATATTCATCATGGTCGAATTTGCCTTGCGGAAATGGGTGTCCACAAGCCAGCGCTGAATCGGCCTCAGCGGATAAAAACCATCCGTCGGCCCGGTTATCTCTCCGACCTGATTCGCCTGCACAATCTCAAAAAAATTCGTAAAACCAGTAACATCAAAAACATCCATAACTTCCTGCTGCGGATTCTTGATGATGATTTTAATATCCTGCTTGGCTGCCGCTTTCTTCACCATAAGCAAAGAACGCAAACCAGCCGAGGCAATATACTCCACAGCAGAAAAATCCAACTCTATTTCCTTGATTCCAGCCGGAATATCTGCAAGCTCCTCCTCCAAAACTGGAGCTTCTACCGCATCAAGCCTGCCGGACAACTCCACCAGCCACAAATCACCTACAGCCTGCTTGACAACATCCAAAGCCATACCAACCACTCCATTCTATCTTTCTGCCCTATATCGACAGAACCACTACATATAAGCAATCTTATCTGTATTTATATTCGACACACAAATCAATTTTCCTCTATTTATTGTAAGCGTATTCAGAAACGTCCATACTGCACAACAAGCGCAATACACCAAAAGGGTATAAAATTGCAGTTTATCGATGTTATTGCGAGCTTTATTTTGACTGTTACAGCTCAGTTGGGCGGAGGTGGTAATACTTTTCGCCGTTGCACTGAATGACCCACAGGCAAATGTATGGGCTTTTTAGTTACCTGCGCCGGGCAAGACCGGCGGCGC
>CACZIV010000102.1 GCA_902781305.1 Pseudoselenomonas ruminantium
CCGTCAGGATAAGATTCAGGAAAGCCTTGACAAAGCCGATGCCGATGCGGCAGAAGCAGACAAGCTGCTGGCGCAGTACAAGGCGAAACTGGCTGCCGCTACCGCAAAAGCTGAAGAGATTCAGAAGAATGCCGAAAAGCGTGCCGCTGAGTTCCGCGAGGCAGAGGAGCAGAAGGTTAAAGCCGATATTGAGCAGATGAAAAAATCCGCTCAAGCCGATATTGAGCGTGACCGCGCAAAAGCTGTTGAAAAACTGCGCACCGAAATGGTGGCGCTTTCCATGGCTGCTGCCAGCAAAATCATCGCCAAGAATATGGATTCGGCTGAAAATGAAGCGCTTATCGCGGAATTTGTGGATAAGCTGGACAAGGACAAGATTGGTGATTTGCCATGCTAAACTTACAGCTTGCACATAAATATTCCCGGGCGATTTTTGAACTAGCGCAGGAAGAAGGAAAACTGGAAAAATATGGCAAGGAACTTCTGCAGGTCAAAAAAGACCTGGAAGATGTTCCCGCCGCAGTTGCCTTCTTCGCGAACCCGCAGGTGGAGCGCAAAGCCAAAAAGGAACTGGTCAAAAAGATGTACGAAGGGGAACTTTCCCAGAGCATCTACCATTTCCTGCTCCTGTTGGTGGACAAGCGCCGCTTTGCCCTGCTTTCCGTTATTGCGGAGCAGTTTAGGGAAATGGCCAATGCCGCACGCGGCATCGTCATTGCCGATGTGACCACGGCTCAGCCGGCAACAGATGCACAGCAGAAAAAAATCGCCGCTAAACTTGAAGCAGTTACGGGGAAAAAGGTGGAACTCCGCCTCCACGAAAACAAGGCCCTTTTGGGCGGTGTCGTGGTCAAAATCGGCGGGGTGACAGCTAAGTTATGAAAATGAATCCGGAAGAAATAACGGCCATCATCAAAGACCAAATCAAGAACTACGAAGTAGACTTGAACGTCGATGAGGTTGGCACGGTTATCGAAATCGGTGACGGTATCGCCCATATTCATGGCCTCGAAAAAGCCATGGCTGGTGAGCTGTTGGATTTTGGTAATGATATATTTGGTTTGGTCCTGAACCTTGAACAGGACAACGTAGGTGCCGTTATCCTGGGCGGTGAAACCCAGATTAAGGAAGGCGCACAGGTTAAGCGTACGGGCAAAATCATGCAGGTTCCCGTAGGCGAAGCCATGATTGGCCGCGTTGTTGACGCTATCGGTCGTCCTATCGACGGCAAGGGCGACATCAAGGCGGAAACGTTCCGTCCGGTTGAGTACCATGCACCGGGCATTGCTGACCGCAAGTCCGTACATGAACCGCTGCAGACCGGTCTCAAGGCAATCGACGCCCTCGTACCGATCGGCCGTGGCCAGCGCGAACTCATCATCGGTGACCGTGGTATCGGTAAGACGGCTATTGCTGTTGATACCATCCTCAACCAGAAGGGGCAGGATTGTATCTGCGTCTATGTAGCCATTGGTCAGAAGGCTTCCACGGTAGCTCGTGTGGTGAAGACCCTCGAAGAAGCCGGCGCTATGAAGTACACCATCGTCGTAGCTGCTACGGCTGCTGACAGCGCTCCGCTGCAGTACCTGGCTCCGTATGCCGGTGTTGCCATGGCTGAACACTTCATGTATCAGGGCAAGGCCTGCCTCTGCGTATACGACGATTTGACGAAGCATGCAGCTGCATACCGCGCAATGTCCCTGCTGCTCAGAAGACCGCCCGGACGTGAAGCATATCCCGGTGATGTATTCTACTTACATTCCCGTCTTTTGGAACGTGCCGCAAAACTCAGTGACGAACTGGGCGGCGGTTCCATCACGGCTCTGCCGATTATCGAAACGCAGGCCGGTGACGTTTCCGCGTACATTCCGACCAACGTTATCTCCATCACCGATGGTCAGATCATGCTGGAATCCGATGCCTTCTACTCTGGTATCCGTCCGGCTATCAACGTGGGTCTGTCCGTATCCCGTGTAGGCGGTTCGGCACAGATTAAAGCCATGAAGCAGGTTGCTGGTACCATGCGTCTTGACCTCGCACAGTACCGCGAACTGGCCGCATTTGCCCAGTTTGCATCCGACCTCGATAAGGCTACCAAGGCACAGCTCGACCGCGGTGCCCGCATGGTTGAAACCTTGAAACAGGCACAGTACAGCCCGCTCCTCGTACAGGAACAGGTTATGGTGATTTTCACTGCTGTCCGCGGTTTCCTGGCAGATATTCCGGTAGAGCGTGTGGTTGAGTTCCACAATGACTTCCTGAAGTTCATGCGTGCTCAGCATCCGGAAATCGGGGAAAGAATTGCGCAGCAGAAGAAACTTGATGATGCCCTTGAGGCAGATCTTTCGAAAGCTATCGAAGAATTCAAGGAAACTGTAACATACAAAATGGCATAAGGTTAGCGAGGTGATTCTTTTTGGCTAGTTTACAGAGCGTAAAGAGTACCAAGCAGATAACCAGTGCCATGAACATGGTGGCGACTTCGCGTCTCCGTCATGCCAAAGAGGCAGCACTTGCCAACAAACCTTATGCAGAAAAAGTCGTGCAGGTGGTACAGCAGATTGCTGCTACCGCAGGAAATGATTTTTCCCATCCCCTGCTGACTAAGCATGAGGACGGCAAAAAGCTCATTTTGCTTGTCACCAGTGACAAGGGCCTTGCCGGTGCTTATTCGTCCAATGCCTGCAAGGCAGCGGAAGCACTGGTGGAGGACAAGAAAAATACCCCGATGGTCATTGTCGGCCGCAAGGGTAGCAGCCACTTCAAGAATCGTGGTTATGATGTGGTAAAGAGCGTTATTGGCGTCAGTGAACGCCCAACCTTCGATTTGGCCAAGAAACTGGCCGATGATTTGGTGGAACGCTTTAAGACCGGAGAAATCCGGGAAGTGCAGATGGTTTATACGAAGTTTATCTCGGCGATTAACTGTGAGCCGCAGGTGCTCAAGCTCCTGCCCTTTGAGGCTGAAGAAGGCACGGAAGGCCCGGTTACCGAGTACATCTATGAACCGGATGCCGCCACGGTGCTCGGAAGCTTGCTTCCGCAGTATCTCTATACCACCATCTATGCAGCGCTCCTGCAGTCTGCGGCAAGCGAACTCAGCTCCCGCATGAACGCCATGAGCAATGCAACGGACAACGCAGAAGAGCTTATCAGCAAACTGGACCTCTACTACAACAAGGTACGTCAGGCAGGTATCACCAACGAAATCACCGAGATTGTTGGCGGTGCCGAAGCTCTGAAATAAGGGCATCGTAAGGAGGTTTACCATTGGCAAAAGGTAAAGTCGTACAGGTTATCGGACCTGTCGTAGATATTGAATTCCCGGCTGGCGAACTGCCGGAAATACTGAATGCAATCACCATCAAGGGCAAAGCCGGTGAAGTGGACATCGACCTCGTGGTTGAAGTTATGCAGCACCTCGGCGACAGCGTAACCCGCTGTATCGCCATGAGCTCTACCGATGGTCTCACCCGCGGGATGGACGCCGAAGATACCGGCGCGCCGATCAGTGTTCCCGTTGGTGAAGGTACTCTGGGCCGTATCTTCAACGTACTGGGCCAGACTGTGGATAAGGACCCTACTCCGGTCAACGCCGCTGAGTATTGGCCGATTCATCGTCCTGCTCCGGAATTTGAAGATCAGGAAACCAGTGCACAGGTACTCGAAACGGGTATCAAGGTCGTTGACCTTATCGCACCGTACGCCCGCGGCGGTAAAATCGGCCTCTTTGGCGGTGCCGGCGTAGGTAAGACAGTGCTTATCATGGAGCTTATCCATAACATCGCTACCGAGCACGGCGGTTACTCCGTATTCGCCGGCGTAGGTGAACGTACCCGTGAAGGTAATGACCTTTGGGGCGAAATGAAGGAATCCGGGGTTATCGGCAAGACCGCACTCGTTTACGGTCAGATGAACGAACCTCCCGGAGCGCGTATGCGTGTAGGTCTGACGGGCCTCACCATGGCAGAATACTTCCGTGATGTTCAGCATCAGGACGTGCTGCTGTTCATTGATAACATTTTCCGTTTCATTCAGGCAGGCTCCGAAGTGTCCGCACTGCTCGGCCGTATGCCGTCGGCAGTAGGTTATCAGCCGACCCTGACCACCGATATCGGTGCGCTGCAGGAACGTATTACGTCCACCAAGGAAGGTTCCATCACCTCCGTACAGGCCGTATACGTGCCCGCCGATGACTTGACTGACCCGGCACCGGCTGGTACATTTACCCACCTCGATGCAACGACGGTACTTTCCCGTCAGATTGCAGAATTGGGTATTTACCCCGCCGTTGACCCGCTCGATTCCACCAGCCGTATCCTCAATGCCGAAGTTCTTGGCGAGGAACACTATCAGGTGGCCCGCGGCGTGCAGGCAGTGCTCCAGAAGTACAAGGAATTGCAGGATATCATCGCCATCCTGGGTATGGAAGAACTGTCCGATGAGGATAAGCTCACCGTATCCCGTGCGCGTAAGATTCAGCGTTTCCTGTCCCAGCCGTTCTTCGTAGCAGAAGTATTCACCGGTTCTCCGGGTAAATACGTACCGCTCAAAGAAACGGTGCGCGGCTTCAAGGAAATCCTTGAAGGTAAATACGATGACCTGCCGGAAGCTGCCTTCTATATGGTCGGCAACATTGACGAAGCTGTGGAGAAAGCAAAGACCTTGGAAAAGGAGGGATAATCTATGGCTACGATCCAGCTAGAGATTGTCTCCCCGGATAAAGTGGTTTATGCCGAGGACATCAGCATGCTTATCGTCCGTTCCACGGGCGGTGAGCTGGGTATCCTCCCCAAACACGCTCCTCTGGTAACGGGGCTTTTGCCTCATGCCATGCGTGTGCGTCTCAATGGTTCCGACAGGGACGAACAGCTTATCGCTGTGTCCGGCGGCTTCATGGAAGTCACTCCGGAAAAAATCACGGTGCTGGCTACGGCAGCTGAACAGCCGATTGACATCGACATCAATCGTGCCCAGCGTGCCATGGACCGCGCCAAAGAGCGTATCGCTGCTTTCCATCAGGGAGGCGACGAGGCCAGAAATATCGATATCGAACGTGCCCAGCTGGCCCTGCGGCGTGCAATCGCCCGCCTGCGTGCTACGGGAACGGAAATCGAAAATCTGAAATAAGAAGTGAAAACGGCTTGCAGAAAAATCTGCAAGCCGTTTTCAGGTATATACGGAATGGTTAACTTTGGGCATCCTTTATTACGTGTAAAGCTGATGATGCAGTGCATTCGTCCCAAACCGGAACAGGCGTACCGAATGTTTCCGAATTGAATTCTTCATTTTTGTCTTCGAAATTCGCGAAGGCCTTTTTCACCTGGCCAAAGCCCAGATAGAGCAGCGGCAGGTTGCAGCAGACCATGACGATGTTGGCAAAGTCGCTGAGGTTCCAGAGGGCGCTGAGGTCAAAGCCGGCAATGTTGGTGACCATGCCGAAAGCCAGTACCGTCAAATTCACCAGACGGACGGAGGCAATGAACATCTTATTATGGGAAATCTGCCGGGCGCATATCTCGGAGAAGGACAGGAAACCCAACAGGCAGGTGAAGGCGAAGATGCCAAAGCAAATGCTGATGACGAGTGTAGCCAGACCATAACCGGAACCCGTGCCCAGCAGCTGCGCGCAGGAAGCGAGAAATTTTTCCAGACGGCCCAGTTCCATCCAGGCCGCAGAGCCATTGCCCATCCAGGCCTGTCCCATGATGAGGACGAAACCCGTCAGCGTGCAGATGACCATGGTGTCGAGGCAGACGCCGATGGCCTGAATGATGCCTTGGTCGCAGGGATGTTTGGCATGGGAGACTGCTGCGGGCATGGACAGCGTGCCCTGTCCGGCCTCGTTGCTCATCAGGCCGCGTTTGATACCCTGTGAGAGGGCAATACCCAAAGCGCCGCCGAAGATTGGCTCGGGATGGAAGGCTTCGGTCACGACCACATAGAAGAACCAGGGCAGGCGTTCAATATTCAGGGCAACCATAATCACAACGGCGGCCACATAGATAACGGCCATGATGGGCACGAGTACATCGGTGATTTTGGTAATGCGGCGCAAGCCGCCGAAGATGGAGAACGTGGTCACGCCCATCAGCAGCAGGAAGAAAATCCAGACAAGCGTGCTGTCAGCTGCCAGCTCCGTGCCCGTTATATTCTGCGTGATGGCCGTCATGGCCGATATGGTATTGAAGCCCTGAGCCGGAATGCAGAGCAGGGCATAGACGATATACAGCAGGCTCAAAGTACCGCCGACAATGGCGGCACCACCCAAAAGTTTCCGTCCATAGCAGGGCAGGCCGCCGACATATTCATCTCCCTGCTTGTCCTTGTAAATCTGCGAGAGCGTAGATTCCACAAAAGCCGTAGCCATGCCGAAGAAGGCGGAAAACCACATCCAGAACAAGGCGCCCGGCCCGCCGGTGGAAACGGCGCCCGTCACGCCCAGGATATTTCCGGGACCAACGCGCATAGCCGTAGAGAGAAGAAACGAGGCCAAAGGGCTGATGCCCTGCTCCGTTTTTTGGCTGTTTATCAGGGTGTTCAGACCATAACGGAAATATTTGACCTGCACAAAGCCCAGCTGCAAGGTGAAATAAATGCCAGTGCCCACCAAGAGAATGATGACCAACGGCAACTCGCCAATAATGGGGAGCTGGGCGTACCAATCCAAATTGGTCGGGAAACCCCAAACCAAATCGGCAAGATTTTGGAAGACAGCACATATACTGCTGATCAGTTCATACATGAATTAAGACCTCCTGTGACGCGTTTTAATAAATAGCCGAATGACTGCCGAACTGTTGTCTCAATTGTAGCATACCCAATATGATATGGACATTGGTGTTTGTGCTGTGTATTTTGTAGTCTGTGCGCATAGCAGTCTGTTTTGACTCTTGACGGCATGTTTATGTTAAACTATAATTATAGTAGAACAACAGATGACTGGATTGTCTGTTAATTGGTGTTGATTCATGGGGGCGTGCTAGGATGCGTTGCCATGATGAGCCACGTTTCCGGGCTTGCACATTGCCACGACCTAGCTTATGCCATGAAATAGTTGGTTGACAGAAAATGTGCAAAAGGCTCTGCTGCGGCAGAGCCTTTACTATTTTCATATGGAGATTTTTATGAACCAAGAGATTGACTGGTTGCATGAATCAGCTAAAGCATTTGCAAAATTGAAAAACATAAAGTATAACTTGCTAATAACTCATGCAGGAAAATTGGTGAATCTGTCGATTGGGTTTGATAACTCGCATTATCATCATATTGCCGGACTTCACAAGCTAAAGGATATTGACCAGCTGCGTTTAAGGCGCAGACGTTCAACAGCTGTAATCTTTGATGAAATTCTAAGAGGGAAAATTACGTTGGCTACTATTGAACACAGTGACTTCCTAAACAGTCAGTTGAGTGAACGAATAAAGCTGGCTGGGCAGTTGGAACACATTTTAGATGAGGATAATCTGCTGTTCAGTTTTGATGCCCGTTATGGGCAGGCAAGGTTTTCGGCGATACCGGCTGATTATGTTATTACAGATGGTGCGAGACGTATTGCTATATATGTATTCTTAGCGAAAGATGGGGAATCTTGTTATGTTACACGCTCATTGTTTCGGGATGCACGAGATTATACAGAAGGTCAGCATCGATTTACAATTCTGCATAAAGAAAAGATTAATATTAAGACAGGTGAAAATAAAGTGTTGTTTTCGTCTCTCGAAAATAAATGATATTTATATAAATTTGGCTTGCAGTGAAAAACTGTGAGCTATTTTTTTATTGTCTTATGGGGAAGGATTTATTCGATAATATGTGGAACAGTTTTTTATAAGTAACCGCAAAATAATACAGTGTATGTAAATTTTTCCTCCCAGATGAGATAATTGACTAAAATAAGCCACACGAAAAAGCTGAAAAAGCCATTTTAGT
>CACZIV010000103.1 GCA_902781305.1 Pseudoselenomonas ruminantium
CAGCACCGCATTTTCAATGCCATTCTCGCAATCCAGAGAATACTGTGCTTTATAACGATACATCTTTCGCTCATACGCAGCCTCCGCACGTTCAGCTGCCCGAATAGTCTCCATTACTTCCTCTGTCACATCTACAAAAAAGTCTGTTGTATAAACATCAGGATAAAGTTCCCGAAGGTTAATTTTCTTCATTATGCACCTCCATTTCGATTCACGGGTGATTGACGGGTGAATCGAATGGAGGCGGGGACCGACAGCGGTAACAAACCGCTCGTCTATCTAAAAAACAGCAAGCAAAAACGCCAGCTCCCCGCAAAGGGATACTGGCGCGCAAAAATAAGCCATAATTATTCCGTTTTACCTGCCATGATAATACCGATGAATGAGCCTGATAACCTAGAGGAGGGGCAAGGCTTTTTTTAACTGATGTAACTCATGGGTATTGTGGACCACTAACGCAGACATGACGGCATCCTCCTTATATGCCGCCCCAGCTGATTGCATAAGGGTCGTCGGGTTTCTATTTTAGGCAAAAAGAAACGGCGGCTCTGAATTTCTCAAAGCCGCCAAAAGATAGTATAGGCGTGTTAATAGGGCTGCTGCACGACGGCTTTTTTCTTTTTCCGTCGTCCGGCAGTTTGATAACAGACTATTCCTCTTTCTGAGGATTATTATAAAATTCAAATGTTACACAAATGTCCGAGGTGCCTTTGATTTCGGCAGAAAAACAGGCTGAATTGTTACAAAGCTCGGACATTTCAATATGTTTTTCGAAAACGATAGCGGGGCGTATTGCGCTTTCCCCGCCATCATTACTCAGTTCATCATACCGATATATTCTTCCAAGCAAAGGCCACTCTCATAAATCTTTGCAGCAGATTCTGCGCCAACATATCTGTAATGCCACGGTTCATAATCCGTCTTGGTAATTTCTGTTTTATCCTCCGGGTATCGCAAAATAAAACCATATTTCCATGCGTTATCAGCCAACCACGCATACACTTGCTGTCCCGAAGAATTCACACTGTCCCGAAGAATTCACACCGTCTGCATTGATGTCAACGGCCAAACCTGTTTGATGCTCGCTATAACCGACATCAGCCACCCATTTCTTTGCTTCCGATTTTGCCTCTGATCTGGAATAGCCCTGTGCGAGAAAACTGTCCACCTTATCATCCATCAGTTCCCGCTGCCTTTTAGCGGTGCGGTAACCGGAGGCAACGACCGGATATATTTCTTGGGCACGCATATCGTCAAACATCTGCTGTAAATCCGGATAAATGCGGGAATCCACACTCTGGCCGTTTGACAGCTCCGTAAGCTCTACTTTCCAGTCTTTCGGTATCTTATACTCCCAATTAACAAGGATCAGGTTCCAGCCATGCTCCATGCTGGCAACGTCTGTATTAAAGTGCAAAAAATCCTGGAAAGCAGTCTGATTCACCGTAAATCGGACTGCGCTTATTGTTAGGATGAGGACAAGGAGAGAAAGAACTATCCGTTTTCCCTTGCGGTGTTTTTTTCTGGTTTTCTGCCGCATTGGATCATTCACCGACCTTTAATCGCTCCGTTACACTTTGACGGCTTATCAATCGGTATGCAATATATGGAATTGCCAAACCGAACAGAAGAAGCAGGACGGGCATCACCAGCATAGGCCAGACCTCCAGTTTGAAATTCAAAAACCAAATCTGCTTACAGATTGGCCGAATAACTTGAAGGGCGCCAATCAAGGACAGCGGGACAGAAACAACGGTTGCCAAAAGCACATAGGCGCAGCCTTCCTGACGAAGCATCTTCAGCAGTTGTCTGCCTGTCATTCCCACGCTTTGGAGCGTAGCAAACTCTCTGCGGCGAGTAAAAATACTGGTCAACATGGTGTTGGCAAAGTTCAGTATGCCGATAAGACCAATTATAAATGCCATTGTACCGCCTATAGACACGACCATATTTTGAATGTCTGTTACGCCAGCCATGATCGTACTCTTGGATTTGTAAGTCATGGTGGGTTCCACATTCTTTGTGTACTCATCCAAAAACGCATCCATTTCGGGTCCTTTGCCTTGCGAAACATCAAAGCTGTAACTCATGACATAATGGTTGCAGGTAAAATCCTCATAAACTTCACTTGGAAGGAAGAAACAAGAGCCTACCCAATCATAGGTATTTGCTTCATTTGCCACAACGTGAGCCAATACCGTAAAATCTCGAACAATTCCATTGCAGGATACTTGGACTTGATCCCCAACGGAATGATTGAGACTGCTTTCATCCAGCTCACCTCTGGTACCAACATAGGCACCCTCTAAAATATAATTACCGGATGCAAGTTTTTCCATGTTCAGTTCTCCATCCACCACTTGCACACGTGAAAGCAGGAGCGGGTCAAGCCCGTAAAGGTATGTGGAGAAGGAACCGTCCTCCTGCTGGTTATATGCTTGCTTCGTTGTTTCACTTTTATAGCTCGACTTGCATCCATATTCGCAGCCACCATAGTCAAATCCATCCTGCTGCTCGACAGCCTGAATAAAGCTCTGGCTCAATGCACTTTCTTCACTTACCCGATAGTAGTCTAATAGGCTGCTTTGACCAATGCAAAAATCAAAATTGATCATATTCTGAATTGCATTTTCCGGGTCAACGCTATTAGAAAAATTGAAAACGGTGTTGGTAAGAATGATGCTCAGAGAAAGGCTGAGGATTACCAGAATTGTCCGCTTTTTATCTCGGCCCAGATTTTCCCATGCCATTCTTTTCTGGAGATTGCCGGAGCGGATCCTTTTCTTTCTCTTACCTTTCATAGCTGTATCAGAATCTGTATATCTAAGAGCCTCAATGGGAGAAACTTTCGCTGCCATTTTTACAGGTTTTCGGATACTGATCTTTACTGTAAGCAATGCAAATAGTGCCGCGGCTACAAAAATAAGTGGGTTAGGGGATACAGTTGCATAAGCTGCGGAAAAACTCGTTTGCTCAATCAGCAGGGGTAAGAGTGCTTTACCGATAAAGAAGCCCCCTCCCAATCCAATCGGAATACCGATCAAAGAAAGTATCCATGCCTGCCTACTTAGGATAGAACGGATCTGCCGATCTGTCGTCCCGATGGTTTTCAGCAGTCCGTAAAAATGCAGATCGCGCAGGACAGAAATTTGAAAAATATTATAAATAATGAGGTATCCTGTAAGCAAAAATGCTGCCAAGATACAGATCAGTGCGAGAATTGTACCGGTTCCGGTTGACTTTTCTGACGACAAATACAGAGGGTTCACACCTGCATTGATATAGTTTGGGGCTTCCGTATCGGAAGAATAACCGCTGTCTGCAATTACCGTTGCTAAATCTCTCTCCACATTTTTTGTGTTTTCAAACTTTATAATGCCGGTGATTGTGCCAGTATCGTTATGATCCTGCGAGAAAGTATTCACCAACTCATCCTCATGTGCATCCATATAGGCGCGGGAGGTAACAATCGTCCCATATTGTACGCCGGGATAACTGTTCCACCAACCAGAGAGAATAAAATTTCGCGTTACTTTTTGACCGTGGATCGTCAACTCCAGAGATAGTTCTGCTCCGACTTTTTCCGGCACGCCAAGCAGTTCCAATGTTGTGGTATCTGCAATGACTTCATTTTCTGCTACGGGTTTATGTCCGACGGTTGGCTCAATAAACTGGTACTTCATGCCAACATCGTCATAATACCAGAAAAGTGTTTCTCTCTTTGAGAGTTGTCCGTTATCCACGCTATCGGCCAGCTTACGGCAGTATGCTATTTCCCGTATCAAAGGATGACTGTTAATCGTAGCATACTCGGAATCATTCATATCAATAATTCTGGCATGTCCATCTCCGCCGGACAAAATATAATTTGCTCGCTGTGTACTCGCTGTAATGCCTGCTCCAAGTGTAAACAGCCCTGTAAATAGAACAGTTGTTAGGATAATCGCCGTCACAACGAAGAGGTTACGCATTCTGTCGCGGAGAAAACTCCTGCTCGCAATCTTTTTCTCGATAAAACTGGTATCATTTTCAAAAGGCCATGTCATAACTTGCCACCTCCTTACTCCACGATCCTGCCGTCCTCAATGCGGACAATCCGATCTGCAAGACGGGCAATGTCGTTGTTGTGGGTAATCATCACAACAGTTTGCCTGAACTCCGCACTGGTACGCTTGATAAGCCCCAGCACCTCGGCGCTGGTCTTGCTATCAAGGTTGCCGGTCGGCTCGTCAGCCAGCACGATAGCCGGTTTGGTAATCAGGGCGCGTGCAATCGCCACGCGCTGCTGCTGTCCGCCGGAAAGATTGTTCGGCATATTTTTCAGTTTATCTTCCAGCCCCAGCAGGTGAACGATCTCGTATAGAAACTTTTTGTCTACCATGTCTCCATCCAGAGCGACCGGCAGAACAATGTTCTCATATACATTCAGAATAGGAACAAGGTTATAATTTTGGAAGATAAAACCGATGTTGCGGCGGCGGAAGATGGTGAGCTGTTCGTCGTTCATTTTGGACAGCTCTTTGTCCCGGACAATGACATTGCCGGAAGTAGGGGTGTCCAGCCCGCCCATCATGTTAAGCAGGGTGGACTTGCCACTTCCAGAGGTTCCCACAACGGCCACAAACTCGCCGTCCTCTACGGAGAAATTCACACCGTCAAGGGCGCGGGTGATGTTCGGCTTTGCGCCGTAATACTTTTTTAGGTCGATGGTCTGTAAAATGCTCATATTCAAAACTCCTTTCAAGGCTTCCTGCCTGTTGATAAGGGTATTGTAAAATTCAAATGTCCGCGAAAAGTTACAGCAGCCAAAAAAATTCACTGAAAATAGGAACGAAATGTTACAACGCCCGGACATTTCCTCCGGAAATCTGCCACAGACAGCTTTAGCGGTACACTGTTGCGAAAAGACATACGGCGGGCAGCCGGAATTGGCCGTCCGCCGTGTTCTATTTCGTCGGCAGCATAATGGAGAATTCCGAGCCCTTGCCCGGCTCTGAAACCACTTTGATATAGCCGCCTTGCCGCGTTACGATCTCGCGGGCCAGATACAGTCCAATGCCAACACCTTGCTGTTCATGTACCTCTTCTTCACGATAGAAGCGCCGGAAAATCGCAGCCTGATTGCTTTCGGAAATGCCTTTGCCGGTATCGGCTACTTTGATCTCCACATACATTTCCCACAGCACCACCGACACAGCAATTTTCCCGCCTGCCGGGGTGTACTTCACTGCATTGTCCAGCAGGTTAAAGAGGGCTTCGGATGTCCACTTGCTGTCATGGGAAAAGGTCAAATTCTCCGGGCAGTCCACAGATACAGCGATTTTCTTTTTTTCCGCTGCATACACGATCCCACTCATGGCTTGCGCCACGGTATCAAAGAGGCAGGCCGGTTTCTTATCCAACTGAATTACACCTGTTTCCAGCCGCGAGGTTTTCACAAGAGCCTGAAAGAGAAAATCTAGCTTATCCGTTTGACTGCGGATTCCACGAATAAAGTCTGTGCGCTCTGCCTCGGTCATGGGCTTTTCCAGCAAAGTATCCGTCGCCATTTTCAGATTGCTTACCGGCGTTTTCACCTGATGGGAAATATCCGATACAAGGGTTTGTAACTCCTGCCGTTCCTCGTCCACCCGGCGACGGTTCTCCTGCATGATCTGGTAAAGCCTTGCCAGCCGGTGTCCGATTCTGGCAAGCTGGGTTTCACTGTCCTCCGGGCGTTTTGGTGCTTCGTTTCCGGTGATCATGTGGTCTAAGGTTTGGCACAGGTCTACGGTAAACTGCGACAGCCGCTTTCCAAATGCCTGCGTCAGTACAAAGATCCCTGCAAGGGCGCACAGCAGCATCGCTCCGCCCGTCAGCAGCACCGCCGTCTGTTTTGTCACAAAAAACAGGGCTATGGTGATCCCGGACATGGAGAGGACAAGTCCTATTACCACCCAGCCAAACAGCCGCTTTACCGAGAGGTTTTGAAACTTCATTTTGCCTCGCCTCCCGTCCATTGATAACCCATGCCGTAAACGGTCTTGATGTAGGGGGCACCTCCGTCGGATTCAATCTTGCTGCGAATCCGACTGATGGAGGTTGTCAGGGTGTGTTCGTCCACATACTTCTCGTCTATATCCCACAGCTTTTCCAAAAGCTGTCCACGAGTCAGCACTTGCCGGGGATTTTTGCGAAACAGGTTCAGCATTTTGTACTCCATCGGGGATAGAGTCAGAGGCTTTCCATTTAAGGAAGCCGTCTGCTCTGAAAAGTCAAGAAACAGCCGTCCATCGTCGTAAATGTCTTTAGCTGGTTTGTGGTGTTCCAGCATGGCGAACATGGCTTTGATTTTTCGCTGCAAGGCTCTGATCACAAAGGGCTTTGTGATGTAGTCCACCGCGCCCACCTCATAACCCCGTATCTGGTCGCTCTCCTGATCGTTGGCGGTCAGGAAAATTATGATGGTGTCCGGGTGCTGGGGCTTTATTAGCCTGCACAGTTCAAAACCGTTGCCGTCCGGCAGGTTGACGTCCAGCAGAACTAAATCAAACTCCCGTTGGCGGATGGC
>CACZIV010000104.1 GCA_902781305.1 Pseudoselenomonas ruminantium
CAGGATAATGGTGGCAATCTGCGAAGGCACGGCCAGCTGCAGGCGGTTATGTCGTTTGGCAATCTCTTTGACACTGGCTTCAAAGCGTTTGACCTGCTTCAGCATCTTTTCCACTTCCTGAAACAAAGCCTGTCCGTCAGCGGTGAGCTGAATATTGCGCCCTACATGACGAAATAGATTCAGGCCGGTTTCCGTTTCGAGGTTCTTCATGGACAGGCTCAGAGTGGATTGGGACATATGCAGGCTGGCGGCCGCCTTAGTAACATTTTCCTGACGGCAAACCTCGGCGAAGTATTGCATTTGCTGGATATTCATGGCAGTACCTCCTTTAACTGGTTTCATCATAACGAAATCAATCGATTTTTTCAATAGATAAATCGATTATAAGTGTTTTTTATTTGGGGCGGAATAGGCTATGATGAAGACAGAAAAAAACAGTGTGTAGCGGGAGGTAATGACGATGAAAAAGGCAATGAAGATTCTGGCGGAAAAGATGATGGCAAGAACGCATAAAGCAGTAAAAATTTATCAACTGGAATTGCGGAAAAAGCAGGATATGACTCCGGCGCGGTGGAATATGCTCTATGGGAAATACCTGCTGGATATGGACGAAGCTATTTGACGAAAGGAGAGCGTTATGGAAAAGAAAGCGATTCTGCTGGACGAAAAGGACAATGTGGCTACCTGCACCAGCGAAGCACAGCCGGAGGATATGGTTATCTGTCATGGCGGCGGCAGTGCCCAGGTTAAAGCTGTCGAAACGATTCCCATTTGGCACAAGATTGCCTTAAAACCTATCGCCAAGGGCGCAATGGTTTATAAGTACGGGGAAATCATCGGGGAAACCTTGCAGGATATTCCGCAGGGCGGCTGGGTATCGCATGAGAATATCCGCAGCATTCCCCGGGATTACGCCAGTGAGTATGTAATGGGCAAGGAGGACAAATGATATGGAATTTTACGGTTACAGACGCAAAGAAGGCCGCCCCGGCATTCGCAATCATATTTTGATTTTGCCCACTTGTGCCTGCGGCAGTGAATCCTGCCGGATTGTGGCCAGCCAGGTGCGGGGCGCTGTGAATATTGTCTTTAACACCGGCTGCAGTGATGTGGCGGCCAATACGGAAATGAGCCAGAAGGTGCTCACGGGCTTTGCGCTGAATCCTAACGTGTACGGCGTAGTCATCATCGGCCTGGGCTGTGAAACCGTACCCCATGCCAAGCTGCGGGAAAAGATTCAGGCAAAATGTTCCAAGCCGGTAGTTTCCTTTGGCATACAGGAAGAAGGCGGCACCTTAAAGACCATTGAAAAAGCTGTGCGGGCTGCCCGGGAAATGGCGGCTGAAGCCGGGCTGCAACAAAAAGAAAAATTCCCCATCAGCGAGTTGCTGTTGGGGATAGAATGTGGCGGCAGCGATGCTACCTCCGGGATTGCCTCCAATCCAGCGGTGGGCAATCTTAGCGACAGGTTGGTGGACTTGGGTGCGTCCGCCATGATGAGTGAGTCCATTGAGTGGATTGGCGGCGAACATGTGCTGGCCCGCCGGGGCGCCACGCCGGAAATCCACGACCAGATTATCCGGGTGTGCGAGGACTATGAAAAACATTTGCTGGCCGCAGGGCAGGATTGCCGGGCGGGACAGCCGACACCGGGCAACAAAGCAGGCGGTTTGTCCACGATTGACGAAAAGAGTCTCGGCTGTATCCGTAAAGGCGGCACCCGTCCCATCGTGGAGGTGCTGGAACAGGCGCAGCCGCCCACGAAGCACGGGGCGATTGTCATGGATACGGCAGGATACGATATTTCTTCTGTAACGTCCATGGCGGCCGCCGGCTGTCAGGTCATTATCTTCACCACGGGTCGAGGGACGCCAACGGGCAACGCCATTGTGCCGGTGCTGAAAGTGACGGCCAATGAACATACCTATAGCTGGATGGAAGATAATATGGATGTGGATTTATCGGGCATTATCCGTGGCGAGCAGACCATTGAGGAAAGCGGTGGGATGCTTCTGGCAAAGCTCCATGAGATAGCAAACGGCAAACTAACCAAGGCGGAAGCTTATGGTTTTTCGGATATTGCGGTTGACCATGTGTGCAGATTCGTGTAATTGACATAAGGATGAAGCGTATAGAAAATATTATGCTGTCAGACCTTGAAATCCGGCTGGTCACGGTAGAAGTGCTGCAAAAGCTCAATAAAGGCGTGCAGGGATTGGCGCTTGTCGTTTTTATGCGTATAAACGCCACAGGGAATGACGACATTGCTGTCAAAGTCGAGCCAGGCAAATTCGCCGTTATGGTCATTTAAGAAACCCGGTGCCAGACATACCCCTTTGTGGGCAGCCACATTGGTGAGTGTGTTGTCGTGGTCAGGGCTGTTAAAATAATCCACATGAATTTCACTAATCATACGTTGCTGCAAAGCACGCAGAGCGGGCGGTGAGCCGCCGCCTACCATAAGTGTACGGCCTTTTAAGTCGCTGGGCGTAACCAGCGGCTTTTTTGTCAGTGCGTCATTTTTCTCGGTAATCAGGTAGATGTGACTGTCAAACAGGTGATGACAGGTCACATCCGGGACACGCTTCATCGTGTATTCCATGGCAAAGGTCACGTCCTGTTCGCCTTGCAGGAAGGATTCCTGTCCGTGCTGCCAGTCAAAACTGGGAATGACATTGACCGTAGGAAAACTGCGGCTGAATTGCGCAATGACCTGTGGCAGAAAGTAGATGGCGGAACGAATCGGCAGCGTTATGCGGATGCTTTCGGCATATTTGGCACTGAAATTCTGCCCCTGCTCAATGGCATCCTTCAGCTGTCCGTAAAGCGTGCGCAAGGTGCCGACAAATTGTGCGCCTGCCGGTGTGAGCATAGCTCCTTTGCCGGAGCGTTCAAAGAGGGCAAAACCAATCTCGTTTTCCACAATCTTTATCTGATAGGTTAGTGTGGGCTGCGAGATAAAGAGATTTTCGGCTGCGCGGTTGAAATTCAGTACCTGCGCCAGTTCCAGTATATATTCCATTTGCTTGGTGTTCATTGGTTAGGCCTCCTTTGTTTCTATTTGCAGTATAGCGGCTGGCTTTCGAAAATGCAATGGTTTAATAGAAAAATTAAATTAATAATCTAAACTTGCAATTGGATATTCTGATATAACATCGCTATAATGAAATCAACAAAAGGAAATGCAGATACGTTGAAAGGGGAATGTCAAATGTCACTGGAGATTTTAGAAGCAAAAGAAGCGATTCGCGAGGTTATTGATGGTTTTGCCAATCTGGAGTGCAATGTGCCGGCACAGATGATTTATTTTACCGAAGATGTTCATGTCATGGTCTATATGGGCGATAAGCTCACGATGAATATTCATGGACGGGATACGTTGGAAAAACAGTTCAGCGCCTTTACGGGCGGCATCAAGGCATCGCACCATCAAAATGGCCAGCAGGTCATTACGTTAGATGGCGATACGGCCACGGATGTGCATTACTGCCGGGCGGCTCTCGTGATGGAGGAAAATGGCCATGATGTGGTGTCGGACAACTACATCCGCTATACGGATAAGCTCGTGAAACAGGACGGCAAGTGGCTCATTAAGGAACGTGAGCAGCACTTTGTCATCACAAAGAAACAGGACTTATAAGAGGTTGATGAATATGAAACGCAGAGATTTTATTCGTTTGACCGGTATGGGAACCTTGGGGCTGTTGTTTTCTGGCTGTGGTATTTTCAGCGATAAAGCCGCCTCACCGGCAGTAGCTGCTGAAAATGCAGGGACTGTTGCCGAGGGAGCAAAAGGAAAGAAAATTCTCGTGGCGTTCTTTTCACGCAAAGGTGATAACTATGAAGTGGGCTATATCGAAAAAGGGAATACGCATATTTTAGCAGATATGATTGCTGAAGAAATTCCTGGTGCAGATGTGTTTGAAATTAAGACCGTGAAGGAATACGCTGCGGATTATCGGGCATGTACCGAAGAAGCCAAAGCTGAGAAAGAGCAGGATGCGCGGCCTCAGTTAGCCACCAAAATACCGAATTTTCAAGATTATGACATCGTATTTCTTGGTTATCCCATTTGGTGGAGTGATTTACCCATGCCGGTCTATACCTTTATGGAAAGCTACGATTGGCAGGGCAAGACAGTCATCCCCTTCTGCACTTCGGCAGGCGATGTTATGACAGGGTCGGAGGACAGGGTTATTCCGCGTTACGCTAAGGGCGCACAGGTAAAATTGCCGGGGCTGGGTTTGTCCGGCAAACGCGTTCAGCAGGATACAGAGCGTGTTCGCCCGCGGGTAGAAGAATGGCTAAACGAACTTAGGCATAAGGGGGTATTATAACAGGTTTGGAGGAGAGAAAATGTATTTGAGAAAAAGGATATATCGCAGCATTTTTACAGCAAGTATGTTGCTGTCACTGAATATCGGTTTTGTATCGGCCACGCCAATTACGATTGAGGAGCAAGGTTCATTTACGGTGGGCGGCAGTTATAAACAGCATGCAGGAAAATTCACGCAGGAGAATTTTGTTGCAGAAGATGGGCAGAGGGCTTATGGCGATTTTGCTTATGTGGAGTATCAAAAGCCTGTCAAAGCCAAAAAACTGCCGTTGATTTTTCAGCATGGTGGTGCTCAGTCAAAACGTACATGGGAGTCTGGCCCGGATGGCCGGGAAGGGTTCAATACGATGTTTTTGCGAGCCGGTTATTCTGTATATTTGGTAGACCAGCCCCGTAGTGGCGAAGCCAATCTTTCTACGGAGGCAGTAACGCCGGACACACCTTGGGCAAGTAATCCCATGTATGGGGATAAAACACTATATGTGCTTTCGCGTATTGGCCATTATGATGAGAAAGGCAACCCAGTTCCTAATGCCCAGTTCCCGAAAGGCGAAGAAAATTATCAGGCTTTCCAGCAGAGCTGGACGATTGGTTCTGGCCCTTTGGACAACGACCTCAATGCTGATGTACTGGCTAAACTTTTTAATCGCCAGAAGGATGGGGCGGTGTTGGTTTCTCATTCTATGGGCGGAACAATTGGCTGGCGTACAGCCATCCGTACAGATAAGGTAAAGGCTATTATTGCCTATGAACCGGGAGGAACTCCTTTTGTGTTCCCGGAAAACGAGATGCCGAAAATAACGGATGCGCGTTTTAAGGCCCCTTCTGCTTCGGCAATGGGGGTTCCTATGGAGGATTTTCTAAAACTCACCAGAATTCCCATTGTGTTGTATTATGGCGATTACATAAAAATTGGTTCGGAAAATGTTGGCGAGGATAAGTGGGGAACTGAGTATGCGATGGCACAACAGTTTGTCGCGGCGATAAATCGTCATGGCGGTGATGCGACTTTGGTACATTTGCCGGATATTGGTATCAAGGGAAATTCGCATTTTCTTATGCAGGAAAAGAATAATCGTGAGATTATGGAACTGGCTTTAAAATGGTTAAAGGAAAAGGGCCTTGATAAATAAGGGATTTATGTGTAAAAGAGATGTTTTGAAAGCCTGCAAATAAAAAGTCAAGCATAAATTTCGAAATGGAGTAAATTTCTATGAAGTGATTTTATGACACAACAAAAAGGCTGCCGCAATGCGCC
>CACZIV010000105.1 GCA_902781305.1 Pseudoselenomonas ruminantium
TCAATTCCTGCACCGATTTTTACAATCTTGCCGTCTTCTACGAGCACATCTGCCACTGCATCGAATTTATTTTCCGGATTGATTACGCGTCCGCCTTTGAGCAAAATTTTCATGCCTGTTTTCCTCCCGTCAGCACCAAGGTAAAGAGCGCCATGCGCACCGCTACACCATTCTGTACTTCTTCCTGAATGGCCGAGTTCTTGCCGTAAGCCGTGAAGGGCGAGATTTCCCAGCCCTTGTTCATGGGGCCCGGATGCAGAATCAGCACATCATCCTTGGCCAGCTTCAGGCGCGTATCATTGAGGCCGAAAATCCGTGCATACTCGCGGGTCGTCGGGAACAGGCCGCCCTTCATGCGTTCGAGCTGAATGCGCAGCACTTCGATAACATCAGCGTTCGCAATGGCATCTTCAATGCGCTCATGCACCACAATGCCCGGTTCTTCGTAGAGGAAACGCGGCAGCAAGGTCTTGGGGCCGGCGATATGCACTTCCATGCCCATCTTGCGCATGCCGTAAATATCGGAGCGGGCTACACGACTGTGAAGCACATCACCGATAATGGCGACCTTCAGCCCTTCGAGGTGGCCCTTATGTTCCTCGATGGTAAAGAGGTTCAACAGCCCTTGCGAAGGATGCGCATGCGCGCCGTCACCAGCGTTCAAGATTACGGGACTTACCACCCGCGAAGCATATTCTGCTGCACCTTCCGCCTTATGGCGCATAACGATGGCATCTACGCCCATAGCCTCGATGGTGTAGAGCGTATCTCTGAGGCTTTCGCCCTTGACGATACTGCTCGAAAGGAAGTACGGGTACGGGTACTGGGTTCATAAAACAGGGTGACAATGGATTTGCCGCGCAGGGTCGGAACTTTCTTGATATCCCGATGAATGATGTTCTTCATTTCCTTGGCGGTATCGAGCACCAGGCGAATCTCTTCCGGGCTGAAATCTTCCAGGCCCAGAACATTCTTTCCCCGCAGGGACAATTTGTTTTTCTCCAAGTCATTCACTCCTTAACAGGTTGACAGTAATAATTATACATTAAAGTTGCATAAACTTTCAAGGAGAAATCCATTGTCTTTGAAAATATGCCTGCATATAGCACAAAAAAGGGAGCTCCTTATGCGTATGCATAAGAAAGCTCCCGCTTTACTTCCGGTTATAGTTATACTTATAGCTATATTTATGTCAGGCTCCCCTTATGCGCATCGCAGTACGCATCTTAAAAAGGCAATGTATTCGTTTGTCCTTGAGCAGCTCTCGTCTGCTTTGTATGTAATTATAGCGCGGACATCTGAAAAAAGCAAGGGATTATTTTTTCATTACCATACCCGCTTGAATTGCACCGTTGCCGACACGTCCTTATCGTGAGCCCCTTTCTGCAGCTGAGCCTCACCACTCAGGAACCAGCCCTTGGAAAATTCTGTTTCACCTGAAAGGGAACAGATAAAATGTGTCTTATCCTGGCTGTTGCGCAGCGTGTAGTTTCTGCCATTGTTCCCTTCATAGCGGAAAGACAATTCCGGATCTGCGCCAGCAAAAGCGTGCTTTACCCCCATACGCAGGCCATAACTCCCCTGTTTAAGATAACGCTTAAATTCCATGCCCAAATTTCCTGCAAAATAGGTATTGTGCATACCCGCTATCTGCTGATTGAAAATTCCTGCGCCATTTTCCGTATATGCATCCTGCTGCAGCCGGGAAAGCTGAAAACCAATATAAGGACTGATATGCCAAATCTTACCGTCATCGGCATGGAGATCATATTTATACTCACCGCCGATTTCCAGCAGATGCGCATCGTATTCCGCTTCAGCCCCCAAGCCCATCATGCCTAAACTGCGCTGCATCTTATTCCGAATCCAGCCGTAATCGGCATAGAGATAAGCATCTGCAGCATTCTTATGATAACCTGCATACAGGCCAAGCCGCGTATCGTAGATATTCCCACTACCAGACGCAGCCCCAAGACTCATCGCCTGATAGCTGAGAAATACGCCACCACGCCAATTCTTATTCAACTGGCGGTCATAACCGCCCGAAATCGCCTGGCCATGATAACTTGCCCCACCATCAAGGTCGCCCCAGTTCTTCGTAAACTTCACCCAGGCATTATTGTCCTGCGTCACCGGAAGTTCCATATTTACCTTTAGGCCGTCCGTTTTTTCACTGTCTGCCAAATGATTGACCGGAACATTTACCTGCACGGGCTGCAGCGAAAAGGCTGTGCTGAGCCTGTCGGAAATCACCCGGCCGGCCAAAGTATTCTGTTGGACAAGTGCTGCCATATGCGGTGTTTCCGAAGCTCCAATTTCCTGCAAAGCTTTGCCCGCCGTCTTCGCATTCATCTGATAGAAAGGACGCAGCTCATTACGACGGTTATCCCCGGCAGCAGACAGCGCAATACTCATATCATTCATGGCGTTGAAGGTCGCCGCCTGCGCTGCATTAAAGCCCAACGCTGTATTTTCTTTGGCCTGAGCTTTGACCAGAACCTGCTTATCCTCTTTTATACCTGTCATATCCAGCAAATCAAAGCCCTTATAAGGTGTCCCTTCCGGATTGGCAATGCTGCCGGTAATGCGGCCAGCCTTAAGCACAGTTACCGTTTCTCCCGGCACCATATTGAACGCCGCGACTGTAGAACCATCAACATCTGCATTGCCGGTAACTTCGATATGGCCTTTCTCCCCACCACCATACGCACAAAGCATGCCATCCGAAACCAGGTCACCTTGAATGGTCATTGCCGTATCCTTGGTAACAGCGCCCACAGTTCCATGATTGATGAACTTGCCCGTTTCGTCATCCTTATAACCTCTGGCCATCTTATTGTTCATATCGTTGACGATGTAATTACCGCCATACAAGGCAGCCCCGTCTGCCACCTTGACATTTACAACATCGGCATTGCCTGTAAATGTCATCGTCCCCGCTGCAATGTTCATTTTCAGATTATCCGAACCGCTGATATCGCTATCGTAATGGATATCCCCATTAAAGTTTAAATTGGTTACCAAATCGGGAATATAGTCCTTGTAACCATAATCATTGCCGCCGTACTGAATATAAAGCGGCTTGATTTTACCCGTTTTCGTTGTTACATGACCATCATCATCTTTTTCTCGATATGTAGTACTCTGTTCGGTATCCCAAAAACCATATTCCGTAGAGAAATGTTTCCAATCCGAAGTGATTTTCCCTTTAATTTCCGCCCCATTATTGATATTGATATTTTTGACAAAGGCATTTCGACCAATATAAATGGCATTTTCTCCGCCCATGATTTTACCGGACAAATCAAAATCCGTAATCATTTCACCGTCTAATTCATTGGCAGAGACATTGTATTTTTTCTTGTCCATATCATTTAACTTTATATTCCATCCCTGCGTAATTTCGCCGTTTTCTTCATTGCCCCTTCGTTCATAGCGAATGTATGAGCCACGATATTCATCTATTGAGCCATTCGAACTTGAGCCAAAATTAAATTCAACCGCATTGCCACCTTCCCCCTTGGCGGTTACTGTACCGGCAAGATTAAGCTTTTGATCGCGGCCATATGCAAATAAAACGCCTTTGCCCCGCTTGCCATCCGCATGGATTTCTGTCGTCCTTGGAATATGGATTGTATTCTCCTCACCATCTACCCGAATACCTACTGCCCCAGTCCCCCTGGTCAAAATATCAGCCGCCTGCGTGATATGATTAAGGGAGCCATAAACATGCAGCCCAATCCCCAACGGCACTATGCTGTAATCCGTAGTATACGCCGTCCCGGCTGCATTCCGTGCCGAATATCCCTGCATATTATTGAAGGTCAGCCCATCACCATAAACCGAATAGCCAAAATATGCTTTTCGATCAAAATCATAGCCCAAATCCTGCATAACAGCCAATTCCACTTCCATAAGGCCGGTATAATTGCTGTAATCGCGATGACTCATCATCCCAGTAGTCTGCAGATGTGAGCCTTCAAATCTCTCCCCTTCCCATGCGTTTACAGGCAAACCGGAAATGCCGTTAAACTTTGCTCCCGCCAATGCCTCGGTTACCTGGTCTCCCATAAAATAGGCATAATCGCCTTCATCAACGATAAAATAATCCCCTTGTTTGGCCTCAGGTTTAATGCTGCGGATGCGATTAAAACCTTCCGTTGTTACAATCATCATATCCGCTTTGGCATGATTGCCGTTTTTGTCCACCAAATGAAGCATCCAATTATTTTTATCGGCAATGGTATCCGGAAATTTACTTACAGGAATTTTATTATCCCCATAAGTAATCCTGTTTTTTTCGCCTACCGTATTTCCGTTCCAATCGCAATACCTAGCCCATGAGGCTATTCCCAGTGCATGTCCTAATTCATGACGACAGGTTCCTACAAAATCATTTGCCTGCTCATTAGTCGGCAAGACCGTATCGGTATCTACCCACCAGCCATCGATTATCCCTTCACGATTTGCACCAAAATGCTGCCCTATGGTAAGCAGGGATATACCGGAGTCTCCCTGCTTAGGAGAATTAGCTTGGAAAACCTCTATTAATTCTTCTTCTTTCAACTCACCGGCCAGGGATATACCTGCCAATTGTTTCAAATCGTAATACGACAATTCTTTTCCCGTCTGCATCATCAAAGCAGGATAATTATCATACATATGTTTGCCATTTTGGAACGATAATGTTGCCGCGCCCGCATTTTGTACATTCTTTTCATTTGCCACTATAATTTGCCACGGCGACGAGTATCGGGAACGGGGAGCAATTATCCCCGTCCAATAAGCTGTAGATGATTTCGTTGCCTCTCTAATCGTATCGGACAACGTGTAATGCGAATAAAATTCACCATCATTACAAAATTCAAATTCAATAAATTTTTTCCCATCATAATAAACATAATCCGTATCCGAGGCCGATGCATTGCCATAAAAATTAAGACTCATTGCCAAAGATGCAAAAATCGCCAGCTTCTGTGATTTTTTCATCATGAATATCGCTCCTTCTGCTTCCCTATCTTATTCCCTGATTACTGCTGCCACCTCATCTATTTGCGGCACTTCCCCATCTAAGTCAATCGTCATTTCTGTGGACATATTGGGCATAGGCGTCTCCTCAACGCTGTAATCCTTCGGCTCCGCCGCCCGCTCTCTGACCCGCTCATTTTCCGCGGAAATCTTATCGTCTTCTGCATCATGCTTATGATGATGTTTCTCCAACGCTGCCGCATTTTTCGCCATAGCATAAAGGTCTTTATTGAACTCCATGAGTTCCTTTTCGTCTGCCGGTGAAACCTTCCGCCCATGCATGATGCGGCTGACTGTCATCATCACCCGTGACATCTTCTCCCCTTCCTCCTGCATGGCATCCCTGCTCTGCTGCGCATAAGCCGCTTCATGCAACAAGAAGTTATGCGTAGAAATCTGCTTTCTTACACCATCGATTTCCTTCCCGGCAGCAAGCAATTGCTTCTTGACCTCATCCGACAAATCCACCCGCTGCCCCTCAATCTCCACATAGCCCTGCTTCACCGCCCGGCTAATCATAGCCGTGTTGTCAAACTGCAAACGATACCGATTGGAATCCCCAATACGCGTATACGAGAAGGACACCGCCTTCTCTTTCTCCTGTTCCTGTACCTTCAAGGCATAGCCATCAGCAGAAATCTCCACACTATCCTGACCACCTGCCTTGCCCGCCGCCAATTCTTTCTGCCGTGAATCCACATAAACCGCCGCCGCACCCTTATCCCCTGCGGGAATATAAGTCCCGTCCTTCATCACCTTGTCCCTAAGCTTTTTCGCCGTTGGCTGCTTGACGTAAGCATCCAACTCGCTGCGCGTAAGATTCTGCACAATCCGCATTATCTTTCCCTCCTTAGAAGTGCTTAATCTCTCTTTTACCTATAATATCGCATAAGAACGGCAAAACTTAAATCATAATATCTCTCTTGTCTGCGACAGCATTAAGCGGAGCCGGGGCGTTGACTGTCCGCAGCGTATGGCGTTTAGCGTAAAAAAACCGATTTTTGCCCTCATTCATATTATCTGTAAAAGTCTGCTGTCTGAACTGCTCCCCGTCAAGAGGACAATAAAAAATTATAAGATTTCTTTGGCCGGTAGATTCGTCTGCCGGTCTTTTTATGCGGCTAAATACAAGGTGTG
>CACZIV010000106.1 GCA_902781305.1 Pseudoselenomonas ruminantium
GCGATACGGTTTATCTGAAACCCAATGCCGCCAAGGTCAATGTCTTCATGGCTGATGGTTCTAAGAGCCTGATGGAAGGTGTGGTGGAAAATGAATAAGAAATTCCAATGGGACTTCTGGGCGTGGATAACCCTGCTCTCCATTGTGGTCTTTGGCTTATTCTTGATGTACCCGCTGTTCTCCCTGTTTGCCAGCGCCTTTCAGGATGCGGTAACCGGGGAGTTCACGATGGAGAACTTCACCCACTTCTTTGACAGGAAGTATTATTACCAATCCATGATTAACAGCTTCAGCGTTACGACCTGTGTGACGGTGCTCGCGGTGATTATCGGTACGGCTCTGGCCTACTTTATGACGCTGTTCAAGGTGCGGGGCAAGAATATCGTGGAAATCTGCATCATCATTTCCCTGCTCTCGCCACCCTTTATCGGCGCGTATTCATGGATTCTGATTGGCGGCCGCAGTGGTATCCTGACCCAATGGCTGGCGGGCATGGGGATTGATTTTCCATCCATCTACGGCTTTGCGGGGATTCTCTTGGTGCTGACCTTAAAACTCTATCCGTTTATCTATCTCTATGTGGCCGGGGCGATGAAAAATATTGATTCGGCGCTTATTGAGGCGGCAGAAAGTCTGGGCTGCAGCGGCATCAAGAAGGTGGTTACGATTATGCTGCCGCTGATTACGCCGACGATTCTCGCCGGTGCCCTGATGGTCTTTATGAATGCGATGGCCGATTTCGGTACGCCGATGCTGATTGGCGAAGGCTTTAACGTCATGCCGGTCATGATTTACTCGGAATTTATCAACGAAGTCGGCGACCAGGCCAATTTTGCGGCGGCGATGGCGGCGATTATGGTGCTGATTACCTCGACAATCTTCATGCTGCAGAAATATGTGGTCAATAAAAAGTCCTTTACCATGAGTTCCTTACGGCCACTGCCGGTGGGCGAAATGACGGGGATTAAGAACGTCATCATGCACCTGTGCATTTATGTGCTCGTGGCGCTCTCAATGATTCCGCAGCTCGTGGTTATCTACACTTCATTCCTCAAGACCAATGGTTCCATCTTTGTGGATGGTTATTCCTTGGACAGCTATCGCACGATTTTTGAATCCCTGGGCACCGCCATTACCAATACTTATCTTTATAGTACGGCCGCAATGGCGATGATTGTGTTCCTGGGCATGACGGTGGCTTATTTGACCACCCGCAAAAAGAGCTGGCTTACGGATGTCATTGATACCTTGACGATGTTCCCCTATATTATTCCGGGTTCGGTACTTGGTATCACGCTGCTCTTGGCGTTCAATGAGGAGCCGATGCTGCTGTCGGGCACGGCGATTATAATTATTATCTCCTTGGTTATCCGCCGCCTGCCCTATACCCTGCGTTCGAGCTCGGCTATCCTCTATCAGTTGAGCCCGAGTCTGGAGGAAGCATCGATAAGCCTTGGTGCTTCGCCGGTCAAGACTTTTTTCAAGGTCACGGCAGTGATGATGCTGCCCGGTGTCATGAGCGGGGCGATTATCTCCTGGATTACGGCCATCAATGAACTGAGTTCTTCGGTAATCCTCTTTACAGGTGCCACGAAAACCATGTCGGTAGCCATCTATACCGAGGTTATCCGCGCCAGTTACGGCACAGCGGCGGCCCTGTCCACGATTCTTACGTTAACGACCATCACGGCCATGGTTATCTTCTTCAAGGTGTCCGGCCGCCGCGATGTTACGTTATAATATGACGTCATATTATTCAAAGGAGGTTTCGTTATGAAGCTGAAAAAATGGATTGCCGGGCTTTTAGGCGCGGCGATGCTCACTACCTGTTTTGCCGGTTGTGGCGGCGGGGAACAGAAGGATGCGGCAAAGAGTGCTGGCAGTGACGAGAACAAGGTCGTCATCTACTGCCCGCATCCGTTGGCCTTTATCAACCCGCTGGTAGAGGAATTTGAAAAACAGAGCGGTGTCAAGGTTGAGGTCGTGGCCGCTGGCACGGGCGAACTCTTAAAACGTGTGGAATCGGAAAAGAGCAATCCGCTGGCCGATATCTTCTGGGGCGGTTCCTTAGGCACGATGAAACCAAAGGCCGCGCTATTTGAGGAATATCGTTCCGTCAATGAAGACCATGTGCAGGAGGCTTTCAAGAATAAGGAAGGTTCGATTACCCGCTTTACGGATATTCCCAGCGTAATCATGATTAATACGAACCTGATTGGGGATGTGAAGGTGGAAGGCTACGAAGACCTGCTGAATCCGGCACTCAAGGGCAAGATTGCCTTTGCAGACCCGTCCAAATCGTCTTCTTCCTATGAGCACCTGATTAATATGCTCTATGCTATGGGCAAAGGCGACCCCGACAAGGGCTGGGATTATGTGGAAAAACTGGCCAAGAATCTCGATGGCAAACTGCTGTCCGGTTCCTCGGCTGTGTATAAAGGCGTAGCCGATGGTGAATACGCTGTGGGCCTGACCTTTGAAGAAGGTGGCGCCAAATACGTAGCCGATGGTGCGCCGGTGAAGCTGGTTTACATGAAGGAAGGCGTAATTTCCAAGCCGGATGGCATTTACATCATCAAGAATGCGAAGCATATGGAAAATGCCAAGAAGTTCATCGACTTCATCACGAGCAAGGAAGCACAGACCCTCATCACGCAAAAACTCCATCGCCGCAGCGTACGCGATGACGTAGCCGCACCGGTAGGGCTGCTGCCGAAAGCGGAGATTAACTCCATCAATGATGAAGAGGAAGTAGTGAACAAGAATAAGAAGGCATGGCTGGATAAGTTCAAAGATATCTTTACCAGCGTGCAGTAAAGTGAGAGTTACGCGACAGGGCAGGGATGGTGGTAACGACTCCGCTGCGCCCTGTGACTAAAATAATTTTTTCCCTTTTATATAGCTTGAAAAGCCAAAACTCGCTGCGCTCAGACAGTTGGCTTTTCAAGCTATTTTTAGCGGTAGGGAAAAAATTATTTTTTTACGTCACCGGGCTAACGCTCCGCTGTCACCACCATCCCTGCCCTGTCGCGAAGTTACTGTGGTGCTATCTGGCAGTAGGCAACGCAATTACTTTACGGTCAAGGTCAAAAGCTCCGCTTATGGCAAACCGTCCTGCCCCTGCCCAGGCTACTTAGTGGTGGCAAGCCATCCTACCCAGCCGCGAAGCAACTTAAAGTGGAAACTGGTAAAAGTATCACGGTGTAGAGAGGGAATAATGGTTGGGGGGAAACGTATCTTGGAGGTGCGGTGTGGGGGAGGTTGGCAGTGAAGCGTAAGCCACGCAGCGTTAAGAAATGCATTTTTGTCCACCGCAATATTATCGGTAAAAATCTATTGTTTGAGCGATAGCGAGTTTTGATTTTTGCCGATACTTAATTGAAAGAAAAAAATGCATTTTAGCTGCGAGGATTAGCGGAGCGCCAACCTCCCCCACACCGCACCTCCTGTACGAACTTCCTTTGAAAAGCCAGTAATTTTTCGCTATAATGGAGTAGTAACTTAGAACGTAACCGAAAGGAGCCCATCCCCATGCACCGTTATTTTGAATCTCGTTTGCAGCGCGCCCTGGCTATGTATGCCCTGGTGCCTTTATTTTTGCTGACGCTTTTGGGCACGATTTTGCTCGTGGCAAGTTGGCGGTATTCGGTGGTAGGCGTGAATGATGAGATTAGGGAGCAGGCGGCAGAGCGCTTGGCGACGGTCAGTGATGATTTTTCCCGCAATGCGGCAGCCACGGCACTTTTTCTGGGGAAAGCGCGGGATTTATCGCAGTGGGAGGACAGCGACGAGCGGGCGGAGGCTTTTGGCCGGCTTTACGCCGATATTGGCCATACTGGGGCCGATTTCTATGTGCTCGATGAAGATGGCGAAGTGCTTTTGGGCAGCCGCAAGGAACTGCCGGAATATATGCCCGTCGTGAATAAAAAATGGGGCATCTGGAATCGTTTGGCCCGTGAACCCTATCAGGTTTGCCTGGAATTTTTGCCTGTGGCGATGGGACAGGATTTGCTGTGCGGGCGGGCGATTGTCATGGACGGCGAAGCCGTGGGTTATCTGCTTTATGATGTACATGCTGATTATCTGAACAGCCTGGCTGAGGGGAAAGGTGTAGCGCTCGTCCTGGCGGATTCCTTGGGCAATGCCCGCTTGGAAAAGTATGGGGAAAAGGTCTTGGATGGCCGCAAGATACAGGCAGATTTTGCAGAAGCTGACCACGAAATCATCCATGAGGGCAAGGATTTTTTCTATGTGACGCGTATGGCAATTCCCTTTGGCGGGGAAGAATATCAGCTGTATGCCGTGTCGCCGGTTACGGACTTATTAGTGCGCTATATTATCGCTGCCGGGGCAGTGCTTTTGGCGGTGCTCTTGATGATTCCGCTTATCCTGCGCAGTGTTCGGCGGGAGAGCCGGCTTACGGTACAGGCTTTGGACAATTTGACGACCATTGCCGAACTGCGGGAACTGGAATCTCAGTTTAATCCGCACTTTCTCTTTAATACGCTGGAAAATATCAAGTTCATGGTACGCCTTGACCCTGGTGCGGCCACGGAAATGATTATGGCGCTTTCGGCGCTTTTGCGTTACAGCATTGCTGGCGACGGGCGGCAGGTGGCCTTGCAGGAGGATTTGAAATATCTGGAAAGCTATATGAAAATCCAAAAGTATCGCTTTGGCAGCCGGTTGGAGTTTCAGGCGGATGTGGATACTGCGGCGCGGCAAGTTCCTGTGCCCAAGCTGATGTTCCAGCCGCTTTTGGAAAATGCCATCAAATACGGCGAGAATGCAGAGGGAAATCTGCGAATCATGTTTCAGGTCAAGCGGCAGGACAATACGCTGCAGATATTGGTTAAAGACGCCGGTGGCGGCATTGAAAAAGGCCGGTTGGCACAGTTGAACGAATTGTTAAAGAGCAGCGAAAACAACAGCAGCCATAAGGGGCTGTTCAATGTACAGCGGCGCTTGCAACTGTTGTATGGTGAGAACTGCGGCCTTAGCATAAATTGTCCGGTGGAGGGCGGGACGGAAATTCGTCTGCACCTGCCGATACTAAAAAAGGAGTCCCAGGATGCTTGATTTGGTCATTGTAGAAGACGAAGAAATTATTCGCCGGGGGCTGGTGTGCACCATTGACTGGCTGAAGATGGGCGCGCGGGTTGTAGGCGAAGCCGCTAATGGCAAAGAGGCGCTGCAGGTTATTCAAAGGACACGACCGCAGGTGGTCTTGACGGATATCAAGATGCCGGTTATGGATGGCATTGCGCTGACCGAAGCCCTGCGGGCAGAGAAAAATCCGCCGCAGGTCATCTACCTGACCAGTTATGCTGATTTTTCCTACGCACAAACTGCCCTGCATTTAGGTGTCTGCGACTATCTGCTAAAA
>CACZIV010000107.1 GCA_902781305.1 Pseudoselenomonas ruminantium
TCGCACGGGTTAGGGTCATAAATGATCCTCGCGCGTCTCCGTGGCCTATGACGCATAACAACGCCGTATTCGAGCATCTTGTCAGCCATCGTCTGCACCTCCGTCAGCGGCGTGTAACGCCTGGTCATGGTATGCCGTCAAAAGGCGGTCAAGGTCTTTCAAACTTGAGCCGCCGACAACTCGCACGAATCCGCGCCCGGCGTTTAACATTTCGGTGACGGTCATTCGCACCGTGTTCCCGTCATCATCCTCACAAAGAAGAATCAGAGGGTCTTGCCGGCTGCTGGCCTCCAAAGCGGCAAGCCTCGCAAGAAATGATTTCACGTTTCTCCCTCCTGTGCTGCCTCCAGCGCGTCCAGACGGCGCAGAATGTCGGCGGGCGCACGCTGGCGGGGTTTTGCCCGTCCTCCATGATCTCGGCCATCGTCGCCGTTGCGCTCTCTAACTTAGCTGTCAAGCCTGCTGCGGCCTCTTGAAGTAGCTCCCCCCGTAGACGGTCATATCGTGCCCGGAAATCCGGGTCAGCCAGCCGATTTCGGACAGTGGCCTCGGACACGTTTGCAGACCTCGCAGCGGCTCGGACACTTCCGGCAGTCAGCAGCGCTGCAAGAATCCGCTCGTCGTCGATCTTCGGCACATTCGTCACCCCCTTGATTTGTAGTAAATATCCGCAAAACACGGCTAATCAGTTCTTTCACCGTCAATGCGTCACCCCCCGTTTGCCCTGTGCGCCTTCCGGAATCTCTCCAACTCAACACTCAGTGCGACATGGACGGCCTCCCGCTCCGCGCGGCTCATGTTGCCACCGTTGATGTACCTCGCAAGGCTGGCCGCCTGTTCCAGCGTGGGGAGTTCACACAGCACAGGCGGATCATCGTCCCGGCCAACGGAATCAAAAACATAGTGGACGGTGTAACTGCGGGCACCATCCTCGTGAACGTGACGGCGGATAAAGATGTTGTCGTTCAAAAATATCATCCTTTCACAAATTCTTTTGTTCTGCTTCTGCCTTGCGCTGCCAGTATGCCTCCCGGTAGGCTTTTACTTTGTCGGGGTTGGCATCTCTCCACTTTTTTGCATATCGGTTCATGGCTTCTCGATTATTGCGCCGCCAGTTGCGACCATATTCCCGGACAGACAGACGGTTTTCTTCTCGCCATCGGCGCATATATTCCCGTCTGGCTTTCTTTGCATCTTCGGTCATAAAAACATTCCTTTCCATTTGTTTGGTCAACCAATCAACCAACAACCAACAACCACACGTATTCAAGACTTTTATTTTTCTGTATCTCCGAAAATTATTTTATATATGCTTGGTTGTTTGGTTGTTTGGTTGAAATGGTCGAAAATACATTGTGTTTCAACGCCTTTTCGGTCAACCATCGGTATCAACCAATGGTCAACCGTCAAGACTTGGTTGCAATCAAAGGGGTTCAAAATCTATTTTCGGAGGTTCTTTGTAAAAACTTTTCTGTCTGCCATAATCGCCAAAGTCGCTCACATTGCCTCGCACCCATCCCAGTTTGTTGCAGATAATAGCGGATAGCGCATAGGCATCACGCCTCGTCATTTCGGGGTAGTATGGGGAGCGATCTGGATACAATGCCCGTTGCCACACCTCGATTAAACAAACTTTTTCTTTGCCATCCAGATATTGCTCGACCAATCCCACTCGCCAATCGTCCTGCTCTGCTGCCGCCTGTTCTTCCTTAATGGTGGACAGCAATGCGACATCTGCCACAGGTTTGGCAAGGGGCAAACCATTGTCAAAGGCGTGTTTCATTTCCGCCCACGCTTGCAGAATATCCGCCTTGCATTCCTCCTCATGCTCATATAGCCATCGTCCATCAACGTCCACCCGAACAGGATACCAACGGCGGTTTCCTGTCTTATCCGTCAAGAATGTTTCCCGGTTGGTGGTGCCAATGAAAATGCAATGCCTGGGGCTGTCTGTTGGTCTGCGGTCATAAGGTTTTCTGTAAAAATCGCTGGAAGTAGACAAAAATGCTTTTGCATTTTCTTCCGATTTCGTGCCGCTATAATCATTTGCCAAAGTAGCAAGCAATTCTTCCAGTTCGCAAATCCATTTCCCGGATATTGCTTCCAGTCCCTTTTGCCCGTTGATCGTTTTGGTGGAGGAATACAGTTCCGGGGATAGGGCTAGCCATTGGGTGAAGGTGGACTTGCCTCCACCCTGTGCGCCAACTAGCACAATCACATTGTCATTTTTACAGCCCGGACGAAACGCCCGATTGATACCACCGGCAAACAGCAGACGGGAACATTCCCGGTTATACGGCGTATCTTCTGCGCCCATCCAGCGAATCAACATTGTTTCAACCCGTGGCGTTCCATCCCATTCAATCCCATTTATCAGGGTTTGCACCGGGTCATATTCTCGCTCGTGCTGAAATTCTGTGAACGCATCTTCGCATTTTTGCCTGTTTGAAATTCCATAACAGCTTTCTATGTAGGTTCGTGCCGCCGCATCGTCCGCATCTGTCCATTGTCGGGCTTTCCCATCAACTATCTTTTCCGGCAATCCTCGCAAAGTGTTAAACTTGATATTTTGGAAGCGTTCATCATTTCGGAGAATTGTCAAATAGTTCTGTGAAGTATTGGAAACGATAAGTTTTCGTTCGCCGTTTATCTTCTTTTCGGTTTTATCCAGCAACGCATAGACATCATCTCTGTTGTCGCTTGGCTGTTGGCTGGCCGGCCTTCCCGTATCCGGGTCAAGATGCTCCGCCTCGCACCGTTTCAAAAAATGGTAAACCTCACCCGTCGTGAAGCCATTTTGCTTTGTCAGCGACAAGTATTTTTCCGCGCCCCAACGCCTCAAAATGTAATCCAGGCGATCGTCAATTTCACTTGCCAGAGGAATCACCGCCCTGTTTTGGCTTCCGGCTGCCCAATTCCTCCAGTGTGGCAACGAGCTCCGGGGTTTCGGGAAACTCCCACGCTGTGCGCTCTGGAGACCATGGATTGACGGTCATTCGCCCAACAAATCCACATTCCATCAGTTTGGCGGCAATGCTGGGTCTGGTGACCAGTTTGCTTCGATTCGCCATGTTGTCACCTCCCGATCAAAGCTGCTGAAGCTGCTCGACCAGCCGGTCATAGTTGATCAAAATTTTTTTGGTTTCGCCCACGACGATGCAGGGGAGTTGGCCAGCCTTTGCCATCAGCCGGAGAGCGTGTTCTGGTAGCAGTCCGGTGGCGGCAATTTGCCGGATCGTCATCATTCTGGGAGGGGTTGCGCCTGTGTTTACTTCGTTGCTCATGTCATGTCATTTCCTTTCCTAAATTAGATTGGAAAACAAAAAAGGAACGGCACACTCTTTGTGTGTCGCTCCCAAATAAAAAAAGACAGGACACACAAAACCAACAACAGAAGACCTCCTGTCGCTGACTTTGTTACCCTGCACGATTCTTCGGTGTCCACTCTTTGGAAGTGGCTACGGCGTACCCTGTAGTTTGTCTGCAAAAGCAGAATGGAGATGGGGCGGTTCCTAACGAGTGCACATTTGCACACGTTTGGTAACAATGCGCTATTCAATTTTGTTTCTACTGATATTATACTCCTATTTTTCTTTTTGTCAAGTATTTTTCTAACTTCTGAGGTTAATAAAGCCACCTAAATAAGCAAATACCGGATTTTCAATAACTTCTTGATAATTTTTATATAATTATTTATAACTAAATGCGGTGCAAAGTATTTCTACCATGCACCGCCGTTATTTTTTTGATTATCCAATAAGGCTCTCGATTTTTTCAAAGTACCAAAATGGGACTTTGAAAAGCCGTTATTTTTTTGATTATCCAATAAGGCTCTCGATACCTTCAATAGTTCGCCGCTGTGCCTCCTCGGTCACGCCTGTATAGAATGCCATTGTAGTGGATGGATCTCTATGGCCTAACAATTCCTGCACCTGCTTGAGGTCTGCGCCACTCTCAAGGGCAAGGGTGGCGGCTGTGTGTCGCAGATCGTGCGGACTGACTTGAGGGAGGTCATTTCTTTTCACAAACTTTGACTGCCATCTTGTCGGCTCAGTGGGATAGATGGGTTTGTATGGATCTGATGCGGAGCAGAATACAAACGCATTCGGGAAAAGCACTCCATGCTTTTTCTGCTGCTCATGCTTGTGGGTCATCAGCAGAGCATACAGGCCTTGTGAAATGGGTACAGTTCTTTCTTCATCGGTTTTGGTTTTACCTACACAGATTTTATCGGGACTGTTTCTGTCAATAGTTACATTTCGGGTGATGTGCAGTTCCAGTTTGTTTCCGTCAATATCACCCCATTGCAGAGCAACACACTCACCCCGGCGGAGGCCAGTCTTGAGCAGCACGGTCATAAAGCACCGCCAAAACAACGGCTCATTCTGCAGGCACTCCATAAACCGCTGTGCTTGCTGAATGGACAGAAAATCAATTTTCTTTTTGTCCCGATGTGGTTTCTCTTTCTGAGTCAAATCATGGCAAGGGTCAGACTGGATGTAATGGAAACGCCTTGCATACTCCAAGATATTACGCAATGTAGAAAAGTGATGCTGAATAGTGGCGGCACTATAAGGCTTTCCCGATTTCGACACGGCATCAGTACGCAGGTACTTAATATACCGCTTGACTGTTTCTGCATCAATCTGCGATAGCTTTTTCTTGCTACCAAAGTATTCCAAGATGTTGTCACTCATGTGCTTATAAAAGGAAACACTGCTCGGTGTGTGGCTGCCATCCATGACGTGATCCGGCCACCAATGCTCCCTTACAAACTCTGCAAAAGTGATTCTATCCTTATCAGCGGTGTTATGCGACTTTTTATAGTCATCCTTTTGTTGCTGTTCCCAGTTTAGCAACTCGGTGTTGATCCACTTTTTCTCTTTTGCCTCGGTGTAATGGGGACTTTTAACCGTCTTTGTCCTCCATACCTGCTTTCCGTTATCATCTCTACCAACACAACAGGTGAATTTGTAGCTGATAGGCTTTCCGGCATCATCGTATTTTGTGGTTATCGTAGCCATGTCATTGCCTCCAAAAAGTAAACACTTGAGTAAACAAACTTACAAAAAGGTAAACAACACTATAAAACTTTACAACACAATGATACCACAAAATCCGCATAAAATCAACACTTTTTAGATATAATAAAACGATGTTAAACGGGTGCGTTTTAATTCGGGTCCAAGAGGCCTCGGGTTCGAATCCCGACACTCCGATATAAGAACCGGGTCATATCCGATTGATATGGCCCGGTTTTCTACGTGTAGCATCAG
>CACZIV010000108.1 GCA_902781305.1 Pseudoselenomonas ruminantium
AATCATGTTGCATGATTATTTGCATTGTTTAGTTTTCAAAGAACAATCTTGTTTAGCGCTTCTTTCGAAGTGCCCGTCGCTTCAAGCGACTCATTTATCATATCGCATTTGTTTTAGACTGTCAAGAACTTTTTTAATTTTTCTTTTTTGTCTAAATTCGAAAGCAATCTGTTACAATCCCTTGCCAGTCAAGGCTTGCTGGATTATGTTTTCTGTGCTCTCGCTCAGCGACTTGTATTATATTACACGAGTTGCATGCATATGTCAACACCCAAAATGAAAAAAAAATGAAATTCTTGCAAGCCTATTCACCTTGCGGTATAATAGGCCAAAAAGATAAAGGAGTTGGTTACATGATTTCTACTCGTGGTCGTTATGCCCTGCGCGTCATGCTTGACTTAGCAGAAAACGAAAATGGTAAATATATTCCCTTAAAAGATATTGCTGCCCGACAGGAGATTTCCAAGAAGTATTTGGAGATTATCGTAAAGGATTTGGTTGCCGCCGGTATGGTGGTCGGTGCCAGTGGCAAAGGCGGCGGCTATAAGCTCTGCCGCCGCCCGCAGGAATACAATGTGGGCGAAATCATCGAACTGATGGAAGGCTCCCTTTCCCCTGTTGCCTGTCTGGCTGACCCCAATTATGAATGTACCCGCACAAACATTTGCAAGACGCTCCCTTTATGGAAGGAATACAGCAGTCTCGTACACGATTTTTTCTATGGCAAGAAATTAACCGACCTGCTCTAATATAAAATGGCACTGTCCAGAAATTTTTGGACAGTGCCATTTTATATTGGAGTGAGAGATTAATCGTTAAAGAGTTCTGTGGAAAGGTATCTGTCTCCGGTATCCGGCAGCAGCACCACAATGTTCTTGCCTTTATATTCCGGACGCTGAGCCAGCTTCACCGCTGCAGCCAGTGCTGCACCAGCGGAGATACCAACCAGCACGCCTTCGCTATGGGCAAACTGACGGCCATATTTGAAGGCATCTTCATTGCTGATGGGCAGGACTTCATCGTAGACCTTGGTATCGAGCGTTTCCGGCACAAAGCCTGCGCCAATGCCCTGAATTTTATGCGGGCCTGCCGTACCCTTGCTGAGTACCGGCGAGCTTTCCGGCTCTACGGCTACAACATGTACATCCGCCTTCTGCTTTTTGAGATAACGGCCTACGCCCGTAAGCGTGCCGCCCGTGCCGACACCAGCGATAAAAGCATCTACTTTGCCATCCGCATCCTGCCAGATTTCCGGGCCGGTAGTCGCTTCATGAATAGCAGGGTTTGCCTGATTGGTGAACTGGGAGGGGATGAACGCATTCGGCGTCTCTTTTGCCAGTTCTTCGGCCTTGGCAATGGCCCCCTTCATGCCCTTAGCGCCATCGGTCAGCACAATCTGTGCACCATAGGCCTTCAAGAGATTGCGGCGCTCCACGCTCATGGTTTCCGGCATGGTCAGGATTGCCTTATAGCCGCGGGCTGCAGCAAAACTTGCCAAGCCAATACCCGTATTGCCGCTGGTCGGCTCGATAATCACCGTGTCTTTGGTGATTTTGCCTTCTTTTTCCGCCTGCTCAATCATGGCTTTGGCAATGCGGTCTTTGACGCTGCCGGCAGGATTCAGATATTCCAACTTAACCAAGATATTAGCCTGCAGGTCATTTGCTTCAATGAAATTATTTGCTTTTAAGAGCGGCGTATTGCCGATAAGCTCTGTTACACTGTTGTAAATCTTTGCCATGACAAAATTCCTCCTTGTCGTTATTTGGCAGCTGCAAAACCTTTTTCGAGGTCTGCAATGATATCATCAATATGTTCTGTACCGATGGACAGGCGAATGGTGCTCTGGGAAATGCCCTGGTCAGCCAGTTCTTCATCCGTCAGCTGGGAATGCGTCGTGGATGCCGGATGAATGACAAGGCTCTTGACGTCAGCCACGTTAGCGAGCAGAGAGAAGATTTCCAGATTGTCGATAAACTTCCAAGCCGCTTCTTTGCCACCCTTGATTTCGAACGTGAAGATGGATGCACCACCGTTCGGGAAATACTTTTCGTAGAGTGCATGGTCCGGATGATCCGGCAGGGACGGATGGTTAACCTTAGCCACCTGCGGATGCTTGCTCAGGAATTCCACCACTTTCTTCGTGTTTTCTGCATGGCGATCAAGACGCAGAGAGAGTGTTTCTACGCCCTGCAGCAGCAGGAAAGCATTGAACGGGGAAATGGTTGCGCCCGTATCGCGGAGCAGGATAGCGCGGATATAGGTGACAAAAGCAGCCGGGCCAACTACATCGTAGAAGGATACCCCATGATAGCTCGGATTCGGTGCTGCGATGCCGGGATATTTGCCGCTGGCTTTCCAGTCGAACTTGCCCGCTTCAACGATTACACCGCCCAGGGTCGTACCATGACCGCCGATGAACTTCGTTGCCGAATGTACGACGATATCTGCACCATGTTCAATCGGACGGATGAGATACGGCGTGCCGAAGGTGTTGTCGATAACCAGCGGCAGACCATGTTTGTGTGCGATTTCGGCGATAGCATCAATATCGGGAATATCGCTGTTGGGGTTGCCCAGCGTTTCGAGATAAATGGCTCTCGTGTTTTCCTGGATAGCTCCTTCTACTTCGGCAAGGTTATGGGCATCGACAAAAGTGGTTTCCACGCCAAAGTCCGTCAGGGTATGAGCCAGCAGGTTGTAGCTGCCACCGTAAATGGTCTTCTGTGCTACGATATGACCGCCATTTGCTGCCAACGCCTGAATCGTGTAAGTGATGGCTGCAGCACCGGAAGCAACGGCCAGAGCTGCCGTGCCGCCTTCCAAAGCAGCGATGCGTTTTTCAAACACATCCTGCGTGGAGTTAGTCAGACGGCCGTAAATATTACCGGCATCAGCCAGGCCAAAACGGTCAGCAGCGTGCTGGCTGTTGCGGAATACATAGGAAGTGGTCTGATAAATAGGTACTGCACGGGCATCGGATGCCGGGTCCGGCTGTTCCTGTCCAACATGTAACTGCAAGGTTTCAAATTTGTACTGGCTCATAAATAAAATCCCCTTTCATCATCAAAAAGAGGTTCCAAAAGCTCCCTTTAATCTAAGGGTCTTGCTTCTGGAACCTCCAATTTTTTTGGTCAGTTCTTTTCTCTTTTTAGGTTGTATGCCAAATGTTTTTGGCATGTCTATATATTACAATGTTACACCTATTATGTCAATAGTTTTTGAAAAATTATTTTTGACTGGCGCGGATAATCTGCGTAAACTCCTCCCAGCCAATCCGGTCGAGCATATTGCGGAAGCGTTCGCCCTTGTTGGCATGCTGTTCAAAGTAATCCAGCGCAGCATCGAGTGCCTTGCGCAGTTTATCCTCGCCGTAAATCAGCGGCACAATCTTCTTGCCAATGGCAATGCGGTTGCCATAAAGCCCGCCAAAGGACACAACAAAGCCGGTCTTTTTCTCGAAGGCCTCGAACTTGCAGCCCTTGGTGCATTTGCCACAGAAATAGCATTTCTTTCTGTCCCAAAGGATTTTGCCCTTTTCCCTGTCTAAAGTCAGCGCTCCCCGCGGACAGATTTTTACGCAAGCTCCGCAGAGCTTGCACTTATCCTTCTGCCAGACGGGCTTTACGCCGCCTTTGATGCCGATATCGTTTTCCTCAGTCTTCAGGCAGTTGTTATGACAGCCCGTAAAGCCCACCTTGAACTTATGCGGCAGCATTTTGCCTGCATAGCGCTCCGCAAATTCCTCTGCCAGCCTTGCGGTATCGATAAGACCAGAACGGCAGACGGCATTGCCCTGACAGGCGGTAATCGTGCGCACCTGTGCGCCGCAAAAGCCTGTGGCAAGGCCGCCCGCTGCCAAAGCCTTTTTGACTTCCTCGATATCCTGCTCCTTGATAAAGGGAATCTCAATGCCCTGACGGGAAGTCAGATGCACATAGCCTTCGCCAAATTTTTCCGCTACTTCCTGCACGGTCTGCAGCTGGGCAGCGGTGAACTTGCCGCCCACGCTTTTCAGGCGCATGGAAAAACAGCCGGGCTGTTTCTGCTGCATAAAGCCATGGGCTTTGAGCTCCTTGTAATCGTATGCCATAGTATCAGCTCTCCTAAATTTTTTCTTTAAGTATACCCTTAAATCCCTTCGCCGTCTATGCCGCTGAAGACTTCCCGTTCGGTGCGTTCAAGGCGCACGATTTCGCCATCTTTGACCACCACGATAAGTTCGCCATTCTGCGGCAAATGGTTCATGATATAGCGCATCGCCTTCTGGGAGAACTCACCATGCGCTTCTTTCTCTGCCGCGAGAACAATGCCGCCGCCCGCCACATCATAGCCGTCCACCAGTACAAAGCGGCCTGTTGCCTGATAGTCCTGAAAACGGTCAAAGGCGATTTCCTCTTTGAGTTTTAAGATAACCTCTGCCACATCATTGAGCCGGATTTCCTTGACGGTATCGGCCGCCCGCTGGTCAAGACTTGAAGCATCGATAAGCTTTTCTATGCTTTCCACCTGCGCTTCCACTTCCTGTGTACCCAGCTTGAGTTTATAGCGACGGTTAAGCTGCAAGGGCTTTTTGCCAAGCCAGAACAAGGACACACGCAAACGCTTGCCCGTGAGCGGCGGCGTATCGCCCGCCCGCGTGATGATTTCGCCCCGTTGGTTGAAGAATTCATCGGCCACCTGTATGCCGGTGGAATTTCCAGCATACGCCTGTGTGCGCTGATCTTTTGCCTGCCAATAGGGAAAGGCCACAACTTTGGTCTTGCGGCCGCCGGGATAGATGGCGATTTCATCGCCCACA
>CACZIV010000109.1 GCA_902781305.1 Pseudoselenomonas ruminantium
GGGCACGACAATCATCTGAATCAGCCGCAGGAAGATATCGCCCACAGGCTGCAGGAACAGGATGTCTTTTTGAAAGATGATGCCGAGTACTGTGCCGATGACAAAAGCAATCAGCACTTGTGTTGCCAGATTAAATTTTCGCATAATGCCTCCTTGAAAAAAATGATTCCTTGAAAAAGATATGACTGTACAAAAATGATGAAACACTATCTTTTTAATAGTAAAAGTATATACCTTTGACATTTGATGTGTCAACTTGTAAACCTGCGCAAGTAAATACCTATTGACATGATAGGCCAAAGAGTATAACATTAGGTCATTATGGACAGTGAACGATAGAGAGGAAGAATTTTTGGCTATGAGCAGAGGTAAGGTAATCGTGGGCATGTCCGGCGGGGTGGACAGTGCAGTGACGGCGTATTTGCTGAAGGCGGCAGGTTTCGAGGTCATCGGCATTACGTTAAAATCGTGGGAGAGTGGCAGCAGCAAGTGCTGTGAGATCGATGAGGCCGCTCGGACGGCGGATATTTTGGGTATTGCCTATTATCCCTGGAATACGGTGGCATGTTTCCATGATTATGTGACGAAGCCTTTTGTGGCGGATTATGAAGCGGGGCGCACGCCCAACCCTTGCGTGGAATGCAACCGCTATGTGAAGTGGGAGCAGCTGTTAAGCGTCGCGGCGCATATGCGGGCAGATTATGTGGCGACCGGTCACTATGCCATCATTGAGCGGCTGGAAAATGGCCGCTATACCCTGCGGGCGGGCGCAGATAAGCAGAAAGACCAGTCCTATATGCTCTACAAACTCACGCAGGCTCAACTTGCGCGTACCATTCTGCCATTGGGCAGGCTGACCAAAGCCGAGGTGCGTGACATTGCCCGCAAGGCAGGGCTCAATGTGGCAGATAAGGAAGATTCGCAGGAAATCTGCTTTGTGACGGAGGGCAGCTACACCGATTATATTGAAGAATATAGTGACAAAGATTTAACGGCGGTGGGAAATTTTGTCGATGAAACGGGCAAGGTCTTGGGACAGCATAAAGGCATTATCCATTACACGGTCGGCCAGCGGAAAGGCTTAGGGCTGGCGCTCGGCTATCCTGCCTATGTCAAGGAGATACGTGCCGCAGCCAATGAAGTGGTCATAAGCGGTGAGGAAGGGCTATACACGCAGGAAGTTTTCTGTAAAGACCTGTGCTTTATGTCGCGTGAGGTTGTAGAAGGCGAAGATGTTTCAGCGCAGGTAAAGATACGCTACCACCATGCAGGTGCGGCGGCCAGCTTGCAGCGTATCGCTGACGACCAGATAAAGATAAACTTTGCCGAGCCTGTCCGCGCTCCGGCACCAGGCCAGTCGGCGGTATTTTACGATGAACAGGGCCATATTATCGGCGGTGGGAAAATTTTTTTGGCGAATTAAGTTTAAGCCTATTGACATAATGGGTGTAATATTGTAACATAAGGTCATCGTCAGGTGGACGAAAGAACTGACTGGATAACCGGAGGTTTTGCAAGAACATGAATTCTGTGCAAAACCTCTTTTTTAGTAGGTATGTATGAGAGGTGACCTGTTTATGAAAAATCCCTTGCGTTATCAGGTATCGGAGTATGATTGCGGGCCGACCTCCATGCTCAACGCGATTTCCTATCTGTTTGAGCGCGAAGAAATTCAGCCAGAAATCCTGCGTAATATCATGATTTATTCGCTGGACTGCTATGGCAAAGGCGGTGTGCCCGGCAAAAACGGCACTTCCCGCATGGCGATGATGTTTTTATCCCGCTGGCTGTCCGGTGTGGGCGAGGCAGGGCTTTTGCCTATCGAAAGCCAATATCTTTCGGGCAAAGCGGTGTATTTCGGCGAGAACAGTCTGGTGGTGGATGCCTTGAACCGTGGCGGCGTGGTGGTCGTGCGCCTGCATATGGACGGGGAACATTATGTATTGCTGACTAAGCGGGATGGGGAAAAGATTTATCTTTTTGACCCGTATTATATGACGGAAAATCCGTTCGGTGAGGAGATTGTATGCACCTTGTCGCAGCCACTGTCCTATAACCGCGTTGTGCCTTTTTCTTGCTTTAACCGGGAGTATGTTGCGCCGTATGCCTTAGGGCGTGTGGAGGAGCGGGAGGCGGTCCTGCTGTTTGATACCCGCAATAAACTTACGGCAGAACGGACGATTGAGTATTTTATTTGAGAACGGGGGGAGCGATATGTTTCATTGTGACAGTGGATTTGCCCGGGAATGCCGTAGATGGCTGCATCAGCATCCGGAACTGAGCAATCAGGAATACAATACGGCGAAGTTTATTCGGGAAAAACTGACCGAATTGGGCATAGACTATCAGGAAGTGGAGAAAACCGGAACCTTTGCCCGGATAACGGGGCATAGCGATAAGGGCAAAACGATTCTCCTGCGGGCGGATATTGACGCACTGCCCATTGAGGAGCAGACGAATTTACCCTATAAATCCGTAAATCCCGGTGTCATGCACGCCTGCGGCCATGATGTGCATACGGCGGCACTGCTGGCGGCGGCCAAGAAACTTGCCGAGTTGCAAGACCGCTTTGCCGGTACGGTACTGCTGGTCTTTCAGCAGGCTGAGGAGATGGGGCATGGTTCGCAGTATTTCCGGGAGCAGGGACTCTTAAACAATTACGATAGGGCTTTTGGCGTTCATATTGCCCCCGATGTGCCAGTCGGGACGGTGGTGTTTTCGCGCAAGGAAGATGCGGCTTCCTGCGATTTTTTCCGCATAAATCTGACGGGCAGGAAAGCGCATACCTCCAAGCCGCATCTGGGCAGGGATGCCTTGCAGGCAGGAGCGGTACTGGTGGGCGAAATCAGCAAGCTTTCGGGCAGGCTTTTGCCGTCGGATGAACCGGTCAATGTGGGTATTGGCGTCTTTAAGGCAGGAACTTCCTATAACATTGTAGCCGATAGTGCCCTTATCGAAGGCAGTTTTCGGGTCTTCTCAGAGGAAAACCGTGAAAAGCTCAAGGCGAAAATCCACGAACTGGCGGAAAATATAGCGGCAGTGTACGGTGTGCAGGCGGCAGTGACCTACGATTGCAATGCCAGCCCATTGATTAACGATGAACAGGCGCGGGAAGAAGCAGCGCAGATTGCCCGGAAACTTTTGGGCGAGGATAAGGTGACGATTTCTGAAGCACCGGTCTTTGGCTTTGCCGCCGATGATTTTGCCGAGTACATCAAGGACGTTCCCGGCGTATATGCACATGTAGGAACCGCCAGGGAAGGTTCGGACTCAGCCAGAGTGCTCCACAGCGAAAAACTGGCACCGGCAGAAGAAGCGGTGGAGGTTGCCGCCGATTTGCACATTAACTACGCCCTGAACTTTTTGGGGCAGGATAAAGAATATCTTTCTGAACTGAATGACACTTTAGCAAAAATTTAACATTTTCCATTACACCCATTGACATGATGGGTGTAATAGTGTAACATAATGCTATCGTCATTTAGGAGAGATGTGTATGAAGGATGTACCTGTTGATGTACTTAACTACATTATGTCGGTTTTACGGGGCCTGTACTTCGGGGAAGTGGTACTGATTGCCCAAAATGGTGTTCTGATTCAGGTGGAGCGTACCGAAAAGATGCGTGTGCATCCCTGGCAGGGTATTCCCAAACCTGCGGAATGGTCGGAGGATACTGAGCGGAATTTGCGCCGTACCATTGAGCGGGAACTGGCCAGCCTCTATTATGGGCGCTTGAGCATCATCGTAAAACAGGGTACAGTTACGCATTTTGACCGGTTGGAAAAACAGCGGTTTATGGATGGCGATGGTATTTGACAAGTCAAAGATAAATAGCGGGTAAACTCCAGACGGGAAATGTCTGGAGTTTTTCTTAAGAGGGGATAAGATAAGGGGATGATGAAATGGTAAAAGAACATATCAGTTGGTACAGTGAGCGCTTGCAGCGGGATATGAGCATCCGCATCTATGGGGACAAGGGAACGCCGGTACTGGTGTTTCCCACGCAGGATGCCATGAGCGATAATTTCGAGAACTTCGGCATGATTGATACGTTGTCTGGTTATCTAAATGAAGGAAGGATACAGCTCTTTTGCGTGGATACGGTGGATACGGAAACCTGGTCAAATGTCTGGGGAGATAAGGGCTGGCGTGCCAACCGTCAGGAAGCGTACTATAACTATATCGTGACGGAGGTCTTGCCCTTTATTGCGGACAGAAATGGCACGGGCAAATTGCCGATTGTGACCGGCTGCAGTTTGGGCGGCCTGCATGCGGCAATCTTGTTCCTGCGCCGTCCGGAACTTTTTGCGGGGATATTGTCCCTGTCGGGCGTTTACGATGCCAAGTTTTTCTTTGATGGCTGGCTGAATGAAACGCTCTATGAAAACTCGCCGATGGATTTTTTGGCGCAGATGCCGCCTGACCATCCGTATATCCGGCAGTACAACGAAAAGCCCATCATTCTCTGTGTCGGTCAGGG
>CACZIV010000110.1 GCA_902781305.1 Pseudoselenomonas ruminantium
ATGAAGGAAGCAGGCAACAAGGTTATCGCCATCATGGGTGCCAAGACCAAGGACATTCTGATTATGGAAAAGGAAATGTCCGAGGTAACGGATGAAATCCTGATTACGACGGATGATGGTTCCCGTGGCATCAAGGGCTTTGTCACCTATGCGGTGCAGGAACTCGTGAACCGCGGCGAAAAGATTGCCCAGATTACAGCTATCGGCCCGGTTATCATGATGAAGAGCGTTGCCGATGCTACGCGTGAGCTCGGTATTCCGACGGTGGTCAGCCTGAATCCCATCATGGTAGACGGTACGGGTATGTGCGGCGGTTGCCGCGTAACCGTAGGCGACGAAACGAAGTTTGCCTGCGTAGATGGCCCGGAATTTGATGCACACAAGGTAGATTTCCCCGAACTCATGAGCCGCCAGCGCATGTACCGCGATATGGAGGCTGAGGAAAAGGACCATATTTGCCGCATTGGTTTGGGGAGGAAATAAACGATGGCTTTGTCTTTGAAGAAACATGAAATGCCGGTGCAGGACCCGCAGGTTCGCGCCCATAACTTTGATGAAGTAGCTTTGGGCTACGATGAAGAAACGGCAGTAGCCGAAGCAGAGCGCTGCCTGCACTGCAAAGTGCCGCAGTGCCGCAAAGGCTGCCCGGTGTCCGTAGATATTCCGGAATTTATCGGCAAGATTAAAGAGCGCGATTTTGACGGCGCCATTGAAAAAATCAAGGAAGCCAACGCGCTGCCCGCTGTCTGCGGCCGTGTCTGCCCGCAGGAAAATCAGTGCGAAAAATACTGCGTGCTGGCCAAGAAGGGCGAATCCGTCGGTATTGGCCGTCTGGAGCGCTATGTAGCAGACCGCTATATGGCCAAGAATGAAGAAGTAAAGCCCATCGAATACGCTGCAGATGCACAGAAGGTAGCCGTAATCGGCTCCGGCCCCTCCGGCCTGTCCTGTGCCGGCGATTTGGCCAAGAAGGGCTACAAGGTAACGGTATTTGAGGCCCTGCATAAGGCGGGCGGCGTGCTGTCCTACGGCATTCCCGAATTCCGTCTGCCGAAAGATGAGGTCGTGAAAAAGGAAATCGACAATATCGCCAAACTCGGTGTGAAGTTTGAACTCAACTCCGTAGCCGGCCGCCTGTTCACGGTGGACGAGCTCATGGAAGAAGAAGGCTTTGATGCGGTATTCATCGGCACGGGGGCCGGTCTGCCGCGTTTCCAGGGCATTCCGGGCGAAAGCCTCAGCGGTGTTTATTCCGCCAATGAATTCCTGACCCGCTGCAATCTCATGAAGGCGTACAAGTTCCCGGAATACGCTACGCCGATTAAGATTGGCAAGAAAGTCGCCGTTATCGGCGGCGGCAACGTGGCCATGGATGCGGCCCGCACGGCGCTGCGTCTGGGCGCGGAAAAGGTCTATATCGTCTATCGCCGCAGCGAGGCAGAACTGCCTGCCCGTAAGGAAGAAGTGGAACATGCGAAAGAGGAGGGGATTGAATTCAAGCTCCTCAACAACCCGGTGGAAATTCTTGGGGATGAAAACGGCTGGGTTAAAGGCATGCGCTGCATCAAGATGGAACTCGGTGAGCCTGATGAATCCGGCCGCCGCCGTCCGGTAGCTGTGGCTGGTTCTGAGTTTGATTTGGATGTGGAAACGGTTATCGTATCCATCGGCACCGGCCCTAATCCGATTATTTCGCAGACCACGCCGGGCCTTGACACGACGAAGCGCGGCAACATTGCTGCTGACGAGGAAACTGGGGCAACGTCCAAGCCGGGTGTATTTGCCGGCGGCGATATCGTCACGGGTGCCGCTACGGTAATTCTCGCCATGGGCGCAGGCCGCAAGGCAGCTGCCGCCATTGACGAATATCTGCAAAGCAAGCGCTAAGCGGTAATTGAATAAATAATGGGGAATCCACCTGGGCTTGGGCCTAGGTGGATTTATCCGTTTTTTATTCGATTGATGAAAGTTATATAAGTAAGAAAAGAAGGAACGATTGATTTATGATGAACTTTGCGGCCATTGACTTTGAAACAGCCACGGGCTGCCGTAACTCGGCCTGCAGTGTGGCTGTCACCGCCGTGGAAGATGGCAAAATGAAGGATGTATACTACTCGCTGATTCAGCCGCCCATGAATAAGTACAATTACTTCAATATACAGATTCATGGCATTACGCCCAACGATACGAAAAATGCGCCGACCTTTGCCGAAATCTGGCCGGAACTCAAAAGCCATCTCGAAGGGAAAATCGTGGTGGCGCATAATGCAAAATTTGATATGGGGGTCTTGAGCGCCTGTTTGGCGGATGAGGGCCTGCCAACACCGGATTTTGCTTACTGCGATACCGTAGCCATTGCCCGCAAGGCTTGGCCGTTTTTGGAGAATCACAAGCTGGATACCGTGGGCACGCATCTGCATATTGATTTCCAGCATCATAATGCCATGGATGATGCCCGCACCTGTGCTGCAATTCCTTTGGCAGCCGGACAGGAATTAAAAGAGGATTCTTTGGAGTCCTTGGCGAAGAAACTGGGTATAAATATGTGTGTGTTTGGGAGAAAGGGGTATCGAAGATGATTTTGGTCAGTGCCTGTTTGCTGGGTCATAAGGTTAAATTCAGCGGGGGTGCCAACACCCATGAGCTGTTGTTGAAATACAATGAGCGGGGTCGCTTTATCGCCGTATGTCCCGAATGCTTCGCCATGCTGCCCTGCCCAAGGCCCGCAATGGAGATTCAGGGCGGCAATGGCAAAAAAGTCCTCACGGGCAAGGCGAAAGCCGTGGACGAAAACGGCATGGATACTACCCAGTACCTGCTGACGGGCGCCGATAAGGTGCTCAAAATCGCCGAAGCTTACCATGCCAAAGTGGCTATCCTCAAAGAGGGCAGTCCATCCTGCGGTGTAAAGAAAATTCACGGCGGTAACTTTGACGGCAAAAAAGTCAAAGGCCAGGGGGTAACCACGGCTCTTCTGCAGAAACACGGCATCACCGTCTATTCCGAAAAAGATATGACTGTGGGACGGCTCGAAGAACTTATCGCCGAAGATGCCAAGCGGGACAGAATATAAAGGTAGCATAACATATGATTTTATGTCATAATATCCTTGGGGGGGATTATTATGACGAATACAGATGTAAAGATTGTTTTTTCCGATATTGACGGCACGGTGCTGACGAGTCAGCATGAAGTGACCAGTCAGACGAAGGCGGCCGTAAAAAAGCTGGTGGCAAAGGATATTCCCTTTGTGCTGGTGTCGGCGCGAATGCCGGAGGCGATTTATCCGATTACGGAGGATATGGGAATCAAGATGCCCATTATCTGTTATAGTGGTGCCTATGTGCTTGACCGTGAGGGGCGTGAACTTGCCAGCACCTATATGGCAGCTGAGCCTGTGCGTGAGCTGTTAGCGGAGATTGGTGAAAAATTCCCCGCAGTGACGGTAAATTTTTACAGCGGCCATCACTGGTATGTGACGGATAAGCAGGATGCACGCGTGAAACGTGAGGAGGATATCACCTCGGCACAGGCGGAGCAGGTCGATTTTGACAGCCTGCTTGCGCAGGGGACTTTACCGCATAAAATTCTCCTTATGGCTGAACCGACGGATTGCGCAAGTGCAGAAAAATATTTCCAGCAGCATTATCCGCAGTTTCAGGTGGCGCGTTCTTCGGATATCCTGCTTGAAATTATGGATGGAGCCGTATCCAAGGCGGCGGGGATTGAAGTTATGCTGAAGGATTATGGCTTTGATAAGGCAGAGGCGCTTTCCTTTGGTGATAACTACAATGACCTGGCGATGCTAAAGTATACCGGCATGAGCGTCGCGATGGGCAATGCTCCCGCTGATGTCAAAGCCGTGGCGAAGGCCGTTACACTGAGCAATAACGACAGCGGAATTGCCGCCTTTTTGACTGGTCAAAAAATAATTTAAATTTTTTTTGAAAAAAATTAAAAAAAGGGGTTGCATTTCTCGGAAAGGTGTCGTATAATAATATTCGTTGGTGAGACACACCAAGGAATTCCCCGATAGTTCAGCCGGTAGAACGGTGGACTGTTAATCCATATGTCGCAGGTTCGAATCCTGCTCGGGGAGCCATGGCGCGTTGGTCAAGTGGTTAAGACACCGCCCTTTCACGGCGGCTTCATGGGTTCGAATCCCATACGCGTCACCAATTTCGGGCGATTAGCTCAGCTGGGAGAGCGCCTGCCTTACAAGCAGGATGTCAGCAGTTCGATCCTGTTATCGCCCACCATTTGAAATTTAAGCTGCCGAAGGAGGGGATTTCTCGATGACCACAGAGGAGCGGCGGGCAGAAGTTCTGCGGCGTTTGCAGGCGGCCACACAGCCTTTGACGGGAACAAGGCTTTCCCGGGAACTTGGGGTCAGCCGGCAGATTATTGTGGGTGATGTGAGTATTTTGCGGGCAGAGGGACAGAAGATTTTTGCCACGCCCCGCGGTTACATTATGCCCGAAGACGAACCGAGCCAGCAGAAGGTCACGCTCGTCTGTCAGCATTCAGCAGAGGATATGGAAGCGGAGCTTAATGCCATTGTGGATAATGGCGGAGCGGTGCTGGATGTTATCGTGGAGCACCCGGTCTATGGCCCGTTAAAGAGCGATTTACTGCTGGAGAGCCGTCGGGATATCAAGAACTTCCTCACGAAGATGAAGAAATGTCAGGCCAATCCCCTGCTCGTTGTGACGGGGGGCGTGCATATTCATACTGTGCGGGTGCCGGATGAGGAGGCTTTGACGGCGATTCGGCAGGAATTGCAGGCTTTGGGAATTTTGGTAAATATTGCGTGAGCATTACCTTCGTAGTATAATGAGGTGTACTTCATTGTAAAGAGGGATCAATAATTGAACGAATTGTTAAAGAAAATGCATACCTGGATGGATGACTATATGAATCAATTCGTCACCGATGATGAAGAAGTCATGCAGGGTATCCGCATCAAGAGAGAACATACAGGTTATGTGACCGCCATTGCCCGGGAACTGGCCAAACATTTAGAGCTTAGTGAGCATGATGTGCAGCTGGCAGAAATCATGGGGCTGTTCCATGATGTGGGCCGATTCCGGCAGTACAGCATTTACAAGACCTTTAATGATGCACAGTCGGAAGACCATGCGGATTTGGGCCTCAAGGTGCTGGCGGAGGAAATGCCGTATATGGCAGACTTGTCTGCCGAAGATGCGGATTTGGTTCGCTATGCCATCAAGTATCATAATAAGAAGGAAATTCCTGCCGATGCCACGGGCAAGTATCTGCTTTTTGCCAAACTCCTGCGGGATGCGGATAAGTTGGATATTTACCGCGTATTGGCGCCGTTCCTTGACCCGGAAAATGCGGATAAGGCGCCTAAATTCATGAAATCGAAATCCACGGACCTCATCAGCCCGGATTTTATTGATGCTTTTGTGGAAGGCAAGCAGGCGGATTACCATATGCTCAAAACCTTGGGCGACCGCAGACTGGTACGCCTCTTGTGGGTTTATGATGTGAACTTTGGCTGGACGCTGCAGAAGATGGTTGAGCGTGGCTATATTCAGAAAGTCATCGACCACCTGCCGGAGCAGGAGGGCGTACAGGTTGGCATTGACCGCCTGTGGGCATATATAGAGAAGAAATGCGCGGCACCGGATGTTGTGCCGGCGTAAATAAAGGAGAGAATATAATGGCAGAAAATACGACAATCGCCACGAACTTTGTGCAGAATGCGATTGAGGAAGACCAGAAGAATGGCAAATACACCGAGGGGATTCACACCCGTTTCCCACCCGAACCCAATGGCTATCTGCATATCGGCCATGCAAAATCCATCTGCCTGAACTTTGGCTTGGCAGAGTACAACCACGGCCTTTGCAACCTGCGTTTTGACGATACCAATCCGACCAAGGAAGACACGGAGTATGTGGATTCCATTCAGGAAGATATCCGCTGGCTCGGCTTTTCCTGGCAGAATCGTATGTACTATGCCTCGGACTACTTTGACAAGCTCTATGATTATGCTGTAGAACTCATTAAAAAAGGTCTGGCCTATGTGGATGATTTGACGGCTGACCAGATTAAGGAATACCGCGGCACGCTGACGGAACCGGGCAAGGAAAGCCCGTACCGCAACCGCAGCGTGGAAGAAAACCTCGATTTGTTCGCCCGCATGAAGGCCGGCGAATTTGCCGATGGGGAAAAGGTGCTGCGTGCCAAAATCGACATGGCTTCGCCGAATATGGTTATGCGCGACACGGTTATCTACCGCATTGCCCATGCCCATCATCACCGCACGGGTGATGCCTGGTGCATCTATCCGATGTACGACTTTGCCCATCCGCTGTCCGATGCCATCGAGGGCATTACGCATTCCGTCTGCACGCTGGAATTTGAGGAACATCGTCCGTTCTATGACTGGCTGCTCGAAAACCTGGGCTTTGACGTCAATACCCGTCCGCGTCAGATTGAGTTTGCCCGCCTAAACCTCACGAACACCGTGACCAGCAAGCGCAAGCTGCGTCAACTCGTGGAAGAAGGTCATGTGCGCGGTTGGGATGACCCGCGTATGCCGACCATTTCCGGTCTGCGCCGCCGTGGCTTTACGCCGGCTTCCCTGCGTAAGTTCTGCGAGGAAATCGGTGTGGCCAAGGGCAACAGCCTCGTCGATGTGGCGATGCTTGAATCCTGCGTGCGCGCTGACCTCAATGAAAACGCTGACCGCATTATGGCGGTGCTGCGTCCGCTGAAGGTCGTGATTACGAACTATCCGGAAGACAAGGAAGAATGGCTCCTGGGGGACAATAACCCCATGCATGGCGGCCATCGCTTCATTCCGTTCTCTCGTGAAATCTACATTGAACAGGAAGATTTCATGGAAGATGCGCCCAAGAAGTTCTTCCGTCTGAAACCGGGCGGAGAGGTTCGTCT
>CACZIV010000111.1 GCA_902781305.1 Pseudoselenomonas ruminantium
GTCATTTCTTCGCTCATCATTATCCTCCTCAATAAACTAAAAAGCGCCTTCGCCCCAAAGGACGAAAGCGCATACTTTCGTGGTACCACCAATGTTTTCCGACCAGTCAATTTGACCTGTCAACCTGACCAGTCAGCTCAAAGCCTTAACGCGGCCAGACGTCTGCGCCTACTAAAGTTCAGCCCAGAAGCTCCGAAGCGACCTTCACGCCTCCTGCACGAAAACTTCCACCAACCGTTTTCTCTCTCTGCTGCAGTTTAGGCCCTACTCCTCTTCGTCATTGCCTTACTATTTACTAATATGGCGTTAATTTTATCACAAAATCTTATCTTTGACAATGGACTTTGCGCAAAACCTCACATAGTCACCTGCAAAATAAAGAATAACACCAGTCCAATGCCTGCACCGACTATGGAACCATTCATGCGTATCCAGAGCAAGTCCGGCTCCACCTTGTCATAGACCAGATGATTTAACTGTTCATCCGTCAAGCGAGACAATACATCGGTCACAATCACCCCCACCAGTGTCTGGGCATGAAGTGCCGTACGGGCAATCACATCATACAAAAAGCTGCCCACCGCATGATTGAGTTCAGCATCCTGCTCAATCAAATGCAAAGTCCGCTGATACTCCTCGCTGATTAACTCCTCCAAACGGCTGCGCAGGGCAGGCAGATGTTCTGCGAGCGGGTCAACATCCCGGGCCTTATCTTCCAAAAAGTGAATGCGCAGCTGGTCAAACATATTCTCCACCGCAGATTCCAAAGGCAAATCCCGCAAAAGACTGTCCTTTAACTCATGGGTCAGCTGATGAAACTGCGGCTCCTTATTGAGTTCGACGGCCTTTTCATAGAATAACTGGAGAATCTCCCGCTGCAGTTTGGAATCACTGCGGCCAAGCTCATCGAGCATGGTCAGAAGCTGCTGCTGGATAAGCTCTGCAGCCTCCTCATAGTTAATCAAGTCCACTGCCTGCGCAAAACCGGCAAGCAGCTGCGCAAAGACATTATCATTGGTCTTTTCCTGCTCATAGGCCTCAAGCATCGCTTTTATCTGCTGCCGGGCAGCGGCTGTAGAAACCTGCCCCCGCCAATAAGCAGCAACCCGCGCCAAAAATTCCTTGTCCTTGCCAGTTTTCTGCAGCCATGTTCCCCACAGCGCAAAAAAGTCTTCCGGTTCAACTTTGGCCAGCGTCTCCCGCAGCTTGGCCGCGATAATCGCCGCCTGCGCCTTGCTCTGCTGCAACAGGAAATCCCGCATATAATCGACCAACTGCTGGATCAGCCGCGCTTCCATAGCCGGTTCCCGCAGCCAGGAAATCAGCATCGGCATAAGATGCATCTTTTCCAAATGATGGAAAATCTTGCGGCGGGAGAAAAACTCCTGCTGCACCAAAGTCACCGAAGCTTCAATAAACGCTTCCCGCCGCCTTGGCAAAATCGCCGTATGATAGGGAAAGCCCAACGGCTTTTCAAAGAGCGCCGTCACAGCAAACCAGTCGGCAATCCCCCCCACCAGTGCCGCTTCGCTGCAAAACAGCAGCAAATCCGCCAGCAGATTCTGTGGATAACTTAAATGAAGCCCCAAGGACAACAGAAACAGCACAAAGACAATACACAAGGTCTTATCTGCCTTGTTCAAACCACGCGTCATCAGCCCCACATCCTTTCTGCCAAAGCAATAAGGACATACAGCCCCATGCCCACCAAAGCGCCGACAACGGAACCATTGATGCGGATCATCTGCAAATCATCCTGCACCTTATCCTCCACGAACGTCACCAATTCATCATCCGATAAACCATTCAGATGTTCACGGATAAGTCCCGGTATCAAATCGTGATGTTTTACCAGTTCTGTACGCAAAAATTCCTTAACTGCCTTGTCAAACTTAGCCTGCAAAGGAGCTGAGCCGATAAACTTATCAATCAGCCGGTCCACATAAGCATGCATCTGCGGCAGCCAGAACGGATTATCCCCTTTGATATTCCCTTCCAGCCAGCGGGCAATCAGTCCGGTCAAATCCACCTGCTCCAACAGCTTATCCTTGCGGTCTTTCAGCAAATCCCGCAGACGCTCGTCCTGACTCAGGCTGTAGAGCATCGCCGACAGCCCCCGCTGCAAATCGCTGTTCTCCGCAAGGCCTGCCTGCTGCACCTTTACCATCCGGTTCTTGATTCGGCCAACGAGCAAGTTTAAAATCTTCTCATCACTCAGCCCCATCGAAGCCAACACAAACGCCCGCCCTGCTGAATCGCGTTCATAGCTTTCCCGCAGAATACGGATATGCTCCAGCAATGCCTGCTGCAAAGCGGGAGATTCGAGGACCTGTCCCCCAATAGCCGTCAGGCTCACCAGCAGCCGTTCCAGATGTTTCTTCTGTGCCAATTGCTGCAGGACATCGGGCAAAATATTTTCCAGCGCAAAGGAATTCAGCCCCTGCCGTATCGCCGGAGCAAGTTCAGCGGCTATCTTTTCTGTATTTAGGTCATTTACAACCTTCAACAACACCTCATCCACCACTTGCTGCACACGCTCGCGCCCGCCGCGATGGATGAAATACGCCGTCAAAAGCTGCGCTGTATCCTGTTTTTCCAGTACAGCCATGATATTTTCCGTACTTAGCAAGTCATCACTGGTATAGGTGACCAAAGCTTCCATAATGCGCGGCCGGTTGCGCCGCAAAATATCCGTGCGGTAGGAAATGCCCAACGGACGACGAAAAATGGCGGTCACAGCAAACCAATCTGCCAGACCGCCAATCGTCGCCGCCAAAAAACCGTGATGTACCATACCGGCAACAAAACCTCCCGGCAGGGCAAATGTCCCCAGAAAACCTGCCGCACTTAGGCCTAAGGCCAGATTGGCTTTATTTTTTTTCTGCAAGATTTACACCTCAGATTCAACGGATTTAATTTTTTACTTCGCCATAAGTTCCTTTAAGTATGCCTTGAACGGCTCACCCAAATCCTCACGGCGCAGAGCATATTCCACCGTAGCCTTCAAAAAGCCCAGCTTATCGCCCACATCATAGCGCTTGCCTTCAAAGTCATACGCATAAACCGCATCCTGACGAGCCAGCACCTTTAGTGCATCCGTAAGCTGCACTTCGCCGCCCTTGCCCGGCTGCGTGCTTTCCAAAATATCGAAAATCTGCGGCTTAATGATATAACGGCCCAAAACAGCCATACGGCTGGGTGCCTCTTCTACTGCCGGTTTTTCCACCATATCCGAAACCCGCATCAAACGGCTGTTGTCCGTCTGCGTCCCCGCTACGATACCATAAGAAGAAACCTTATCTTCCGGCACATTCTGACAGCCCAGCACCGAACCGCCCGTAGCCTCATAGATATCAATCAACTGTGCCAGTGCTGGCTTCTGCGGATTATAAACCACATCATCACCCAAAAGCACGGCGAACGGCTCATCACCCATGAAGGAACGGGCACAGAGAATCGCATCGCCCAGCCCACGCATATAACGCTGACGGATGTAATGAATGTTGATATCTGCCGTTTCCAGCACCATATTCAGCAAATCATCCTTGCCCTTTTTCCGTAATTCCATTTCCAGTGCCGGAGCACTGTCAAAATGGTCTTCAATAGCACGCTTGCCATGACCGCTGATAATCAGAATATCTTCAATCCCACTAGCCTTAGCCTCTTCTACAATATACTGAATGGTCGGCTTGTCGACGATGGGCAGCATCTCCTTCGGCGTTGCTTTGGTCGCAGGCAAAAAACGCGTACCATACCCTGCTGCCGGAATTACTGCCTTTCTAATCTTCTGCATAGTCAAAATCCCCTTGCTTTATAATTTCCTTATATATTATACACAAACTAGAGCATCTATGCCACTATTTTACAAAATCCTATTACATTGCGCAAAATGACAGAATATAGTAAAATATTACTAGTATTTATTTCTATCATCACTATAAGCAAAGCAAAATGAGTCAGCCCCTCAGCTGACTCACTTTGTTTGTACCATCGTTAATTTCTTCCGTACATACGCTCGTAATAATTCTGATAGTCACCGCTGATGATATTCTCCCACCATGAACGATTATCCAGATACCACTGTACCGTGGCTTTTATGCCGTCTTCGAATTTCGTTTCCGGCAGCCAGCCCAGCTCATTATGAATCTTAGTTGGGTCAATG
>CACZIV010000112.1 GCA_902781305.1 Pseudoselenomonas ruminantium
ACAAAAATTCATATTCCTGAGCTGCCAGATTTCCTCGCCAAAGCCCTTTTCGCGAATGCGGGCTTCCGTTTTCTTCGACTCAATTGGGTCAATATCCCCACTGTAAAGCCGCCCCTGCCCTGCAAGCTTTTCGAGCATGGCCAGCGTGTGCCCGCCATAACCTAACGTGCCGTCAAAGCCCTGCTCGCCAGGCTGAATCGCCAGTACGTCCAGAATTTCCGCCACCATAATGGGAATATGCATGCCGGCCGGGGTATTGCCCTTGGCGATAACATGTGCCACTTCCTCCCCATACTTTTCCGGGTTGAGTTCCTTATACTTCTCCGCAAAATGCCGGGGATACTTGCCGCTGTAATGTATGCGGCGCTTATGTTTCTGTTCTTCCATCATAATGCAAAATGCCTTTCCAGCGTCACGGCAATGCCATCTTCATTATTGGTCGCCGTAATCTCATCGGCCATGGCCTTGAGTTCATCGCAGGCATTGCCCATGGCTACACCATAACCGGCAAAGTCCAGCATACTCATATCATTCTGCGCATCGCCAAAGGCCATGACTTCAGCTGGGGCAATCCCCAGACGCTTGCAAGCCTGATCTAAGGCACTGTTCTTGCTTACGCCCTTGACCGTCCCCTCATAAAACCACGGCGCCGACTGCACGAAGGACAGTCTATCCTCAAAGCCGCGGCGGATATCGGCAAGATGGGGTACAAGGATTTCATTCGGGGCCGCCGTCAGAATCTTTACGGGCGCAAAATCCACCGCATCAGCGATATTATCCACGATTTTGACTTGCAGATTGTTGTTGCGGCTCTCATCCATAACCTTATGACGGCTGGCATCTGTGGTGTAGATAAACTCACCATCATCCACAATCGGGGAAAGCTCCGGCCATTGCTCCAAATGACGCAGGAAATCCACTGCCGTTGCATTATCAATGGCGCTGTCAAAGAGTATTTTCCCCGTAGTTGCATCCTGAATCCGGCCGCCATTATAGGAAATCCGCAGACCATGATAATCTTCCAGATGCAGGGCATCGGCCTCCCGCTGCAGTCCCGGTGCTTGACGACCGGATACCAGTGCCACAATAACCCCCTGCTCCTGTACGGCCATCAAGGCATCACGGGTACGCGGCGTAATGACTTTTTCATCATTGTTGAGCGTACCATCCAAATCCAAAGCAATCATCTTATATTCCATCAATAGTTTCCTTTCTTGACGAGTTATTTCTCCCACGGTATAATATACATAAAAGTGGTGCTACCAATAAACGGTCAGCCCCAGCTAAGTGAATAGATTAGCCGCCTTTTCAGTTGGGGAACTTTTCAGGCGGCTTTTCTCATGCTTTTATTGCAACTATTATCAAGAGCGTCAAAACAATTAACGTATAAAAATCGTACTTTGTCATAAGCATTGCCCCCTTCCAGGGGATCAGATTGACCGCCTACCGCATGGTAGCACTGTTGTCAGTATAACATAAAGCCCGTCTGCTATCAATGATACAGACGGGCTTTTTTATCATACATCTCAGTGTTCCGGCGCTATCATTATGCGAAAGACCACATACCCCAAGCCATAGCCGCTTAACATAATCACGCACATGGGAATCGCGGTATTTTCCCCGGCAATCCCCACCAAAGGCATCATACAACCGCCCAATATCATAGAGAAAAAGCCAATCAAAGCACTGGCACTGCCAGCGTTCTTCCCCTGACGGGAAAGTGCCAGGGAAAAGCTGGCGGCCCCCAGCACCGACAGCGGCACAATGGTCAAAAACAGCACCGGCAGAATAACCGCCATGCCCATTCCGGCCGAGAACGCCAGCAACAAAAGCACGGAACCAATTAACGGCACCAACAGCGAAATATGCAGCATCTTCACATCCGCCACACGTCCGGCCAGCCGTGCCGGCAACGCGCCCGACAGCAGCAGACCTGCGCCAATGCCGCCAAAAATCAGACTAAACATCTGCGGCGAAACCTGAAAGATATTTTGAAAGACAAAGGACGAACCAGCCAAATACGAAAAGAACGCCCCAAATACAAAACACTGCACCAGACAATGCCCCAGAAAATACCGATTTTTGAGCAGCATGGGGAACTTGGCAAAGGACTCCCGCAGCCCTGCCAAGCGCTGGTCTTTCGGCAAGGTTTCCTTGTAGATAAGCGTAGCGATAAGCTGGAAAAGCCCTATTGCCACCAGCACCACAAATACGCCCCGCCAACTCGTGTACAATAGTATCTGCCCACCGATAACCGGCGCAATAATCGGTGCCAGCCCATTGACCATCATGAGCATCGCAAAAAACTTGGTTAATTCCGGCCCCTGGCATACATCACGGGCAATCGCCTTGGCAATCACAATACCGCTGGCTCCCGCAAAGCCCGAAATAAACCGAAAAAACAGAAACACCATAATATCCTGCGCCCATACGCAGCCCACAGTCGACAACGTAAAGACGACCATTCCTGCGGTCAATGGCCATTTTCGCCCATAGCGGTCGCTTATCGGGCCAGCGAAAATCTGCCCCAACGACATGCCAATCATGGTCATCGTCAACGTCATCTGCGCCAAGGACGCCGTAATTCCAAAATCCACCTGCACCGTAGGCAAGGCCGGAAGATACATATCTGTAGCCAACGGTGCCATTGCAGTCATCAAGCCGAGAAACACCGTCAGCCCAAGTTGTTTTCCTTTTGACATTATTGCCATATAGGATTAAACCTCCTTTTCTTTCGATAGAGAGCTATTATAACTGGATTAGGTTAAAAACAGATTAAAAAGCCCAGCAAAAAAATGTTGCCGTTTCCAGTATAAAGTTATCCACAATCGTCAGAAAAATTATAATTTCCTTGCTAGCTTAAATCTTATACTTATCCACATTGTGCACAGTCTTTTCTGTGGATATTGTGGATAAGTAGACTATTTTGTGAAAACATCCTGAAAAACAGCTCCAAAAACCGGCACTCATCTACATTTTGCTGTGGATAACTTTGTGGAAAATAAAAAGAGTCTTACGACAGCATTTATCGTAAGGCTCTTATCCACGCTAAAAATATTAAAGCGCCGAAGTGCAATGTGGACATTTCGTCGCTTCATCCGGAATTTCCGTCTTGCAATAGGGGCAAAGGCGCGGCTCTTTCGGTTCTTCCTTCTTCGGCATGATGCGATTTACCTGCTTAATCAGCATAAAGATGGCAAATGCCACAATCAGAAAATCGATAACGGCATTGAGGAAAGAACCATAGGCGATAATCGGCAGCCCGGCAGCTTTGGCTTCAGCCAGCGTAGCAGCAGGCGTAGCAGACAGATTGATAAACAAATTGGAGAAATCCACTTGCCCCAAAATGAGACCAATCGGCGGCATTAAAATGTCATTGACAAAGGAGGTAACAATCTTGCCAAAGGCAGCACCAATGATGATACCTACAGCCATGTCCAAAACATTTCCCCGCATGATAAACTTCTTAAATTCTTCAATCATAGATAATCCCCCTCCTGATAAAAAAATAAGAAATAACACCAACGCTAGTATAACATAAAAAAAGGCTTCCGTCACGCGAAAGCCTTTACGTTTAACTGGCAACGCCCTATCCTCCCAGTCCGTCTCCAGACAAGTACTTTCGGCGTACGAGTGCTTAACTACTGTGTTCGGTATGGGAACAGGTGGAACCACTCGGCTATCGTCACCAGATATTCAAACCAGCAACGCCCTATCCTCCCAGTCCGTCTCCAGACAAGTACTTTCGGCGTATGAGTGCTTAACTACTGTGTTCGGTATGGGAACAGGTGGAACCACTCAGC
>CACZIV010000113.1 GCA_902781305.1 Pseudoselenomonas ruminantium
AAACGCCAGCCCGATCTTTTTAAATCCACATTCCTTTGCAAAGCGTATAGTTTTGAGTATCCTGCCTTCGCAGTGATCTGGTCCGCAGACAGAGGAGGCCACATGGACGATACCGATTTTCCATGAGAGATCCGCATCACTGTCAATATGATAGTGCGGTGTAACGATGCCGCTGACATGGGTGTAGCTATGGGGGATGAGAGCGTAGCAGCCACTGTTTTTTGCCATCAGGCTCCTTGAGATGCAGTTTTCCGTGCGAAACACTATTTTAGGGCTTATCCCTGCGTACTTAAAAAGATGATCCGCTATTGCAGTGCTCTGCTGACCGGAGTGGCCGGAAACAAACATTTTGCCGTCAAAGTCCTCAATGCGGACATACCTTCTGTTCCCGCGCTTGATGCTGTGCTCAAGGGCGTATGTGTCATTGTCAGGCGGCACTATGACCAACTCTTCATCCAGTAAAGGCTCATAATCAAGACCGCTGCTTTTGACAGTGGTGCTTACAACGCCAAAATCTATCTGCCTGGAGATGATGGAGTTTACTATCTCCGTTGAGCTCATCTCTTTGACATTGACGGCGATGTTCGGGTATTCTTCTATGAAATCCGGCAGGATGTTGGAGATAAACATGGCTGCCCTGTTCGTGCCCATCCCAACGCTCACATTGCCGCGATATGCACCCTCTTTACCGATGGAATACCGCAGGTCGTCCTCAATGTTGAGTATCTGTCTGGCGTATCGCAGGAAGACATCGCCGTTACAGGTCGGAACAATATTATCCTGAAGCTTCATGAATAGTGTGCAGCCAAAATCTTCCTCCAGACGCTTGATGTTTCTGGAAACGGCTGAACGGCTTATCTGATGCTTGTTCGCTACCTTTTGGTAAGAGCCATAGTTTGCCAACTCTACGGCATATTTGATAAGTTTTGTGTTCATTCAAAAATCTCCGGCATTGATGCCACTGTTTCCTGAAGTATATGCACCATGCTGCTGCAGATATCAGGCATTTCGTAATTATCGCGGTAGGCTACCACCAACTCCCAGCGGGCGCCCCAGCTGTCAGGCAGGCGATACAGGTCAAATTTCAGAAAATCCTTGTAGGCGTTGGCAAGGTATCGGGGAACTATGGTTACCCCAAGCCCCTTACTGGCCATGCAGAGCGCCGTCAGCATGTTTGTGGTGGTATATGATATCTTTGGCGTCACTTTGGCGAGAGATAATACTCTGTCAACTATACCCCTCATCCTCATGTTTTCATCTGGAAGGATGAGATCCCTCTCTGCAAGCATTTCAGCAGCGCATAACTGGAGAGGTTTGCTTTCAGAGCCGGAGGCTGGGGCATCGCTCTCAGCGGCGGCGGCCAGAAGAAAAGGTTCTTCGTATATTGAAATATGGCTCAGCTCGTGCTCAATAAATGGCCGGTGCAGCATTGCCAAATCTAATGTCCCGTCGGCTACCATACGTTCTAATGCGACGGATGTGCGCTCACACAGCTTAAGCTCAACATGCGGAAAAGCCGCGTGGAACCTCTGCAGGAAATCCGGCAGAAGTACGCCTCCCTGTGCGCTGGGTGTACCGAAGCATATTCTGCCCATTTTTTCAGGAGAGTTTTTTAGCTCCTCTTTGGCGTCATTATATAGCTTTTCCATCTTATCCGCGGCTTCCAAATAGGCTTTGCCCGCATCGGTTATGACCAGACCAGCCTTGGTGCGCCAGAAAAATTCCGCGCCGTAGTACTCTTCTACACGGTGCAGTGCCTGCGACAAGGAAGGTTGGGCAATATACAGCGAATCCGCGGCTTTTGTAATACTTTTGCATTTGGTGATAGTTCGGATATACATGATTTCACGGTATTCCATTGCCAACCATCCTCATTATAGAATATTTAGTATTTTGGAATGAAATTAGCGATTAGTCAACAAGCAAAACGCACAAAAAATTTGATTAAAAATGTGTAAAACTGCTATGTACATTATACACGTCAGCCCTACGATAACTATCAGGCAAAAAACGAGGACACTCTGAAACAGAGCGCCCTCATGGAGGAATGAAAAAATGTCAGTTTGATCAAGCGTGAAGCGAAAGGATGAGCGGGATAGGGCCATCGGCTAAGTCAATACTGTTCACGTTTTCGATAATGCTGTTGATCTGCTCAGCGGTGTAGAAGCTGCTGAGATTGTCGCGCAGCTTACGGTTGACGGCTTCAGAGTCTAGGGGGTTCTGCTTTGTGCCCATTTCGTAACGCTGATCCATTACAAATTTTCTACCGTCTTTAAGGACAATGGTCATATATCCGGGGAAATAGCCGGGATTACGCTTGCTGTCGTCATCCACGCATTGAATTCTGTCCATAAGTGCTTGTACTGCCGGGGCTTCAGCGTACTTCAAATCGATCTGGGCGGCTCCCATTCCGTGAGTCATAGCAGCCATAGCCACTACATAGGGCAGGCTGAAGCGCATCATGTAGTCAGACTTAGGGCGCACCTTTGCCTCTCTGGGAGTACAGACGATGGGATAGCAGCGGCTTTCGATGCGGCATTCAACAGAATCAATGTCATCGGAGGTAAAGCCATTATGATCAATAGCGCGAATCATGCAGTCAATAAAGGAGTGGGTCATGTGGCAAACAGGATAGAGTTTGGCAGTGATCTCTGTGATGTGCCAGACCTTACCCAGATCGTCAAACATTTCTTCAAGACCATCAGTACTGCCCAAGTGTGTCATCCACATACCAAATTTGCCCTCAAATACTTCTTTGGGACCAGCAAAACCGCCTCTTGCCATACTGAGTGCGTATATGGCACTGTGGCCCCCCCAGCCGGGATGGAGCTTTTTCGTCCATGCACCGTCCTGTAAAAATGCTTGTATTGCAGCGGACTGACTGCCGCAAATTCCCAAAGCATTGGTAAGAACATCTGCCGAGTCTCCCATAAGCTTGGCGGCGACACAGGCAGATGCAAATGGGGCGATTATACCGGTGGCGTGATAACCAGCATCGTGAAAGCGACCCTTGGCAGCCAATGCAAGGCGCACAGCGATCTCCCAGCCGCAGAGTATGGCCTCATATATGTCATGGCCGCTTGCTCCTATCGCTTCGCCTACGGTTACGGCGGTAGCGACCACAATGGCACTGGGATGGACGATGCCACCCACATGGGTATCATCAAAATCTGCGCCGTGGATAAGACAAGCGTTATATAGTACAGCATCGGCGATATCCGCTTTGTCGTCAGTGCCCCAAAGGGATGCCTGAGGCACGGACTTCATTCCCATGACAGTTTTGCGGACAGCCTGAGCATGAGGCATTTTCTGGCAGGACATGGCCACTCCGAAAGTATCGGCCAGCAAAAGCTTGCCGTGCTTCCGGGCATCCTCCGGCACATCCTCCATGTTCATGGACAGCGCAAATTCTGCCAGCCTTCTGGATATGGTTTTTTCTTCCATTGCTTCCTCCGTTCTAAATGATATAATGTGTCTGAGTTCAAAAACAATTGCAGCTGTAATTTCGAGCAACTTAATACTATTTAATAAAATTGAAAATGTCCAATAGCACTTTTGCCAACGACGTATAGTTAAAACGCACATAGAAAGGTGCGCATTTTACCTATACGTGCAGCGCGTTATACATATTTGCAAATGCAGGACGGTAAATGTAGAATTAAACTAGACTTTATGGAGAGGACATGTGTTAGTGTCCGTAGGCCAAATAAATCAAAAA
>CACZIV010000114.1 GCA_902781305.1 Pseudoselenomonas ruminantium
AAATTAAAGGTTGAAGGCCGTAAGGTGACGATTTTAGCGTAAGACGCGTAAAGGAGAACAGATAAATGCAGATTAAGCGTGCCCTGATTAGCGTATCCAATAAAGAAGGTGTGGTCGAGTTCGCCCGTCAGCTTCATGAAGCTGGCGTGGAAATCATCTCCACGGGCGGAACGATGAAAGCCATCAAGGAAGCAGGCATTCCTGTAACCTATGTCAGCGATGTGACGGGCTTCCCCGAAATCATGGATGGCCGCGTAAAGACCCTGAATCCCTATATTCACGGTGGTATCCTGGCCGTGCGGGACAATGCCGAACATGTGGCACAGATGGAAAAACATGGTATCAAGGGCATTGACCTCGTGGCGGTCAATCTCTATCCGTTCAAGGAAACCATTGCCAAGCCGGATGTAACGCTGGCAGAAGCCATTGAAAACATTGATATTGGCGGCCCGGCTATGGTACGCGCTTCGGCCAAGAACTTTAAGTTTGTGACCATTGTGACCAATCCGGCTAAATATAATGAAGTAATTGCTCAGATTAAGGAAAATGGCGGTGTCGATGACCGTACCCGCATGGAACTGGCCCAGGAGGCTTTTGCCCATACGGCAGCCTACGACACGATGATTCAGGATTATCTGGCAAAACAGCTGGCAAAATAAGGGGCGAAACCATGAATATTTTAGTAATCGGCAGCGGCGGCCGGGAGCATACGTTAGCGTGGAAGCTCGCGCAGTCGCCTAAGGCAGATAAGATTTATGCATTGCCGGGCAATCCGGGCATGGCTGATGTGGCGATGTGTGTGGAAGGCATTGCCATTACGGATAATGCATCAATTGTGGATTTTGCGCAAAAGCACGCGATTGAACTAGTGGTAGTGGGGCCGGAAGTACCCCTGACCAATGGCTTAGTGGATGCAGTCACGGTAGCAGGTATCAAGGCTTTTGGCCCCACGCAGGCGGCGGCACAGATAGAAGGCTCTAAGTCCTTTTCCAAGGATTTGATGAAGAAATACGGCATTCCTACGGCAAAGTATGAAGTCTTTACCGATGCGGCATCTGCCAAGGCATATGTTCAGCAGGAAGGTGCGCCGATTGTGGTCAAGGCTGATGGACTGGCGGCAGGTAAAGGCGTAATCGTGGCCATGACGGTGGAGGAAGCCTTGCAGGCTGTCGCCGATATTATGGAAGACAAAGAGTTTGGCACAGCTGGTGCGCGCGTGGTTATTGAAGAGTTTATGGAAGGTGAGGAAGCATCGCTTCTGTGCTTCACCGATGGCCAGACCATCTGCCCGATGATTAGCTCGCAGGACCACAAGCGCGCCTATGATGGTGACAAAGGCCCCAATACCGGCGGCATGGGCACGTATGCACCCGCGCCGGTTATGACGGATAAAATGGTGCAGGAAACCTACGATAAGATTCTCCTGCCTACGATTCAGGCAATGGAAAAGGAAGGCAAACCCTATAAAGGCTGTCTTTATGCCGGCCTGATGATTACGGCTGATGGGCCGAAGGTTGTGGAATTTAATGCCCGTTTCGGCGACCCGGAAACGCAGGTGGTTCTGCCGCTCTTAAACAGCGATTTGGTGGATATCATGGTTGCCTGTGCCGATGGTACACTGGCTGAACAGCAGGTGGAATGGGCAAAAGAAGCGGCTGTCTGCGTGGTTATGGCAGCGGGCGGCTACCCTAAAGCCTATAATAAGGGCGATGCCATTACCGGGCTTGATGATGCCAAAGCTGCAGGCTGCCAGGTGTTCCATGCCGGAACTGCACATAAGAATGGGCAGATTGTGACCGATGGCGGGCGCGTGCTCGGCGTGGTGGCCAAGGCGGCAGATGTGCGGGCTGCGGTGGATAAGGCTTATGCTGGCGTAGAGAAGATTGCGTTCAAAGATGCGTTCTATCGGAAAGATATTGCACATAAGGCATTAGAGCGATAAGATTTCTTCATTAACATAATACGATATACTAAGGCGCCCAGGGGCAGATGGTACATTTCCTTCACTTAGACAGGCTTGTCAAACGTTTCGGAAATGCACCATCTGCCCCTGGGCTTAGTTTTTTCATTTAGACAGTTCTGTTAGATGTTACGAAAATATATTCTCAATCCGCTGGCTCAGTTTTTATCTGGAATTGCGGCTTGATTGATTCGATTTTCGTGAAAACAGCAAGCGTTTAATCGTGAAAACAGGGCATTTTATAATTTTTTTTGCATTTTGATACGCGAGGGTACGTGTACACGAAAAACTTTGAAAAATAAGTGTTGACAGGGATTTTAGTGGGTGCTAATATATAGGAGTGCCTGATTCGAGGGCATGATTTTAGTGATACAGGGGAGTGAAAACAATGACACTGGAAGCACTGAAAACAGCCAAGCGGGTCATTGGTATCAAGCAGGTTGCCAAAGCGGTAAAACGCGATGCGGCAACGGAAGTTTTTATCGCTGATGATGCAGAGGCGAAGGTGGTTGAGCCGCTGGAAGCGCTTTGCACAGAACATGGTGTTCTCGTCAGCCGCGTTGGTTCGATGAAAGAGCTGGGGACAGCTTGCAACATTGAGGTTGGTGCGGCAGCGGCGGCAGCGGTTAAGTAAGTCTATTTGTTAAAAATCGTAAGCTTGCTTGCGGTTTTAATAAATAATAAATTCTCAATATGAAGGAAGGAGGTGCATGTATGCCTACTATCAACCAGTTAGTTCGTAAGAGCAGAAAGAGCATGCAGGAGAAGTCCAAAGCACCAGCACTTAAGAATTGCCCGCAGAAACGTGGCGTTTGCACGCGTGTTTACACGTCTACGCCGAAAAAGCCGAACTCGGCTCTGCGTAAAGTAGCTCGTGTTCGTTTGACGAACAGCATCGAAGTTACTGCATATATTCCGGGCATTGGTCATAATCTTCAGGAGCATAGTGTTGTTCTGATCCGTGGCGGTCGTGTTAAGGACCTGCCGGGTGTTCGTTACCACATCATCCGTGGTTCTCTCGATACTGCAGGTGTGCAGGATCGTGCTCAGGGCCGCTCCAAGTATGGTGCGAAACGCGCAAAGAAGAAATAATACAGCTTCGTAAATGAAGACTATGATAAGGAGGTAAAACAATGCCAAGAAAAGGTGCCGTACCTAAGCGTGACGTACTGCCGGATCCGGTGTACCACAGCAAAACGGTTACGAAATTCATCAATAAAGTAATGCTTTCCGGTAAGAAGAGCGTTGCTGA
>CACZIV010000115.1 GCA_902781305.1 Pseudoselenomonas ruminantium
TATGTTTCGGAAGATGAGGAGATTCAAGCAGCAACTGGCAGAGGAAGAATGCAAAGAAGTGCTAAGAGAAGCGAAACGGGGCGTGCTGTCCATGCTGGGCGACGACGGCTATCCCTATGGTATCCCCATGAATCATTGGTACTGCGAGCAGGACGGTATTCTTTATTTTCATAGTGCCAAGGAAGGACACCGGATGGATGCCATAAGCGCCTATGACAAGGTGAGCTATTGTGCTTACGATGAAGGCTGGCAAAAGCCCGGTGAATGGGCACTCAATATCCGTAGTGTAGTTGTCTTTGGGCGGATGAAGCTGGTGACGGATGAGGAAAAGATTCGTCAGATTTGCAGTTCGCTGGTGCGCAAATTTACTGATGACGAAGCGTACTTGGAAAAGGAATTGAAACACGCCCTGCCCCGCGTACAATGTCTGGCGTTGATGCCGGAGCATATGACCGGAAAATTGGTCAATGAATCATAGGTGAAATGAAAATCCCCCATCCCGCATGAAATCGTGCAGGATGGGGGATTGCTGGTTGGAAGCATAGGCATCAATACATTACAGACTGTCCGTCCTTTGGCATATCATAATTGGTCACATTGCGTTCAGCCAGTCTGCCTTTTAGTGTATGGCGGGTCAGTGCGGCATGGGCCACATTGTCCAGATGTGTCAGATACAGTCTGGCGTTAGGCGCAGTCTTGGCAACGCAGTGGACGTCTTCAGCATCCATGATGAGGCGCCCATTTTCCACCGTCTCGGCGGCACAGCAGTTGAGTGCCACGATTTCCGGCTGCCAGCGTTTCAATGTGTCGGCTACCGCGGGATACCATACCGTATCCCCAGCCAGATAAAAGATTTTTTCAGCGGCGCTTTCAAACATTACCCCCATGGCATCACCACAGGGATTTACCGTGCCATGGAGGGCCGGTACCTTGGTCAGCTTTGCCGGGCCAAACAGCATGCCGGTTTCAGACAGTACGGTCACATCGCGGAAGCCGGATTTTTGGAATACAGCGGCATCTTCCTCATTTTGGCAGATTACAGGCACATTCTTGTCCAAAGGTGCGCCCACAGTACCATCCATGGACATATCGATGTGGTCGGGATGGATATGCGTTACCAGATAATAATCGACGCCAGCGAGGATTTCTTCCATCGGCATGGGCAGGTCATAGAAGGGCATGGGCAAATGCTCCTTCATTTCATCCGGCACATGATAAGGTCTGCCGGGAACATCGACAAAGGAAAACTGGTGCTTGGGCATCAGCCACGGGTCAATCAGGAACGTTTTGTCGGCATATTCAAGGCGGTTAGTGGCATTGCGGATTTGCGTCAGTTTCATGGTCATGTCTCCTTTTCGTAGCTTCTAAATTGCGTCATCTATGTTATGCTTCTAGTATAATGCCCATACCGAGGCACAACAAGCAAAGAGATTCTCTTTTGACGCAACTAAAAGGTTGCTATAAAATAAAGAGGAGGGGGGATTGGATGAATCAGAAGCAAATGGAATATTTTCTCGAAGTATATCGGCAGGGCAATATGCAAAGCGCTGCCGATAAGCTCTATGTGTCGCGGCAGGGCGTCAGCAAGATGCTCAAGTCTTTGGAGGAGGAACTGGGGCAACTGCTCTTTATCCGCAATCCGCATGGTCTTGTTCCAACTGATTATGCCAATGCACTTTTACCGCATGTGCAGCGCCTGCTGGCAGAATACCGGAGTATTGCGAGCATGAGCACATTGGCGTCCCAATCCAAAAGCGTAGTGACGATTTACGCACTGGACCATATTATGGCTTACTTGGGGGCAGAATTTCTTTGGGATTTTCACCAGGCATGCCCGGATATTATTCTTAGCACCGTGGATACGACAGATGATGCAGCATTGAAGGGCGTATTGGAAAAGCAATGCAACTTTGCCATCGTCACAGGAGAAGCTGACCAAAATCGTTTTGTAGCGGAATCCCTGTTCTTTTCCCGGTACTGCGCGCGGCTGCATCGCCAGCATCCGCTGGCCGGTAAAGAAAATATTGCCTATGCAGATTTGGAAGGTGTGCGCATCGTCAGCAAGGGGCGGGCTTATCAATGCTTTCGTCATAATATCGATAAGTATATCCTGCTGCCGGGATTGCATGTAGACCTGGTCGCTGAAACGGCCGACGAAATGCTCATCACCGACCTGATTCTCCGGCATCAGGCGATAAACTTGGGCTATGACTACGCTGCCGTGTTGAATCCTCATCCGGATATCGTGGTAAAACCTTTGGGCATGGGCGATGACCTGGGGCAGACCATATATCTTGTTTGGGACAAGACAACAATCCTCACGAAAGCCAGCCAAAAATTTCGCGCCTTTCTGCTCGCTTGGCTGCCTAAAAATGGTAAAGACAAAGTTATCTGGCCACTTTGATATATTCTGCGATAATTTATGGTGTACCGTTCATATATTCAGGAGCGTCGGCAAATTTACGCCGGACGAAGTCGATAAGACAGCGTTCGTCCGCGTAGATTTGCCGGCCTTTTTTGGTGACGATAAACCCTTTTTGGGCAAGTCCTTCAATGGGAATGGCGATAAGATTGCTATCCTGCAAAATGCCATTGCCCGTCAGAATCGACAGGGCGATGCCTTGCTGGACGATATTCCAGACGCTCGAAAGGTTGGGGGAATAATGGAGAATCTGTGGCTGGAGCTTTTGTCGGTCAAATTCAGCCAGTACACGTTTGGTCAGGATAAATTTACGACTGAGCAGCACCAGTGGATATGCCGCTGCTTCGGCCAAGGTGACGCTTGGCTTATCGGCCAACGGATGGTTGCGTGGGACACAGAGGCAGATGGGCCAGGACGATAATTTGCGCAAGGTGAGATTAGGCCGTCCTTCGGCATCGTGGACAAAGGCCAGGTCAACTTCTTCACGCTCTACCATATCCAGCGCTGCGCCGCCGGCGGGTTCTGTGATTTCCAGCTGGATTTCCGGGTGCAGCTGGAAAAATTCGCCCAAAAGCAGCGGCAGGATAATGGTGGCAATCTGCGAAGGCACGGCCAGCTGCAGGCGGTTATGTCGTTTGGCAATCTCTTTGACACTGGCTTCAAAGCGTTTGACCTGCTT
>CACZIV010000116.1 GCA_902781305.1 Pseudoselenomonas ruminantium
TCGGCCACATTCATCTGACAGCCATAAACCAAAAATTTGACATAGCGCTGGGCTTTGCCATTTATTATCTTCATACTTCTATGTTCATTCCTTTTGCAAAATATAACTCGGTATATTATTGTAGCAAAAGAAGCTGGTTTTGTCCATGGAGCATTATAATTGATCAGGAAACCATCACCCAAACAAAAAAGGGCCAGCGAAACAAATCACCGGCCTCTTTTTCAGTTATTGGCTTTCTCCCAATAATTAATGCGGAGAACATCACCTGGTTTAAGTTCTCTGGTCAAAAGCCAATCATTGAGTTCCCTGATACCTTCCTTGAATTCGTAGAAATCACGAACCCATAGGTATCCATACCAGTCAGGGCTTATTTGCTCTTACTCATTTTTTAGACTTCATAAGTACGTTTTCCAGGAACTGCTCCAGTTGGGCCAAGACGGTCTCGCTATCCACATCCAACCAATTCTTGCGGGCACGGCTTAATTTCTGCCGATAGCTGCGGTTGGAAAGTGTCCTCTTTATACGCCACATCATTTATAATACTTTCTCAGAAATTCTGCCAAGCATAAGTCAACCGTAGTATGTGAGTATCCTACTAGGTCAGCCAGTTCTCCCATGCTCAACTCCACATGACGTAAACGTTCCCGGAGCATCTTCAATCGCTTTAACGATTCGCTATCGCATTCCTCATGCTGCTCCAAAAACTCAATGTTGCGCTCCAAAACCTTAATAAGTGCCTCCACCTTACGGTATGACCAGACATCCCTTTCCGGCAATTCATAGTTCATCAACTGAGCAATCTCATTTAGGAACTTATCCCGCCAGCGCTGCAGGCATTGATATGAACATGAAGCCTACAGCTGATTGCGGTAAAATTACGCCTAAGTTTATATTTATCCCGCAGGAATATCTTTTCCTCATGGCTGGCCTCTGCAATAACCGCCCCCACTATAATCTCGCAGCATTCCCTGGATAGAAGCCTCATCTGCAGCTTCTTTTTATTTTTTGCATAGAAAAAGCAGATACCGGTAATCTCAGTATCTGCTTAATAACAATATAACGTTGCCATACATGCAACTATCTCAAAACAGTAATCTCCATAGCGTCATAGGGCATTATTTGTGAATAAACACCATCGCTTGGATGCATTCAGCATTTCTATCTATTCTACCCCTTGCAACAGTTCCAGCACCTTTACTCTTACGCCTTACAATGCGGAAATCCAATATGTTCACGTATTCCCCCAACATAGTCATATCGTAGCGTAAACATCTTTATCACCATCGCAAACAGCGATTTTTATTCTCACAGTTCATTACATTTTTTTTAGGAACTTTTTAGATATAACATCAAAAAGGACTGCATTATACAGCCCCTTCTTTGTCTTGTCATACAGGAGAAGGACACTCCTGTTCCCTATCAATTTGTGCGGAACTTGTTCACGCTTTCTTTCAGAGAATCCGAGAAATTGGACAGTTCCGTACTGGAAGCGGCACATTCCTCCGATACAGCGCTGTTGTCCGTAACCACGCCCAAAATATCCGTGGACAGGGAATTGACGGCTTCCATCTTCACTTGCTGAGCGGCGCTCTGTTCTTTCAGCTTGCGGAAGGCTTCGTCAACCACTTCCGTATTCTGTCCGGTGCTGGCCAGAGAATCAGCAGCGGCATTGACCACCTGCGTGCCTCTGTCAATAGCCGACAGGGCCCGACTGATAAGCAACTGAATATTTTGCGTAGAATCCGCCGACTGTTCTGCCAGCTTTCTGACATTTTCTGCTACTACCGCAAAACCACGGCCAGCTTCCCCAGCCCTGGCAGCCTCAATGGAAGCATTCAGCGACAACAGCGCCGTCTGCCCGGTGATTTCATCCAACGTGCCCAATATGGAGCGGATTTCATTGGATGCATCGCTGATTTCCTGCATGGCAGCAACCACATTATTCATCTGTTCCTGCGTTGCCGCAATGCTGTTCTTTGTCTGCATACGAGCCGACAAGGCATTGTCCACCAGCGTATCCACTTTGGCGTTTTCTTCTATAGCTTCGCCTATCTTATTCTGCAAATCCTGCACCGTTTCATTCTGACTCATGGCACCTTCCGCCAGGCTCTGGGAAACCTTGGACACTTCCCCGGCACTAACGGCTACCATGCTGGCCATTTCCCCCATGTTCTGCATTTCCTGACAAAGGGTCTGGCGGATATGGTTGATATTCTGCTGAATTGGTGCATAATCCCCAATGTACTGCATATCCGTAGTGCTGACCAAATCGCCGCCCGCCATAGTATCCAGATTCTTTTCAATATCCTTGACATAACCCAGAATTTCCTGACGCATTTCGTTCAAGAGCTTGTACAAAGCACCAATTTCATCCTGACGAGGATAACTGAATTTCTGCGACATATGGCCCTGTGCCAATTGATTGACGCTGCCTTCCAATGCAGACAGGGGCTGTACCACCCGTTCTTCAAACGTGTTCGTCACCCGCTTGAGCACCAGATAAACTGCAGCAATGAAGGCCAGCAACAAAATATAGAGAATCACCGCCATCACATCCACCATGGTCTGGGCCGCATCCACCATGGCATTGGTCTTGTCAAAATAAGTCTCACTGACTTCCAGCAGGTGAGCTGGATTCTTCGACTGCTGATATTCGGCAATGGCCGGCTTCACCTCGCCCTGCCAATATTTTTCTACCTCATCCCGCTTAGCAGGAAAACTGCCAATATGCATACGGCTGCCCATCCCGGAAAGCAGACCTTCAATCTTGGCGGTAGTCTTGCTGGCATCCGCTCCTGCTAAAACCTGCTTCACAATACGCTGACTGCCGCCACGCACAACACCGGCATCATTTACCAGTGCCACATAGCTGGTGAACAGGTACAGGCTGAATCCCACAATGCCCACCACAGCCACCACCATGATAAAAACCCGCTTTAAGAGCTTACGAATCACTCCGGCAATTGTTTCTTGTCCGTTCAATTTTCACACTTCCTTTTCATCCAATTTATCCTTATCATCTTATAAAATCCCCATT
>CACZIV010000117.1 GCA_902781305.1 Pseudoselenomonas ruminantium
GGCCCCGGATTTTTTTCCATTATCTTGGCCCAAATGGGCTACGAAGTAACGGCCGTGGATTGTTCAGAGGGGATGTTGGCTCAGGCAAGGCAGTTGGTTGAAAGCGCAGGCATCGAAATCACGTTACAGCAAAAGGATATCAATCATCCGGAGTTTCCAGATGATTCCTTCGATGCCATTGTGAGCCGTAATGTAACCTGGACATTATCGAATCCATGGCAGGTATATGAGGAATGCCAGCGGATGCTGCGGACAGGTGGACGCCTGCTGCTCTTTGATGCCAACTGGAATATGCCCCTTTTTGATGAAGCTATGGCAAAACGGGCAGAAGACCGGCGGGAAGAATGCTTACGCCAGTATGGAGATGCTCTGGATTCTGCAGCGGATATAACCGAGCCTTTTGACCCGTTGCAGCTGCCCCTCAGTGGAACAAAACGTCCCTATTGGGATGTAGAGCTACTGCGTAACATGGGCTTTGGCGACGTGCATACAGAATTTGATGTGACGGATAGGCTTTGGGATGATAAAGAGCGGCTGCTCTACGGTGAAACGCCAATGTTCGGTGTTTTTGCTACGAAATTTTAGGAGGCTGGCTAATGGTTACTTACGAATATGGTAATCCCCATGCGGTCATTACGCTCGTTCAGCCTGTGGATGACCATGATATAGCAGGTATGGATGCTGAAGTGGCAGAAATTCAGAGGCTATCCGGCAAAGAATTTCGCTTGCTGGCCGTCAAGGTGGATAGCTGGAACCATGATTTATCTCCGTGGTCGGCACCTGCGGTTTGGGGAAAGGCTGATTTTGGCGATGGCGCAGGAGAACTGTTGACCGAAATCCTGAAACTCTGTCAGGACGAGCGCAAAATCTATTATCTAGGCGGATATTCGCTGGCGGCTCTGTTCTCCCTTTGGGTAGCTTACCAAACCGATAAATTTGCGGGCATTGCTGCTGCTTCACCATCTATCTGGTTTCCGAGGTTTGTTGACTACATGAAGAGCACGGCGATTAAATGCCCAAACGTATACCTCAGCCTTGGCGATAAAGAAGAAAAGACTAAGAATGCGGTTATGGCTAGTGTGGGCGGTTGCATCCGGGATGGCTGCGCATGGCTGAAGGAGCAGGGGCTTAACTGTACGCTGGAATGGAATACAGGCGGGCATTTTAAGGAGTCGGAGATTCGGACAGCGAGAGCCTTTGCATGGCTTCTAAGTTCAGCCGCGTTAAAGGCGGACAAAAACAGCCATGGCTAGGGCAAAGTGACAAGGAAATTTATTATATCACTTTTGCTTAAAGCGTAATGGCTGTGAAAGGAGACAATATTTGATATGACAGAGGTGGTAGTAAGCAATTTGCTTCATCCGGATGCTATGATGGTTCGTCAGGAAGTGTTCGTTGAAGAGCAAGGTTTTCATGATGAGTTCGACGATATTGATGAAATCGCAGATCACTATCTGCTGTATGTAGATGGTGAAATTGCCGGATGCTGCCGTGTTTTCCCGTCAAAAGATAACGGCAAGTACACTTTAGGTAGATTAGCCATTCGAAAGAAATATCGCGGCCAATCATATGGCAGTCTCATTATGCGTAAGGTGGAAGCGTGGATAAAAAAGAACAGCATTCCGGCTTTGGAACTATCGGCACAGGTAAGGGTACGACCATTCTATGAAGCATTAGGATATACTGCTAGTGGTGATGAATACCTTGATGAAGGCTGCCCGCATATTCATATGGAAAAAGCTTTTTTCTAATGGCAGGCGTATCACTGTTGGTATTTTTTAATGGCCTCCTGTGCCATTTTCCGGAAGACATCTTCATACTTACGGTATTTTTTCTGACCGATAACAAAGGGATGGGGCTGGCCAGGGCGGCGGTGTTTGAGTTTTTCCAGACGGGGAAAGGTATCGTCTACCCAGCCATGGGCGCTCATTTCTACATCAACCTGGAAATCAGCGGTGTATTTGGCGAAGTAGTTTACTGCGCTTAGATAGAGGTAATTCATTTCCAGATTGGCTGGTGTGCCGGTGCCGCCCCAAATGGCCACATGATGTTTTTCGCCATGGTCGGTGACTGGGACAATCATGGATAGGCAACCCGGGGTATGACCGGGGGTGAGTACGAGGAAAATATTTGTGTCGCCTAAGGTTATGATTTGACGGTCATTCAGCTCAATGTCAATATGGGGACGTACGCCGGAAAAAGCATTTTGAGCGGGAATTACCGAATACCAGTTGCTGTCAATGATATTAATGCCGATTTTTGCCTGCGGTGCATATTTATTCTTGAAGAACTGGGCACCACCATAGTGGTCGCTGTGGCCGTGGGTAAGGAGAATATAGCGGGTGTCGGCAGGGGATAAGCCTAGCTTTTTCATGCTGGCGGCGGCATAGTCTGCATCCTGTTCATCCCAGCCGGAGTCAATCATGATAAGACCTTCACTGGTGCGCACCACAAATTGAGCTACGGAGATGGAGCCAATGTAGAAAAGGTTGTCAAAGACTTGCGCGGGTTCGATGGGCGTGCGGTCAAATAAATAGTGCATGGCTGTTTCACCGGTAGCTTCCTCCGGCGAATGGGGATATTCTGTGGATGCAGCGAATGCCTGTGGGTCACCCAATAACAAGCCGGCGGTTAGAGCCAGACTGCCTTTGAGAAAGTTTTTTCTGGAAATAGGTGAATAGAAATTCATCATTAGATGCCTCCTTGTATTAGTATGTTAACATACTAATACAATAGTACGTTGACATACTATTGTCAAGAAAAAAATCACAGCTTAGCCGTGATTTTTTCTTCCAGTCTAGTGAGGGTTTTTGTAAAGCTGGTTAATTCCTCGTCTGTAAGCCCGGATTCGGTTTCCCGCATAAAGTCATAGTCAAGTTTTGCCAGTTCCTTGGTGAGAAAGATACCAGCGGGGGTGGCTTGCAGCTTATAGAACCGTTTATCGCTGTCATCTTTTTGACGGGTCAATAATTCTTTTTTTATCAGTCTGTCCACCAAAGCTTTGGTGCTGTTTTTGTCTTTTTCCAAGCGCGTCTGGGGTGATGTCATAATCGGCTAATACTTTTGTCATGAACTGATGAATCTTGCGAGCTGTACGGCAAATGATATAGCCTGTGGTTTCTTGTAGCATAACATTCTCCTCATTACATAACTGAAATCATTATAGCATATTTTGAGCAGTCATGAAGCTGTAAAATCGCTTATTGAGGTTGGGAATAAAAGATGCCTGACCATCCAGGTTGCAGCATCCCTAAATCCTAAAGCTCTGTCAGGACGAAAGCAAACTCTATTATCTGGGTGGATATTCGCTGGCGGATTTGTTCTCCCTTTGGGCAGCTTACCGAACCGATAAATTCGCGGACATTTTAGGAAGTAACATGGTGTCCCTGCGCTGAGAGCCAGACAACTCCTATGGCGCAGAGAACTTGCTGATGTCATTGAGGTAGTCCGTTATTTTCTGCCTTGCAGCCGGAATATCGCTGCTGTAGATATCCAGATAGTTTTCGGGGATTTTTGCCTGTGTTGCTTTCCGGACTGCTTCCAGGCTCTCGTCCGTGCCGCCGCCTCCGTGGGTCACAATAGGCACCAGTATCTTACCTGTCCAATCGTATTGCTTCAGGAATCCTTCTACGGGCATTGGCAGCGTATTCCACCAAAGTGGGTAAACAAGAAAAATCACATCGTAATTTTCCATCTGCGGCAAAGGTTCCTTTAATGTGGGGGCTTTGCCGCTTTCTAGTTCCCGTTTTCCCTCCTTGGTGGTTTCTCCATAGTCGGCGGGATAGTTTTTTTCTGTTTGAATGGCGAAAATATCGCCGCCTGCCGCATCCTGCACCATATAGGCAATCATCTCGGCGTTGCCGATGATTTCATGTCTATCCTTCATAATGGAGGCCCCGGATACAGCATCTACATCGGACGGGAAATTCGTATTGCCCACACGGCTGAAATATACTGTCAGTACACGTCCGGGAATCGAAACCTTGTCTCCGGCAATAACGGCATTTTTTTCTACATATACCTGATGATACCAACGGTCAAGGTAGGGCATACCGAAAATTCCGACTGCTGCCAGCACGAACGCCGTTCCTGCTAGACCGAAAAACACTCTTCCGTGTATATATCGTCTGGCATGAAGCAGCAGATGGACAAACAGCAGAACCAATGCGCCGATGGCTGCGCCCAGATGAAGGGAGCGCCAGTTCCATGTACTTGCCAAACTGAACCACGGAAACAGATACTGGGAAAGCACCATACCCGAGAGGGGGAGGATGATGAGGCTCGCGGCGAAAAGGATAATGCTGATATTGTTCGCCAGGCGCAGGGGCGAGTATGTGCCGGCAAGGAAATGCGTATAGAAATAATGATTCTTGATATTGTGCAGAACAATCAAGGCGATAAACAAACAGCCAAGCACCTCATGCACTGGATGCGGCAGGAACATTCCCCCCAGTTCTGCAAAGAACAGGCACAGTAAAATGCTGTCCAATAATTTTTTAGCAGTTGTTTTTCTCATGTCAGCCTCACTTCGCGGGGCGATTTTCGTTGCCCCAATTACACAGCTTTAAGATTTCTTAGTCGTATAATAAAATGAGTTGAGGGAAATGTCAATCAAAATGGGGGGCAAATGCCCTTTCTTCTCGTTAGCTTAAAGCCTTGCCCCGTGTGGTTTTTGTGGCTTTGCGGAACTTTTTAGCAAATTTCACAGGGAAAAAACGGTAATATAGAGATGGCGATTACATTCCCATGTCATACCTGAATCCTAAGACGGGTGTATACGAAGGTATTGATGCGGAACTCTCGCAGTTGATTGCTGACTCTCTGGGCGTGAAAATCGAATATGTGCCTACGAGTTGGCCTACGCTTACCGCAGATACATTGGCCGGAAAATTCGACATAGCCCTGTGCGGTATCTCCCGAAACTATGCACGAGCCAAGACCATGGCCATGTCGGATGCCTACGGCGAAGGGGCTTTCGGCAAAACGATTTTGTGCCGGAAAACTGATGCCAAGAAATATCAAAGCCTTGCCGACATTGACAAGCCGGAGGTGCGTGTTATGATTAATCCCGGCGGCACCAATGAAAAATTTGCTCATGCGCACCTTAAACATGCCAAGCTGATTGTCCATCAGGAAAATGCCGACATTCCCCGGCAGGTAGCAGAGGGCAACGCTGACATCATGATAACGGAAACCGTGGAGGCCGCCCGTTATATCGAACTGAATGACAAACTCGCAGCTCCGCTGATGAAAGCGCCCTTCACCCGCCATTCCTGCGGCATACTCATGCAAAAAGGCGACCAGGAGTTTTTGAACTACATTAACTTTGTCTTGGCTGAACTGAAAATGGACGGAACTCTGGCCAAGCTGGAGAAGAAATACTTATATAGGTGAGAGGCTGTCTAATATGGGTATTCATTAGACAGGACTGAAAAGCATGACGGATATTGATTTTTGAAATACTTGTAACAAAAGTATTGACAACTTATAGGGTGAATGTTATACTGCACATGTAAGTTAAAAGTTTACATGTGCAGTATAACATTTTGAGGAGGATGTTTATGATGAAAATCGCAGTTGTAGCAGCTAATGGTCGTGTTGCCCAGAAGGTGGTCAAGGAAGCGCAGGAAAGGGGCTTTGAGGTTACGGCTTTTGCCCGTGGAGAGGAGAATAAGTCCAGCGCAGCAAAATTTGTGAAGAAGGATATCATGGATTTGAGCAAGGAAGACCTGTTAGGTTTTGATGCCGTGGTTGACGGCTTCGGTGCTTGGAAAGACGAAGACCAGCCTATGCACATCAAGACT
>CACZIV010000118.1 GCA_902781305.1 Pseudoselenomonas ruminantium
ACACCTTGTATTTAGCCGCATAAAAAAGGCCGACAGACAAATCTGTCGACCAAAGAAATCTTATATTTTTTTATTGTCCTCTTGACGGGGAGCAGTTCATCTCCAATAACAAAGGCGGACCGCTGACTAGAAATAGTCGGCGGCCCGCCTTTTGTGGTAAAATTTACATACCACATGAAAACTTTAACCACCAATCATTCTAAACCAAAACAGGCTGTTTTGCCAATATTTATTTCAGATTATCTGGATATCTGTGATCCGGTGCTGGTTTTCGACCGATTTATGGAGGAAATCGACTTGGAGAAGTATCTGAATCAGATTCCGGCTCATGTTGCCGGGCGCATCAGGTACAACCCGGCCAGCATGCTGAAAACAGTGCTATTCGGATTCATGACCTACGGTTATATCTCACTGCGCGAGTTGGAGGATAACTGCAAGATCAACCTGCGTTTCATGTATCTCATGGAACACAAAACACCATCTTACCGGACCTTCGGCTATTTTATCAACGAAGTACTAAAACCGTCAGTGGAAGAATTGTTCAGTGATATCAACAAAAAAATATTTGCCGAACAGCATGTCGACCTAAGCCACCTGTATATTGACGGCTCAAAATTTGAGGCTAACGCCAATAAATACAGCTGGGTATGGCGCAAGGCAACAGAAAAGTCCAGATACCGTCTTTTTGCCAAAATCACAGCGCTATTGGACGAAATCAACGACGAGCTGGCTGGCTTTGGAATCAAAATCGAAACAAACACGGAATATGTTCCTGACTATTTGGATGAGATAATAGACCGATATACCAAAATACAGAATATCGATGAAAACAACTTTGTTCACGGGCGAGGCCATCATAAGACGCCTCAGCAACGTCATTTTGAGCGCCTTCAGGAATATAAAAACCAGCTGAGCGAATATGTTGAGAAACTGGACACCTGCGGGGATGGCAGAAACAGCTATTCCAAAACGGACACATCCGCCACCTTTATGCGGATGAAAAAAGATTATATGTGCAACGACCAGCTGCTCCCTGCCTACAATGTTCAGTTTGGCGTGGCAGACGAATACATTGCGGTGGCAGATGTTAATCACTACCGTTCCGACATGGATTGTTTCGTTCCTTTAATCGAGCAGTTTCATAAGCTTTATGGCTTCTATCCGAAATACCCCGTTGCCGATGCAGGCTATGGTTCATACAACAACTACATTTACTGTGAGCAAAAAGGCATGGAGAAATATATGAAATTTCCCATGTTCAAAAAGGAAACCACGGACAAAAAGTATAGGGATGACCCTTTTCGCACCGTAAATTTCAAGATTGACGAGGATGGCATACTTCGTTGCCCTGCCGGCAAAGCCTTTCACTTCCTATATCGCCAAAACGTACGAGGGAACAAGTACGGTCGGCAGGAAGAAGTTTATCGCTGTGAGGATTGTTCCGGCTGTCCCTATGCGTCAAAATGCAAAAAAACCGACAAAAATAAGACTGTACACTTAAATCAGGAACTTACCTCAATGCATCAAGAAGTTGTGGATAACTTGGAAAGCATCCACGGAGCACTGCTGAGAATGAATCGCTCCATTCAATCAGAAGGTACTTTTGGCATAATGAAATATGACCGCTGGTATAAACGAGTCGTAAGAAAAGGCATGGAACAGGTAAGACTAGAGATTTTCCTTGTTTCTATAGGGCATAATCTTTATAAGTACCATAATAAAATCAATCGCGCAAAATTAACCGCATAAACAGACAATGCGCTGTTCTATGGGGAAAGGGGCATTGCGCCTTTTTTAGATTACAACGGTATAAGATACAAAATCATGCAATAAAAAGGCGCTGTGGATAAAATGCTTTCGCATTTCATCACAGCGCCTGTTTACGTTATATTTTTCTTTATCAGGCAACTTTCTGTCCAGCTGTATCCTGGGGCAGTTTGTCATAGGCATCAATCGCCTGCTGGAAGCGCTGCTGCACATCCTTGAACAGGTACAGACCATCAGCATTTTGCTGCAAGCCTTTAAGATGCAGCGGGAAAATTTCCGGCGGATTGTCCAAAGTCAATGCCGTGCGGTCACGAAGCTGCTCCGTGGTCTGATACACCAGGCTAAAGGCAGCATATTCCTTGCCGTCTTTGCCTGCAAATTTTTCAATGACCAGTTTGGAGCCAATGGGCGTCTTTTTCTCAATGCTGTTGGGCAGTTCGTATTCCTCTACATCCAAAGCCGCCAGTACGCTGGCAATATTGGAGTCATGACCGCAGAGGAAGGTGAACTTGCGCCCATCTGTCTTGAGTTCTTTATTCATTTCTGCCAGCAGGGGATGGGCTACGTTCACGGCAACAGAAGGTGCCGTAAAGAGCACATCGCCGTACACGTCCTTGACCTTTGCCACCTGCTCCCACTCTTTCTGCGTGAGTTTATGACCAAAGCCTGCCTTAACCTTATCGACTTCCTCATAATACTGCAGGATAAAGGCATCGCTGGCAGAGTTGGCCAGTTTCAAAGAGCCCTTCATGGCCGGTTCCTTGTTGACTTCGAGCATAATCTGCAAATCGTCATTGCGGAATTTGGTGAAGCCATTTTTCTTGGCCATGGGCGAATCTTTCAAGTCCAAAGTCTTTTCCAACGTGCGGTACTGGCTGCTGAGCTTATCGTTAATGCCCTGCAGTCCCTTGGCCCCGCCCATGGCGCTGATTTCTTTCATGGCCTGGCTGCGGAACGCATCGCTGACGAAGGTCAGCTGCGGATTGAACACCGGGTCCATCTTGCTGGGAGCGAACTTATGTTCAATCGTTACGTTGGCTACCGGC
>CACZIV010000119.1 GCA_902781305.1 Pseudoselenomonas ruminantium
CTTGCGCTGACTTTCCTGCCGCTTGGCAGCAACCTCTGCATCGATGCGCAGTTCACATTCAATCTGGCTGCTGATACGCGCCCGGCCTTCGTCTGACAATCGTCTGTATTTTTCTATCAATTCTCCTTCATCTGCAAAAATACGCATATAGCAGACTCCCTCATTCTTTGTCACGAAATTCCAATTCCAACTCTACATCAAGCTTCACATGGGCTAAACAGGCCTTTTGCTTTGTGTCAGATAACTGATGAAAATGCTCTAACAGCTGCCTGTCACGAGGCAACAAACCCAGGTTATCCGATCCACTTGTATTACAACCAACCAACTCGTTAAGAGAAATCCTATAGAACCTGGCCAGCTTGACCAGCCCATCTATGTCCGGAGTACGCCTGCCACATTCATAATTCGCATATGTCGCACGATTGACGCCTATAGCTTCCGCAACCTGTCTTTGTTTATATCCATAAAACTCGCGCCATTCGAGCAATTTATTATTGACCTCAATCATGAATCATATTTCCTCACAGACACCAATCCATCCCTTTTGCGGGCGCACTATCACAAATAGGGCTGTTTTAGCAGCCCCATTTTCCATGCACCTTTGGTGAAAGGTTATCCTGTTACAAAGCGCTCGTTTATTCAACGCGCCCTGTAAAATATTTCAATGTTTTTTCCAGTCCCTCTTCTAAGGAACATTCTGGTTTCCAATCTAAATATAGTGCAGCCTTCTCATTGCTAAGAACAGAACGATAGATATCCCCTTCTCGCGGCACATCAAAATGAGGTTCAATCTTTTCTCCCATAATATCGCTCATCACTTTTACCAAATGCAAAAGACTAATTTCTGTCTGCGTACTAAGGTTATATACCGCATTAACATGCTCCGTCGTAATCGCCTTACAGATTCCTCGTGCAATATCGCCAGCATAAATAAAGTCCCTGGTCTGCTCTCCATCACCAAAAATCGTGATATCCTCACCAGCCGCAATACGTTTAGCAAAGATACTTATTACGCCGCCTTCGCCTTTATCTCCTTGGCGTTCACCATATACATTAGCAAACCGACATACAACATAATCAAGACCATAAATATCGTGATAAAGCTGCAGGTATTTCTCAGCTCCAACTTTGGTCAATCCATAGAATGACTGGGGATGCAGCGCTTGCGATTCCTTGACTGGCAAATCCGTTTCTGCTACATCACCATAAGCTGCTGCTGTCGAGGCGAAGATAACCCGTGCCCCGCACTGTCTGGCGGCTTCTAATATATTCAATGTTCCCATAATATTCTCAGATGCATCAAAAACCGGCTCCTTGATCGACACATCCACCATAGTCTGCGCTGCTAAATGTACAATGACATCAAAGTTTTCAAAAACAATCTGCTGAACAATATCACTATCGCGCACATCGCGCTTCCATAGTACTACATCCAGACCAGACAAATGTTCCAATGCTCCAGTTGACATATTATCTAATACTACAACTGTATGTTTGGCATCCAATAACTGCCGAACCAAATGTGAACCTATGAAACCAGCTCCACCAGTAACCAAAATATGCATAACTACCACTCCTAAATTACGATAAGTGCAATCAGTTCATCTTTTTGATGATTCCTTCCCACCACTGGCGGTTATCCAAATACCACTGCACTGTGGCCTTGATGCCATCTTCGAATTTCGTTTCCGGCAGCCAGCCCAACTCGTTATGAATTTTAGTCGGGTCAATAGCATAACGGCGGTCATGTCCCTTGCGGTCACCAACGTATTCAATCAAATCTTCGCCCTTGCCCAGCTGTTTGAGAATAGTCTTAACTACATCAATATTAGCCCGTTCATTATGGCCGCCAATATTATAGACTTCACCGACCTTGCCCTTTTCCAGAATAAGATTGATTGCCGCACAGTGGTCTTCCACATAGAGCCAATCACGAACGTTGAGGCCATCACCATAGACCGACAGTTTCTTATCCGAAAGCGCATTGATAATCATCAGAGGAATCAGCTTCTCCGGGAAATGGAAGGGGCCGTAATTATTCGAGCAGCGGGAAATCGTCACCGGCACCTTGTACGTGCGATGGTAAGCCATCACCAACAAATCTGCCGAAGCCTTGGAAGCCGAATACGGACTGGACGTATGCAGGTTCGTTGTCTCCGTAAAGAACAAGTCTGGTCTGTCCAGCGGCAAATCCCCATAAACTTCATCTGTAGACACCTGATGATAGCGCTTAATCCCATACTTTCGGCATGCATCGAGCAGCACACTCGTACCGATAACATTGGTCTGCAGGAAGATTTCCGGATTTTCAATGGAACGGTCTACATGAGATTCTGCCGCAAAATTCACGATAATATCCGGCTTTTCCGTTTCAAACAGCTCGTACACAGCCTTACGGTCAGCAATATCTGCACGTACAAACTTAAAATGGTCATTTTTCATGGCTTCAGCCATGGTTTCCATATTTCCTGCATAGGTCAGCTTATCCAAGCAGATAATCGTATCTTCCGGACGCTTTTTCAACATATAATAAACAAAGTTGCCACCGATAAATCCGGCACCGCCTGTTACAACAATTTTCATTTTTTAACAATTCTCCCCATATATAAACTGA
>CACZIV010000120.1 GCA_902781305.1 Pseudoselenomonas ruminantium
CTGGTGTAGGAGATTTAATTTCCTGCTCGGGCTACGTTAGCAGTGTGGGCTTGGAAGGGTTGTGCTTTACGCATCTTTCAGTGTGATTGCCAAACAAGGAATATATTTTGTAGGTAAAATTTCTGGCAAAGGAACTGTCAATACGCCAAAGCAATGGTTAAAGGTCAATTCCCCAACCCCCAGAAGGCGCACGGAGCTCACATTTTCGCCTTCATTGAAATTGCGCAGAATGGCGGTTGTGTCCCCTTTGGCCCCCATTAAAAATGCATACACGATATGATCCCTGCATACATAGCGGATATCGTCGTTCTTCCATGCGGCGGCATCTTCATGGTAATCTTTGAAATCCAGAACAGTATCTCCTTCTCCAACAGTTTTCCATGGCTGGGAAGCATAAATTGCTTCTCCATTTATCTCATACCACTTTGCCATTTCATCAAGAATAAACTCCGTTTCTTTGTCAATGGTACCATCCGGGCGCTGCAATATATTGAGCAGAACACATCCGTTTTTCGCAACAACATCAACGAGCATATCGATGATTTCTTTCGGCGTTTTATAAGACGCCTTCGCATCATAAAACCATCCGCCAATACAGGTATCAGTCTGCCACGGATATTTGCTGGCTTTTTTCAACAGGCTGCGTTCCATGTCCAGCACGCCTACCCGGTATACGTCCTCATAACGACATTTCTGTGTATATACGGCGTGGTTTTCACCATGGATTTTGATGGAGCGGTTGTATAAATAAGCAACCACCTCCAACCCCTCTCTGTACCGATCATCCAGCACATAGGGCAAGTCATCCTCCAGCCACTGATCATTAAAAGGCAATGCTCCATCCGTGTATAATAGATCAGGTGAATATTTGTCGATGAGCTCGGTCATGCAATCTTTCCAGTACTGATGAAATTTCTGGTTAGGCGTATACCAAGGCGGGAATTCTCCGATATGTTCCCCGGTGTGTTCATAATTATCATAATAGAAATCCTGCCAGGCGGGGTCGGTACCGTCGTAAGGAATTCCCTGATACGGCCCTGTGGCGTCACAGCCCTTATTCACGCGCCACCAACTGAAGGAAGCGCCCAGGTGCTCGCTGACGCCAAAGGGCAGTCCGCGCTTCTCTGCTGCTTTCTTCCACAAACCCACGATGTCCTTTTTCGGCCCAATCTGCAAGCTGTTCATCCGATTCAGTGCAGAATCGTAGTTGAAAAAATGGTCGTGGTGCATCGCTTGGGCAACAAAATACCGGGCTCCCGCTTTCACGTATCGATCCATCAAGCTATCAGGGTCAAACTGTTCCGCCTTCCACAGGGAACAAATATCCTTGTAGCCAAATTGAGAGGGGTGCCCATAATGCCGAAGATGGTACAGATATTGAGGGGTGCCCTGAATGTACATGTTTCGTGCATACCAATCCCCGCACATGGGAACGCTTTGTGGACCCCAATGACTCCATATGCCCAATTTAGCGTCACGGAACCAGGCGGGATAGTCATGCGTGGAAAGGGACTCAAAGGTGGGTTCAAAAAGATGCATGGATTGTCCTCCTTTTTTATGTTAATACACAGAGTAATGATCCCCCGGCAAAGCCGGGGGCTTTTCATATGCGGGCATAGCCCTCGATTCCTCGCTCGCGCCCTCGCAGGCGCAAATAAGTTCTGTCAATTGCGTAAGGTTGTTGCATGCGCTTTGGGCCTTCTTTTTTCTTCTCATTTAGCAACTATTGGTTCTCTTTTATCAATCTTATTGTTTGTTTTTATCCTTTTTTGTGATATCATCTTCCTATCGTTAGTCTTTCTAACGATCTCTTTTTGCTGTCATCACAGTTGGCAGAGCGTGGTGTTTGGCATCAGGAGTTTTTTATTCACCAGCATAAGCCTTTTTTAATCCCCCGGACGATCCGGGGGTTTTCATTACACAAAAACCGCAGCCTTCTGCAAGAGGCTGCGGCAGGGTACGATCTTATTTGCTCAAGTCTTCCAGCATGGCGGTACGGGCACGGAACAGCTGCTCCACCTGCTGCACGCCGAAAGCGACCACATCGTCATAGCCCAGGCCCTTGGCCTTTTGGATCATTTCATCCCGCAGGGTATTAAACTCCGCTTCGCTGGCAGCCAGCACCATCTTCCAGCTGTATTCGCTGATGACAGAACCGACTTGGCTGGCCTTCTGCTGAAGCATGGCATCCATCTGCAGGGGCTCCTCGGTAGAGAACACTGCCTGGTTAATGGTCTTTACAATCAGACCGTTTTTCACCATGGCTTCGATGCTGGTGAGCGCGCCGTTCATGTGCTCGCTCCAATCGGAGATGATGGCAGGCATTTCCTTGCTCAGCACACACGGCCACAGATCGCGGTTCACGGGATAACCGGTGGAATCCAGGTTGAAGTTAATGCTGGGATAGGTATAGAAGCCCTTGTTGGAGCCTTC
>CACZIV010000121.1 GCA_902781305.1 Pseudoselenomonas ruminantium
TTATACAATACCAATCAGATACTGTATCAGCAGGGACATGCAGGCCACCGCTGCCCAGCAGCAAAGCCCCAGGAAAATGGGCTTTAAGCCATGCTTTACCAGTTCCCCGAGCCGGGTGTTCAGGCCAATGGCCGTCATGGCCATGACAATGGCGAATCTGCCCCAGGTGCCCAGTGCTTGCGAGAGTGCTTCCGGCAGAATGCCGGTGGTGTTGACAATGGAAGCCACTACAAACCACAGGATAAACCAGGGAAAAATCTTTTTGAAGTTAAAGCCAGCACCACTGCTTGATTTTTCCCGTGCCATCAGCAGGGCAAAAATCAGGCAGACCGGAACAATCATCAGAGCTCGGGTGAGTTTTACAATGGTGGCAAGGCCGCCAGCTGCTTCGCTATAAGAATACCCCGCAGCTACCACGGAGGAAGTATCGTTTACCGCTGTCCCGGCCCACATGCCAAAGCCCAGGTCAGACATATTCATCAGATGGCCCAAAAAGGGGAAAATAAATACAGCCAGAACGTTGAAGAGAAAAATGGTGGAGATGGAAAAGGCGATGTCCTTGTCCTTGGCACCAATAACGGGAGCAACCGCTGCAATAGCTGAGCCGCCGCAGATGGCCGTACCTGCGCCAATAAGGGTGGTGGTATTGCGGTCAAGATGCAGCATTTTGCCTACCACCAAGGCTACCATAAATGCTGTTAGCAGGGTAAATATCATGACGGAAAAGGACTGGCTGCCAATGTCTAGCACATGAAAGAGGTTCATCTCAAAACCCAACAGGATAATGGCGTATTGAAGTATCTTTTTGCCTGTAAAGGCGATGCCAGGCTCTAAGGCCGTGGGGCGCTTTATTCCAGCCAGCAGCATGCCCAGCAGGATGCCAAATACCGGCCCGCCGATAATAGGAAACTGCTTGCCCAAAAGCCAGGCTGGTATGGCAATGACCAACGCCAGCAAAATACCGCGTATGTGTTCTTTTTTCATTTGTTAAGATGCCTCCTCGAATATCATTATGGAAACATCCTAACATTTGCTGGGTAAATTGTAAAATACTATGATTTGATGATTATCATAGGTTATAACCTATGATAATCATCAAAATTGCCGCAAAGGTCAATGAAATTCTCCAGGGCTGGCGTCTGATATTTATTGACATGGCAGACAATCCGAAAAGTCCGTGTAAAGGAAATGCCTGGAATGTCAAACTTGCTCAGCTTGCCTGCAGCAAGTTCATGGTTGGCAACCCGTTCTGACAGCACAGCTATACCAAAACCTGCCATGACCGCCTGCTTTATGCTTTCGGAATTATTGTAGGTGCCGATTATCTTAGGTTTTATACCCTGTTCCGTCATAATACGCGTAAAGAGTTCCCGAGTGCCGCTGCCTACTTCACGGGTAATGAAAGGCATTTGGGACAGGTCGGAAATAGTACGAGGGATAGGATTATGGGGAGCAGCCAGGAATACCAGTTCATCGGCCATAAAGGGATGTTCCTTCAGATAGGGAGAATGTATGTTTCCCTCTACCAGGGCCAAATCCAATTCATCATTCAGCAGGGCTTTTTCCAAAGTAGCAGTATTGTGAATGTACGAGTATACCCGCTGCCTACAGATTTTGCGGAATCTGTCCAGCAATGGGATAAATATGCTTTCTCCCACAGACAGTGTGGCACCAATTCGCAAGGGCGAGCCGTCAGCAAAATCCTGCATAGCAGATTCTGACTGGTTAACAAGGCCGGCGATGTGACGGGCATACTGCAAGAGTTCTTCCCCAGCTACGGTCAAAAAAAGCTTCTTGCCCAGCCGTTCAAAGAGCTTCGTTCCATAATGCTCTTCCATCTCTCGAATGGCCTGACTCACCGAGGGCTGGGAAATATGCAGTTTTTCGGCGGCTCGGGTCATGCCGCCTTCATCGTGGACATAGAGAAAAATTTGGAAATGACGCAGTGTCATAAAGATGCTCCTTGTTTCGTGTTTACTTCAATACAGATGAGCTATCCTCTGACAGTGTATTGTGAAGTTGTCATTGTCTATAGACAGGATAAACAGCAGATTGCTTTTTTGTCAAGAGAGGCTTTATATCTTACGCGATGCCCCAGTATTATCAAGGGAGCGGCTCCATTTTCGTGGTGGGAAAGATGAGTATAATCATAAGTTCCTCCTGATAGATGTTCTCAATATAGTTTATCGAAAAGGAGGTGGCAAAGCAAGATGTTTGTCAGATTGAGTAAATTTCGGCAGAAAGCGAAAAATCTGTGTCCAATCGCTGAATAAGGCATCAGTGTGACATTCAAGGATTAGACAGCATTTCATATAAAGTAAGAGTTGGTGCGTGGATAAAATGATTTCGCATTTCATCACAGCACCTTTTCTCTATTCAGGCAAAATAAAAGAGTCTCGCAGGTTACCAAGCTGCAGACTCTTTTATCGGTGAACCCAGTGGGCTACCATCATTACTCCATTTGTAGCTTTATTATACCACCTCACCTACGCACTGGCAAGAAAATTTGCGTAATCCGTCACGCCCCGGGCAAGGGCTCTTGCTATGTCGTCGCCGTGGCGGGTGAGGAGGTTTACGTCCTCGCTGTCGATAAAGCCGGTTTCGACGAGGACGGCGGGCATAGTGGTGTTGCGCAGGACGCAGAAGGAGGCGCGGGCGGCGCTCACGGAACTAAGCTTCAAATACGCCAATCCGGGCGCGCTGACCGCTGACCATCTGACGGTCAAAAACTGGCTCACGAGCTGGTTTGACCTTTATTCCCGCCGCCCTTTGTCAGGAGCTTTCCCGCTACAAGGCCATGCAGGCCGCCAAACGCTTGCAGGCAGAGCACTGGGAGCACCCCGACCTCGTGTTTACCGGGGAAAACGGGAAATACATCAATCCTGCTAAATTTTCCTCGGACTTTTGCAATATCCGCCGCAAACTGGGCATCAAGACCACCTTCCATATGCTGCGCCACGATATGGCCAGCCGCATGAAGGCGTCGGGACAGTTTGACTTCAAGGATATTCAGGAGCAGCTCGGCCATTCGACCATCCAGATTACCATGGATATCTATACCCATATCGACGAGGAGGCCAAAGCCGCCGTCAGCCATTGGCTCGACGGGGACGCGAAAAATATCGTCAGCCTGGGACAGGAAAAACCAAAGCGCAAGATACGGTGAACTTGACCAGTTTCTTTCATTAAAATTTGACCGGTCAGCTGGCTAAGATGTCCGCAACTGGCGCATAAAAAAGAGGACTATCGCGCCTGCAAAAATGCAGGCGAAATAGCCCTAAGCGCCCTTTGACGGCAAAATACTGTATACGCTAAACCCGCTGAACGCGAAAAACAGACAGCAAAAAAGACCCGCACAAAAACGCGCGAGCCCTTTAATCTCAATGGCAGAGAGGGTGGGATTCGAACCCACGGTG